>NZ_JBIWEU010000002.1:0-483051 GCF_044762675.1 Peribacillus sp. NPDC096448 | reverse complement strand
ATAACGACATAGTACATTTACGCCCTTCAAAAAAAGTGTGAATATGGAGGGTTTATTTTAGCATGGCTTTTTACTAAGATATTTTCATACAAAAATGGAGGCTGTTTTTCTTATATGGGTGTAAAAAAACTTTCTGTTAAATGATAGTCCCTTAAATTACACATTATAAGTCTTGTTTTCCTTTAACACCATTTATTGAATAGCTGATTTTAATGTTGGCATTTAATGAGTGATACACTGAACAGTACGTATTTTTGGATAAATGAATTGCACGGACCACTTTATCTTCAGGTAGATCTCCCTCCAATAAATAGTGGATATGAAAATCGGTAAACCGTTTAGGATGATTATCAGACCTTGCCCCTTCTATTTCTATTTGAAAGGCATTTGTTTCAAATCGCATTTTCTTTAGAATCATTACTATATCAATTCCTGTACATCCGGCAAGAGAGTGTAAAAGTAATTCTGTGGGTCTTGCTCCACTATTTTTACCACCTGCTTCTTCGGCAGCATCCATCTTTATTTCATGTCCCGACGGAGTTGTGCCAGAAAAGGCCATTTCCCCTGTCCATGTAATCATTGTCTTCATATATCAATTCCTCCCTTTCTTGTTGTTTTGTTCTAAACATAGTCCGTATTTTTATTTAATGTAAATGTAGATCATTTAAGTATTAAAAAAATTTCCCCAATGGGGTCAGTAAGAAACACTTGGCTTCTGGATTTTCTATACTCTAACTTGTGATAACTTTCCATACCTTATATTCTTCCCACAAATCCTACTAAGTTAGTCATGCTGTAAAATTTGAACGTTGCCTTCAGGCACTCGCTTTCCTTGCGTCCAGTACGCCTCCGGACGCGCCATTCCCGCAGGAGTCTCGAACACCGCTCCAATCGACTTTGTATATTTTAGATTGAAACACTTTTATTAAAAGGAGGTTCGAAAAGCTCGCGCAACCATGTTCTATAGGTAAACTTAGTTATCCTTCTTGTATTTTTAGTTAAAAATATATGGATGAACCCCTGAATAGATTGAAGAAATTTGCGACACTCCTGCCATAAAACTCGCTAGCCGAGAACCCACAGACGCTTGCTTTGATGTGGCTTGTCAAACAGTCGGCGGAAAGGGAGCGGATTTCTGAAATCACCTGGAATGTTTTTTGAGGGTTTTAAATGCTTTGATAGAAACCATTAAGCTTGCAAAACCATTTCTCCATTTACCATGAAGTTTTATAGTTTCCTTCTCCATTCAAAGGAGTTTTATAACTATTATTATCCCCATCTTGCCAAGTAATATTGCCATTTTCATCTTTGAGGATGAACTTGAATTCGTAGAATCGATCAGCAGCTAAACGAAATGTTCCACTCCAGCTGCCTTCTGTACTTTGAGTGAGTTTATATTCGTAATCTTCAGGATTCCATCTGCCGATTTCCCCTCTGTCCCCAATTAAGTAAACTCCCTGTGTGGCAGGTACATTTTCAACTGTGAATGTAACTGGAATCGACTGGCCTTCCAATTTATCAGCCATCATCCTAAACTCATTTGTTGGATTTCCTTCATTGTCGAATAAATAAGACATCCTTAACAAGGTAAATCCCTCAAAACCATGGTTAAAAACCATTTCTGCTACATTGTCAAAGCCCCATTCATTATTGATCAGAGGGAGTGCGTTTTCCCCGTTTAAAGAAATTCCTTTTTCATTAGCTAAAGAGGCAATATGGGTCACCAAAGTCTTGGGAGCGCTATAGGACGGTGCAGTATGTGCGTCTTGATCTCCCATTTCCAGGCAGGTGAACGTGAGGGCCATATTTGATTTCTTAAATTGATTCAATAATTGGGAATAGTTATAATACCCGGCACTATACTCTGCCGAATGCGGCAGTACTGGATCATTCATTTTCCAATGGACTCCTGAGATTTTAGCTCCAATTGGCACGCCAAAGACTTCATCAAAATGTTTATGTGCAAACTTCGAGATTTTTGCAAGATGCTTTTCGAGTGCTCCTTGATACCACTGCATAAAATCGTATCCAAATTTAGTATCGATTGCTCCGCCCCTGGTGAAAAATTCATCCCCATTTCCTGGTGGCTGAATCTCATTCCAGTTTTTATACGTTTTGCCCCAAGCAGCATTTAATTTTTTTATCGTGGAATATTTTTCTCTCATGGTAAGCCTGAAATCCCGTTTTGCTCCTTCTGTATAAACTTGAAGCTGTCCCCTCTCAGGATAATCCCAGCCATCGGCATTCTGGTAGGAGGGATATCTTAATTCCCCTGCCGGTCCTGCACTTAGATATATTTTTGCTATTAAATCCTTCTTATCAGCAAAGTTCTCTGCAAAGGATTTGTACAATTCATTGTACTGATCGGCTGTCCCTTCCCACCAAGGAGCAAGAACTTCCTTATTCCAGAAACCACTTTCACTCTTGAATGCCATGTTTTCGGCAGTGTCTTTTTTCCAGAGCCAACTAGGGATGGGATAGTTGCAATCATCCCCCACATTACCGCCGCATTGATGTGTAGACAAAATGGGCACCCATTTTAAACCGGAAGCTTTCACTGTTTCCCCATATTTTTTATAATAGGACCAATCAAACTGATTATCTTTTTTACTCTCGACTAATCCCCACCAGATATCTGTCGTTATTGCATATACTCCATTTTCCTTCAACTGGGTCAGCTCTGCTTTAAATGCCTCCCAATCTGTTATTTCACCCAATGGGGCCATCACATAAAGCTTGTAATCTGGTTTTACTTCTGCTAATCCAGGTGTATTTGATAAAGGAACAAAATACAGCATAAAGGTAAAAACACCAACAGATAATTTATTCATAAAACGCCAACCTTTCCCCTTTAACTTTATTTGTTTAAACTTCAGTTCATTACCGAAACCGCTTACATTCTTTTTGTTTTTTTAAGTCATTGCTTTACTAAAAATTATATTTGTTTTGGAAATATTTATCAATTATTTCATCAGAGGAATTTAGTTCAAAGCTCCATAAAGAAAAAATGGATAGTCTAAGAGACTATCCAGAGCAGCGGGTCATCTATATCTTTATAAAACTATATAAACATTACCATCTTCTATTTCAACATTAAATGTCTTTACGCATCCATTATCAGGTTTTTGGACTTCTCCATTCTTGACACTGATTTTCCAATCATGCATCGGGCAAAATACGTGATCACCACTCACGATGCCTTCCACAAGAACTCCACCTTTATGTGGGCAACGATTTTCAATAGCCCGGAATTCACCATTTGCTAAATGAAAAAGAGCAATTTCATGAGAGCCTATGGTTACTGTTTTCCCCAGGTTTTTTGGCATCCCATTTACTGTTGAAACCTTTATCTTTTGAAGCGCATTCCCCATTTAGGCTTCCCCCATATTCATTTATTTGATATAGCCGGAATTTTCACTTTTTGAAATAAACCGGTTTGGATCGCATCGCTCTCAATGATTTCTTTCCACGGTTCTTGCAATACGGATAAGGCCTCATCCAAGCGTCGGTTAAGCTCCATCCTTTTTTGCTTATCGTCAATAATCGCCTTAATGGTATCGAACCCTACACGCTCAACCCAGACAGACGTTCTCTCTAAATAATTGGCAGTCTCTCGATAATGTTGGATGTATGCACCAGTTATTTCAATTACCTCATCACTTGTTTTCACTTTACAAAATAATTCAGCAGCTCGTAAATGGGTACCGCCGTTGCCGCCAATATAAATTTCCCAAGCACCGTCAACACCGACAACACCAAGATCTTTGATACCGGATTCAGCACAATTACGAGGACATGCCGACACAGCCATCTTCACCTTATGCGGTGTGCCTACACGTTCAAATTTCTTTTCCAGGGCAATGCCCAGCCCAATTGAATCTTGTGTGCCAAAGCGGCAAAAGTTTTCACCGACACATGTTTTCACAGTTCGAAGCGTTTTTCCATACGCATATCCAGAAGGCATATCCAGGTCGGCCCATACGCTTGGCAGGTCTTCTTTTTCAACGCCGAACATATCTATTCTTTGACCGCCTGTAACCTTAAGTAACTTAACATTATACTTATCGGCAACATTTGCTATTTTCCGTAATTGCTCGGGATTAGTGACACCGCCATACATTCTTGGCACAACGGAAAATGTACCATCCTTTTGAATATTTGCATGTAGCCTTTCATTGACATAGCGGGATTCTTTTTCATCTTCATATTCAACAGGATGGATCATGCCTAAGTAATAGTTCAATGCTGGTTTACACTTCGAGCATCCATCACTTGTATTCCAGCCGAGAACATTCATGACTTCCCGAGTATGGGTCAGGTTTTTTTCGCGTATTTCAGCAACAACCTCATCTCTTGATAAAGTGGTGCACGTACATATGGATTCCTTTTGGTTTGACTTACTGAAATCAGCCCCTAATGTCAGCTCGAGAATATCACCGACTAACGGTTTACAACCCCCGCATGATCTCGAAGCACTTGTGCAGCCTTTTACTTCCTCAATGCTTGTTAAACCATTAGATTCGATAGCCGTCACAATATCACCCTTCGTTACACCATTACAACCACAGATGATTTCTTCATGTGACATCGACGTGACAAGACTAACACTGGTTTCACTTGCTCCAGCATTTAAATATTCGGAAACGTCGGCATTTTTATTGATCAAGCTCAATAGGGTATTGCTTTCTTTTGTATCCCCGAATAATACCGCACCAGAAATTTTTCCATTTCGAATCATTACTTTTTTGTAAGTTCCATTCCATTCATTAAATTCCTTGATTGATTTGGCTTGTTCATCCTCGAAAATTTCTCCAGCCGAAAATACATCAACACCAGATATTTTCAACTTAGTAGACAGCACTGAACCCTCGTAAGTTTTTCCTTCCAGCCCGCAAATCCTTTTGGCTAAAACTTTGCCCTGTTCATATAGGGGAGCGACCAAACCATACACCATCTCACGGTGTTCCGCGCATTCACCAACCGCAAAAATATTCGGGATCCTTGTCTCCAAATAATCATTCACGATAATTCCTCGATTGACTGGGATGCCGGAATTTTGGGCCATTGCAACATTTGGCTTAATCCCGACTGCCATGACCACTAAATCAGCGCTGATTTCCTCGCCATCACTAAAGCGTAATCCTTTGACGTCAATTTCACCTAAAACCTCCTGAGTTTGTTTCCCAAGATAAAAATTCATTCCCTGGCTTTCAAGTTCCCTTTGCAGCATTTTTCCTGCTGCTGGATCTAACTGCCTATCCATCAAATATTCCGAAAGGTGAATTACATCTACCTGCATACCTAGATTCAAAAGCCCTCTTGCTGCTTCAAGCCCCAATAATCCTCCACCAATGACTGCAGCCTTTTTATTACTTTTTGAATATTCAATCATCTTTTCGCAATCTTCAATATTTCGAAAGGCTGTCACTCCTTTTTTATCAGCCCCCTTTATCGGTAGAATGAAAGGGATTGATCCGGTAGCTAAAATTAATTGATCATATTCGACTTCACGATTAGTGTCTGAGTAAATGATTTGCTTTGTGGTGTCAATGTTCGTGACCGTTTCCCCTGAAAAAAGTGTAATATTGTTCTCTTTATACCAGTTCCAATCATTTATTGTAATATCATCTATCGTCGTAGCACCTTGCAATACATTCGATAGTTGGATTCGATCATAATTCGGATGTGGCTCACTTCCGAAGACAGTCACCTCAAACCCTTCTGGTTGAATTTTCAAAATTTCTTCTATACATCTTACTCCAGCCATACCATTCCCAATGAGCGCCAATTTCTGCTTAGCCATTTTTTGTCCTCCAGTAAGATTTTTTTGAAAGGATTATGTATTTGATTATAGGAGAGGTCACTTTTTATAACAACAAGTGTGTTATATAATCTTACATGATTTTTAAAAATTAATAATTAATGTTAGTTTTTGTTACAAATATTCAGAAAATTAGGATATAATATCCTTATTGATCCAGCATAAATCAAAAATGAGGTGATTTTCATCGTCCAGGAAAAAGAATCTTATATAGACAGAAAAGTAATTTCAATAGGAGTGGTCAGAGAATTAACAGGACTATCCGATAGACAAATTCGGTATTATGAAGAAAGAAAACTAGTTTTTCCCGAAAGGTCTAAGGGTGGTAATCGTAAATACTCTTTTTCCGACGTCAAGGCATTAGTGGAAATCGCTGATAAAATAGAGGATGGGGTGCAAACCAATGAAATTAGACAGGAAAAGTTAAAAGAGAACAGAAAAATTGAACAGGAAAAAATGCGAAAAAAAATGCTGCAGGGCCAATTAAATGCACACTTTGGCCTGCGTAATTGATTTTCGCCATGTACCCGGAATTATTAGCCTTTCAATGTCATATTTCAGTCGTGACAAAATTTCCACTTCCCTTTTTATAATTGCTGTTAACATTGTTAAACTGGACATGATGACTTTCATGTCCAGTTTTCCATTTTCATTACAGTGAAAGTTTTCTAGCTAATCATTCCTTTTCTAAGCGAACTCCTTATCCTTTGTCTTCTCTGAAAACCATGATAATTTCTCCGATAAATTCACGACTTCTCCTATCACAATCATGGCGGGATTGGCAACCTGCTCCCTTCTAATAATCGCCACTATTGAATCGATTGTTCCTGTAATAGTTCGTTGATAACCGGTCGTTCCTTGTTCGATGACTGCAATGGCAGTTTCAGGCTTCATTCCGCAGGAGCGTAATTGTTTACAGATATAAGGAAGGTTTTTCATTCCCATATAAATAACAATGGTGTCAACACCATGTGTCAAATGATGCCAGTTGATGTTATCAGGTTTGCCGGTCGCGCAGTGTCCTGTGACAATTGCGAAGGAACTCCCCCATTCCCTGTGAGTCAGGGGAATTCCAGCATAAGCTGGCGCAGCGATTCCAGAAGTGATTCCAGGAACTATTTCAAATTGAATTCCGTGCTTTGCTAGCACTTCAGCTTCCTCACCGCCACGACCAAAGATGAAAGGATCTCCCCCTTTTAGACGAACAATCGTTTTTCTCTCCATTGATTTACTTATTAACAATTGATGAATGTCCTCTTGAGGGACACAATGTATACCAGGCGCTTTACCGCAATAAACGTATTCAGCTTCAGTTTTACCGTATAAAAGCAATTCACGATTTACCAATCGATCATACAAGATGACATCCGCTTCCGCGATGCATTTGATTGCCTTGACAGTAATTAAGTCCGGATCACCAGGTCCGGCACCAACAATATAGACCTTACCTTTTTCCATCCTTTATCCCCTTTTGTTGTTTAGTCATGTAAACTCCCATTTGATATGGAATACTGTGTGATAAGGCTCCAGTATTCGATTATGATTAAACCAAAAAAAATTATGATGAACGGGAAGTAAACCTCCCCTTAATGAGACGTTAACTCTAATATAGGATGTACTTTTACAGCACTGACCTTAAAGCCAGGCATTTTGCATGTCGGGTCTAAATCCTGTGAAACGAGGCGATTGACATTTTGGGAGTCTGCCCAATGAAAAGGAACGAATACAGTATCATGGCGAATGGTTGCTGACCATTTGCTTCTTACAACAATACCTCCGCGTCTTGATTCAATTTTCACCAAAGTATTGTCTGGAATATGATATTTCTTTGCTGTTTCCGGATGGATTTCCATATATGATTCAAAATTTCTTGCAGCTAATGATGAGCTTTTTCTCGTTTGTACTCCTGTTAAATAATGTGACATGATTCTTCCTGTTGTTAAATAAAGTGGAAAATCCGTACATGGCTGTTCTTTTGGAACAAGAGGCACATTATTAACCACAACCATGGCCGCCTTTCCATCCGGGTGGGCAAAAGACGTTTCGAATAACCTTTTTGTCCCTTTATGGTCAATGGTTGGGCATGGCCACAAAATGCCTCCTTCTTTTCTTAATCGATCATACGTTATACCATAATAATCAGCGGTTCCCCCGCGGCTTGCCACTCTTAGTTCTTCAAAAATCTCATTTGCGGATTGAAAGGGAAAATACTCCCCTTTTCCAAGAGCTTTTGCTATATCACAAATGATTTGCCAATCATGCTTCACTTCCCCAGGTGATGGAAAACTTGCTTCCCGCAACGTTACCCGTCCTTCTAAATTCGTCATCGTTCCTTCATCCTCTAAGTAAGACGAAGTAGGTAAAATCAAATCAGCCAATCTAGCAGTTTCAGAAACGAACATGTCTACCGCGACAAGAAACTTTAATTTTTTCAAAGCCTTTTTGACAAAGTTAGCATTTGGATTGGAAACAATCGGATTGGAACACATTAAAAACATGCCGGTAATTTCACCTTCATTTATCTTCTGTATCATTTCGTATGCCGAGACACCTTTACGTGGCAAATCAGCCTCATCGATTCCCCATAATCTTGCAATATGTAATCTATGTTCCTCATTTTCAATCATGCGATAGCCCGGCAGCTGGTCTGCCTTTTGGCCATGCTCTCTTGCTCCCTGCCCATTCCCCTGCCCAGTAATAGCTCCATAGCCCGAATTCACTTTGCCGATTTTCCCTGTAACAATAAGAATATTGAGAAAATTCCGGACGGCAGCTGAACCATCTGTTTGCTGCTCAACGCCCCTAGCTGTAAAAATCATTCCTGATTCTTCTTTACCGAACATTACAGCCGCTTTTTGAATTTGGTCGCTAGGAACCCCTGTCATTTCCGCAATTTCCTCTAATTTTAATGATGTAACATACTCTTTTACTTCGGTGTAGCCATTTGCACGTTCGCGGACAAATGCTTCATCAGTAAAATCCTCTTCAATGATCACTTTCAATAATCCGTTTGCCAAGGCGGCATCCATCCCTGGTTTTACTTTTAGATGTAAATCGGCCATTTTCGTTGTTGCTGTTTCCCGGGGATCTACAGCAATAATATATGCTCCATTTTGTTTTGCCTTCTCAAAATACGGCATGATTGTCGGCTGGCATTCAGCAATATTCGTGCCCGCCAAGATAATGCACTTTGTGAACGGAACCTCTGATAAGCTGTTGGTTAGGCCCCTGTCCATACCAAATGTTTGGCTTGCCGCCGAGGCTGCTGCAGACATGCACAAACGGCCATTATAATCTATATACTTTGTTTTTAATGCCACTCTTGCAAATTTCCCAAGCAAATATGCTTCTTCATTTGAAATGGATGCACTCCCATAAACAGATAATGCATTTACACCATCTTCCGCTTGAATTTTACTGAAATTATCCTTAATGTGGCTTAATGCTTCCTCCCATGATATCCGAACGAATTCACCATTTTTTTTCAATAATGGGTATTTAATTCGATCTTTATGCAAAGCGTGTTGGTGTGCATTCATTCCTTTAATGCATAAGCGCCCCTCTGAGGTTGGATTATCTTTTCCAACCGTCGTATACTTTCTTCTTGTCACTATTGTTTGTTCCAACAGCTGCATCTTACATTGCATGCTGCAAAATGGACATTGTGAATCATATCGTTTTTCTGATTGGACCTCTTGTTGCTTCGTGCGGAAGTACTTTAATAATAATTCAGTCAAGGCTCCTCACCCTTTACTCATGGATTTCTTTGTTTTTTCATGGGGTACATACATTTATCCGTTTATCTAGGTCTTACATCATAAAGTTCCACTTGTTCATTCCCTGATCTACCCAGTTCCAATCGTTGAGATAGTTGCCGATTAAGTTCACTATCAAACAATACTTCTCTAACATGAATTAAACCCACTCGTTCAATCCATTGCCAAGTCCGTTCTAAGTAGTTGGCAGTTTCCCGATAATATTGAATAAAGCCGATGATGATTTCAATTGCTTCTTCATTTGTCCCGGCTACACATAATAGTTCACCGGCACGTACATTACGACCGCTGCTTCCGCCCACATATATTTCCCAGCCCCTGTCAATGCCCATAACACCTATATCTTTCGTTGTTGATCCTGCACCGTTATGCAAACAAGCAGATATGCCCAACTTTATACGGTATGGTGTTGATACTTGCTCCAATCTTTTTTCCAGATCTACAGCAAGTAATAGTGATTGCTGTTTATCACAAGAGCAAACATGTTCACCTATACATGTTTTGACGTTTTGAACGGTGTTACCATATTTCGAACTTAACGGCATATCTAAATCGGCCCACACACCTGGAAGATCTTCTTTTTTCACCCCCATTAAATGAATCCTTTGTTCACTTGTTACCGCAACCTGAGATATATCATATTTATCTGCAACATTTGCAATTTTTCGCAAGTCTTTTGCATTCGTCATCCCTCCGTACATTTGCGGGATGACAGAGTACCGGTTATCACTTTGAACTGTTGCATTCTTTTTTTCGTTTATGAAAAGGGTTTGCTGTCTGATCTCGTACTCTGGATGAATCATTCCTAAATAATAGCTCAGTGCAGGCTTGCAAGTTGAACAACCTTCCGTATTTTCCCATTCAAGGACATCCATCGCTTCTTGGACAGTTGTTACGTCTTGTAGCTGCATTTTATACACGACTTCATCTTCCGTTAATGTCGTACAGGAGCAAAATGCAGTTTGTTTCTCATCCTGAGTAGAAAGATTACTTTGAATATAGTTCAAAAGCTCGGTCACTGCCGGCTTACATCCGCCGCACGAACCGGAAGCCTTTGTGCATTGTTTAACTTGTTCCGTTGTTGTTAATCCCTTATTTTGAACCGCTTCAATGATTGCCCCCTTTGAAACAGCATTACAATGGCAAATGATTTCATGATTTGCCATCGAAGCGATCAATCCCCCAGCCGTACTTGGTGATTGGAACAAATCACGCTTTTCCTCTGACGATACTTCTTCCCGCTTTAAAATCTTATCGAGTAATCTTGAGCTGTTGTTTGTATCTCCATACAGCACAGCACCTATGATTTTTCTTCCTTGAAAAACCACCTTTTTATAAACACTATCCAATTCATCAAAAGTTGTAATAGATTTCGTTGTTCCATCACCAAGGAAATCTCCAACAGAAAATAACTCAACTCCTGATATTTTCAGCTGGGTCGAAAGGACCGAGCCTTGGTATCCGTTGCATTTCATCTTACAAATATGCTTTGCCAGCACTTCACCTTGTTCATATAGAGGTTTAACCAATCCATAAACAATTCCTTGATGTTCAGCACATTCACCAACTGCATAAATATTTGGGACGCTGGTTTCCAAATAGTCGTTTACAATAATCGCACGATTTGTATCAATTCCGCTTTCTTTGGCCAACTGAATATTCGGTCTGACTCCAGCAGCCATTACGACTAAATCTGCTTCCAGCTCCGTTCCATCTTTAAAACGGACGCGCTCTACACGCCCGGTACCGATTAACTCCTGTGTTTCTTTTTTTAAAAGAAAGTTCATTCCCTGGTTTTCCAACTCTTTTTGCAGCAAAAGCGATGCCGTTGAATCAAGCTGCCTTTCCATTAAATAGTCAGCAATATGAACGACATGCACTTCCATACCAAGGTTTAACAGCCCTCTCGCTGCTTCTAAACCTAACAAACCTCCTCCGATGACGACTGCTTTTTTATGTTTGCGTGAAGTTTCAATCATCTTTTGGCAATCTTCAATCGTCCGAAATGCAATGACGCCTTCTTTATCAACACCTGTAACAGGAAGAATAAACGGAACAGAACCTGTGGCAATTATCAGCTTATCGTAGTAAACTTCCCGTTCTTTGTCTGTTATTATCTTCCTGGTCTCTTTATCGATTTTTATAACCGTTTCCCCTGTGAACAATTGGATATTATTCTTCGTATACCAGTTTCGGTCATTTATTGTAATGTCTTCAAAAGTGGTGTTGCCTTGAAGCACAGTCGACAATAAGATTCGGTTATAGTTAACGTGTGGTTCACTTCCGAAAATAGTAATCTCAAATGCAGTCGGATCCTTACTTATAATCGACTCAACACAGCGTAGTCCCGCCATTCCGTTCCCTACTAAAACCAGTTTTTGTTTATACATTTTATCCCCCCAAACAAGTACTGTAACAAGCCAAACTAAGTAAATAAAGTTCTAGATCTTAACTGAATTCTTTCCGAGTACCCACGTTTTTCTCCATGAAAGCTGGGCTAGGCCCAGGATAAGCAACGCCACGATTCCAACTGCGGAAAATACTAAAAATCCTGTAGCATATGTGCCAGTAATCTGTTTCAACGTACCTAGTATGTTTGGAACCAAGAATCCGCCAACACCTCCGGCAGCTCCTACAATCCCTGTGATAAAACCTATTTCTTTAGAAAACCGCTGTGGAACTAACTGAAAGACAGCTCCGTTACCCATACCGAGAAATAGCATTCCGATGAACAGAAGGATCGTAACGGCAGTAAGAGAAAAAAGAAAACTAATTCCAAACATACATATTGTGAGTCCGATAAATAAAAACATAAGCAGTTTAACTCCACCTATTTTATCGGCAATAAATCCTCCGACGGGACGAAAGAAACTTCCGGCGATGACACATAATGTAACAAATTCCCCTGCCCTTATTCGTGTTAACCCATACTCATCAACAAAAAAGATGCTTAAAAAGCTAGTAAACCCAACAAAGCCCCCAAAAGTCACACTGTAAAGAATGCAGAAATACCAAGTGTCCGTTATTTTAAATACGTTGAAATATTCCTTAAGTGGTTTTGCCGGCGGTTGAGATGGCGCGTCTTTTGCGATGAAAATATAAATGATAAACACGATGGTTAAAGGAATCAAAGCTAATCCCATAACATTATGCCAGCCAAGAGATTCAGCAATACGGGGCCCGAACAATGTCGCAAAAAGAGTTCCGCTGTTTCCGGCACCTGCAATGCCCATCGCAAGACCCTGCAAATGCGGGGGATACCAGCGACTAGCCATCGGAAGTGCTGCAGCAAAACTTGCACCTGCCACTCCTAGCAAAATTCCAATTAAATAAAGCTCTGCTAAACTTTCTCCGAATAACCATCCCCAAAAAAGCGGAATCATCGTAACAAGCATCCCGCCGATCGCGGTTTTCCGCGGGCCGATGCGATCAGTCAAAAAACCAAGGACGATTCGAAAAAACGAGCCTCCCAAAATCGGAATAGCCACAATCAAGCCTTTTTCAGCCGGGGAAAGTCCGAAATCCTTTGTAATATAGACACCGAGCGCACCTAATAATACCCAAATCATAAAACTGATATCAAAATAAAGGAATGAAGCTAATAATGACGGAGCATGACCGCTTTTTTTCAATTCAGATATTTTCATTTTTCATCTCTCCAATACTTTATTAATTGAATATTCGTTTATTTTACTCTTATATAAGTAAGATTTCTTTGTTTATGTAAGAAAACATCACACACTTTTTTATAAGTTATTAAATGTGAATCCTTTAAAGTAGTTATTGGACAAAATTTAATAAATTCATTTCCTTTTTCTTATATAAATCGAACGATATTGTGGTTTACTTAGGTGATGTAAAATTACAAGCTTGTTTAACTTTTCAGATATGGCAGGAGAAATTCAAAAAGATAACACCCATACCATTTTGGAAGATTCTCCATAAAAAAATAGAGAAGCCTAATGCTTAAGCTTCTCTTCCAGACTGTAGATAAACCTGACAATAATTAGTTCGTTTACAGTTTTAATATTTGTCCGTTAATTTCCACTCCAGGCACTCTCTTTCCGCGGGCGGTCCGGGGCCGCGGCGCCATTGCACCTGCAGGGTCTCGAACATCCGCTTCAATCAACTTCTTTTTAACATTAGGCTGTTTTCACATACTTTGTTGCTATTTACCAAGTAGTGCGGTGTGGTTGATTTCCCCTCCAGATGCTCGCTTTCCGCGGGGCGGGCGGTGAGCCTCCTCGGCGTAAACGCCTGTGGGGTCTCACCTGTCCCGCTGCTCCCGCAGGAGTCTCACACTTCCGCTCCAATCAACCTTAAATAGTTTCGTTTTAAAAACAACAATCTTTACGAAAAGAGCCTAACATTAAAATAGAACTTCTTTTGCCTACAGTCTTTTTTGTTTAAAATAGAAGGAATAAAACTTGAGGTGATATCTATTCAGCGAGAACACCTTTAAATGATGACTGCCTCTTCTTGCGGGTTCTTCCCACGGCACGAAACAAGGACCTCCTTCATATGATGTGTTATGAACGGCCATGAGATATTTATTAATTTGATTATATCCGGGGAAAGGTTGGGTGCAATAATATGAAGCAATATCCATTTCAGAACATCCCGTTTCAAAACCTTCAGAAAAAAAATATGTCATTTGAAGAGGTATTCGTTCATATTGTTGAGTTTATGGAATTAAATCCTTCCGGTAACTATCAATTAATGGTCGGGACAGATTCGCAAGTACATAAAAAACATACGGTCTTTATTACAGGTATCGTGATACGGCAGGTCGGAAATGGTGTATGGGGTTGTATAAGAAAAGTGATGATCCCTAGAAGGATGCTGCATTTACATGAACGTATTTCTCAAGAGTTGTCGTTAACAGAGGAAATCGTATCGCTGTTTACGGAAGAAAGAAAAAATCAGTTAATCGATATAGTCCTGCCTGCTGTATATCAAGGGGCAACGTTCACAATGGAAGGGCACATTGATATCGGGATTGGAAAGCGAAACAAAACTAGTGAGTTTGTAAAAGAAATGGTAGCCAGGATGGAATCCATGGGGGTGCAACCAAAAATCAAACCCGATGCTTTCGTCGCTTCAAGTTATGCCAACCGGTATACAAAACAAGAGTGAATGTATTACAAAACATGTAATTAGCCAATGGAATCAAAACTGGACTTTTTAAGCTGATAGAACAAAATGGTCTGGAGATTTTCAGACTGCAAAGCAAGTACATACAAGCAAAAAACCGGCCTCAGACCGAGACCGGCTTCAACATTTTAAGATATAAGCCGCGATTGCCGTATTCAGTAAGAAAGTTTTAAACCACCACTCCTCAAAGTGGGTGTTTGCAGAAAAAATCCTGTTGTCCAAGTCAGTGACGAGGCATAACATTCCTGTTTCAATATAAAACTCCCTATTACAGCTTAAAGGTTAAAACTTTATTATCATTACGAACAGTGCAGCTTGTATTGTTATGATACCTGAAATCGTCAAATGTTACAATGTTAATAATCACCATATAATAACCTATGGCTTACTAGGTAAAATTAACGCCGAATCAGTCCTTTATAATAACATTCATTAGAATCAAACTATTGATCAAAATAACCGATAAAATCCCCTTTGTCCTTATTTTGCAGATATAATACCGTTTCTTTGTCAGAAATGGTAGGCAGTCCGAATTTTTGATCATACATTTCAATTCCTTTACCTGTGATGATAATCCAATCCCCTTCCTTACCTGCTTGTAACGCCTCCTTGATAGCAAAGGTGCGATCAGGAATAACCTTCCCATTTCCAGCAGAGTAATCGCTAAGCAGTTTATTTAGATTGGATTCCATCACCTCAATTCCCTCCGAATTCAGATCATCCATTGTTAAAATCGAAACATCACTATGTTCCGATGATACTTTAACCATTTCCGCCCTTTTGGTTGTATCTCGTCCACCCCGAAAACCAAAGATATGATAAATCTTTTTGGCCCCGCACTCTTTGGCAGTTTGAAGCATGTGATGAATGGCATCTGCAGTATGTGCATAATCGATGACTATAGTCGGCCCAAATTCTTTCTTATATATTTCAAACCTTCCTGGCACACCGGAAAATCGTTTCAGTGAAGTGAGAATTTCATTTTTTGAAATTGGAAACATCTTCGCTACGGAATACGCAGCTGTTGCGTTATATAAATTATGAAGTCCAGGTAAAGGTAACTCAATTTTCACAAAGTCATGATTCTCATTCAATAAAATAAAGGGGTTCGTTGCAGTATTATAATTGGTGATGGCTAAATCGTAGCGATTGGATTTTCCAAAAACAAAGGCACTGACATTCTTCTCCCATAGGTATTCTTGTAGTTTTCCGCCCCAGAAATCATCTCCATTAATAATCGCAAGGCCATTAGGTTTCAATTTTTCAAAAAGCAGTAATTTTGCAAGGAAATAATCCTCCATCGTACCATGGAAGTCGAGATGGTCATGATACAAATTCGTGAAGACACAGAAATCAAATTCAATTCCTTCTAAACGGTATTGAGCTAATCCATGTGAAGACACTTCCATTATGACAACCATGTCCCTACTTGCAGCCAGCAACGAATTCAATTCCATGGTACCTGGAGTCGTATTATGGGAATCGACTTTGTTTCCATTGATGATATGCTGTATCGTACCAATGACTGAACAGGTTACCCCATTCTCTTCTAAGATTTGCTGAAGCATATAGCTAGTTGTGGTTTTTCCATTTGTGCCCGTAATTCCTATCATTATTTTTTGATTGCTGGGATCTCCATAAAACCTTTTGGCGATTTGCCCTAATGCTTTACGGCTGTTTTCCACTCTTATATAAGGAACTTCCAATCCCTTAATATCGCGATTGCCAATCACAGCTGATGCCCCTAAGCGAATTGCATCATTGATGTAATTATGGCCATCGGACTTATATCCGGTTACGGCAACAAAAAGGAATCCCTTTTTTATTTCTTTAGAGTTATCGGTTACACCTGTGACGGATATATGTTCAACGTCCTTCGGCAAATCCCCGTTTATTGCTTCTTTCAATATGTCTTTAAGGATCATTAACTTTTCTCCTTTTTTCATGTAAGCTATTCACCTGATTTTTTTAGTATTAACCAGTACTCCCAAAATAATTGTCAATCCAGAATTTGTTAGTTGTAATGACAGTAAGAGGAAAAAAGAAGGAAAAGCAGCCAAAATTGGCTGCTTTTCTTATGGCTATAGCTGTATTTGGGTGTTGGCACACCGCAAGATACTTATGATTGAATTTCCAGAGGTTTTGTTTCGCCCTTCTGATTGTACAACGGCAAAATGAAAAACATTCCTATAATAAAAAAGAAAGCGGCGGTTTCGAATATGGCGACGAGTGAAAATTGCTCTTTCAGCACGCCTGCCGCACTCATGGTCAACACCATCGATCCAGTGAATAATGGGCTTAAGATTCCATTGACCCTTCCGATGAATTCGCCCTCGGTCCTCTGCAATATCAATGTATTGATCCCGATTTGGATACAAGGAAGCATTAGCCCGTTAAAGAACTCGGCGGTAAGTGTTATCCAAAGATTTGTTGAAAGCCCCATAACCGCCAATCCAATGGCATTCACAAGCATTCCGAAAGCTAATAATCTTTGAGGTGCCACCTTTTTGGCAAAAATCATTACACCGGCTCCACCTATAATCATACCAAACCCATTCACCATAAATAACCATTGCAGATTTTCCTTAGGCAATTCCAGTTGTTCTGTAACAAGGAATATCGAGAGTGGCTGAATGAAACCCAGTCCGAGTCCAGCTGCCAGAAAACATAAACCAAGCAAACTTAGTTCTTTTTTTCGCAAAACGTAGCTCACACCGCTTTTCATTTCCTGCCATAACGTTGTTTTTGCTGTCCCCTCATTCAGTTTGCGATCTTTCGGAAGAAAGGCGAGTGCGCCAGCTGAAAGTAGAAACGCCAGGCCAGTAATCGCAATCGAGATGTTTATCCCGAAAGATTGGAAGGCAAATGTACCGAGAATCGGACCTAAAACCATAAATACTGCGAAGACGGTCTGATAAACGGACATCCCTGTCTGGATTTGACTTTCTGGCAAATGCATCTTAAATAGCTTCATGCCCGATGGCTGAGAAAATTGAGAAAGTATCGCCGAAATTAAAGTTGCGAAGAATACCATTTTCCAACTGCCGAAGATTAGCGAGATAAGCACAGCAAACACGGATATTGCACTTAAAATATCACACCAAACCATCGTTTTTTTCGGACTCCAGCGGTCAGCAAACGTCCCTCCAATAAATGAAAAAATAAAAATGGGTGCGAATTCTGCTACTGATATCATGGAAATGGCAAAGGCATCTCCATTTGTCTTCTCCATGACGAATAACAAAACGGCAAAATTCCGTACCCATATCCCTATTTGTAAAAACAACCCTGATAAGATAATGGCCCGAAATACTCGATTTTTAAAAATGTTAGGTTCCTTATTATTTAATGTTTCAGATGTGTTATTCGTCAATATAAAAACCTCCTGTGAATTATCTGGACAGGAGGCAGTACAATACAAATTTAAAAAGGCAAAATATCCCTAATCGAAGGAACACAATGATCTTTGTTTGTATTTTAATGTACAGACTAATCCTATCCAGAAAAAAATTCGTTTTAAGCACGCATTTTTTCTTGAAAAATAGGATTAAATGATCATTGTTTAAAGGTCACCCTTCCATTTTTTGTTATTTCCATAATAATTTATTTAATCTGATAAATCAAGCGGGAAATTAATAAAATAAAACTATTTTTCGGGATGAGTTTGTTCAATTTTCTTATATAAAAAAGGACTTCCTTTAAAAGAAAGCCCTTAAATATCCTTAAGCTCCAATGGACTGTCGCTGAATATAGCTTCTGCCCTTTGTTACCGATTATCCCAAGCAAATGTAATCTTCTTTTCAGTTCTCCAATAAACGTTCTTGATTAGGATTTCCCTGTACAAGCAAATGGGAAGATGGCATTAGAATTTTATGCTCATGCAAAGCAGTCATCATTTCAAACCTTACGCTTCTCGATGTTTCAAAGTAATCATCAGGTTTCACAAGTCCCACTATGCATAGTTCATATCCAACATATTTTAGATTCGGGTTTAAATCCGTAATGCCTATGTATCTAAAATCCTCTTCAGGTGTACCATCTTCTAGCCGTAGAAGGCTTTCACCATACTTATCATTACAGATAATACATATATCCTCCAACAGCCGTTTTACCTTTTCAGGGTTTTCTTGGTAACTTACTGTAATGCGTTCAATGATTCGCATCCTCCCTTTATTAAAATTTTGAATCGTCCTGATTTCACTGTGTGGGATGGTCAGCAATTTTCCTGACCATTCCCTGATCTGCATGAACCGGATTCCAATTTCCTCAATCGTCCCGGAACTTGTCCCATTAAAGGTCACAAAATTCCCAACCCGGAATTCGTTATCTGACAGCCTTACAAATCCTAATAAGATATCCTTAAGCATTTGCTGAGCCGCAAATCCGATCACGACGCCTAAAATACCAGCTCCAGCTAAAATTCCTTTTAGGTCGATAAACTGTCCGATCAAATATATAAGGAAAAGCCCGGAAATACCGTACCTAAGAGAAGAACGAGTAACCCCCTGTATTGTTTTTTCGACTTCTTCGTCGAAAAAATTGGATCGTTTAAAGAACCATTCAACCAGTTTATTCAAAATGTAATAAACCGCCAATAGCAGTAAAGCCAATATGAAAAGCCTCAATACTAAAAATTCTTCCAAATAATCCATAGCTCGTTCTGTAAATTCCAAGACATTCATGTTCCCACCTCCATTTTCACGTTTATTCAGAATCGATTAAAATCCAGTCATCATCCTTGCCTATTATCCCTTTATCAAGGATTAATCTCGTTTTAAGACGATAGGAAACCCCTCGCTTATATGGCTCCTTCAATATAGGCAGACAAAAGTTGAAAGGAATTTCATTGATTTCCCCTGAATTTATTTCCCTTGAAGACAAAATGGTGCTCGTTTTAAGGATCTCTTCCATTCCCGTAGAATGAGTATCCATGATCAAATCACATTCAATCCTCCTTATTCTTTGCGCAAGAGTACCACCCTTAATCAAAAAATATCCGTTTATGCATTCACCAGATTTATACGTATTTTTCGGAAGGATTAAATCTATTTGTGCAGAACCTATCCCTAAAAGTAACAAAGATTTTCTAAGTATCAAAGAATACACTCCATTTATTTTTATTTGTTTTTCTATTAAAACCACATGTTTATACATTTCCTTAGGGCTACATAATCCGGACTACAAAAAAACCTTTACCATTTTGGTAAAGGTTTACTAAAAGAAAATAGACCTTTACCAATAGGTAAGGTCTGGCTAACAACAATATGCTGCCAACAACACCGAGAGCAAAGAGCTCCGTAATGACGATATTGTTGTAAAAGCTACTCCCCTTTGGAGAATGTATTCAAGTATATAATTTATAATACGGTAGAATTAGAAAGTTTGTCAAACCTTTATATTTATTTTCGGGCTCTACCCGGGAAAATCGAGTTCTTTGTACATATCTGGATATTAAAGAAAATATAATGAATTAACTTGTCCGGTTATTGAAAGAATGAACTGCTAGGTTTTAAAAAGGCCAGTTGGTGGAATAGGAAGGATGTAACAGCTCCTTCTATTTAACAATCGCTGAACGCTCCTTTCAAAAATAATAAAGTGAACAAACTATGAATATTTAATAAAACCTAAAATTATATTTAAAAATTAACAAGTTTTCTCTTTTACTTATGCTGAACATGTTGTAATATAAATGTAACAATCGTAATATTAATTAAATTTTCGTTACATAAGTATCCTATTAGGGATTGGAGAGATAAGATATGAAAAAATTTTTAGGTATGCTATTATCCATTATCATTTTATTTTTCACATTAAGTGGTCAGGTTACCGCAAAAACGACATCACAGAATTTGTCTGACGCAAATGCATTAAAGATAGCCGATAATGCCAGTAAACATTTTTGGAATGCTTTACATGGGTACAAAACCCATTCATGTTCACAAAAAACTTTTAATTATAAAGGGACAGAGTATTCATACCTTTGCCAAGAGTTTAATACAAAAGATAAATTGACTACCTACTTAGCAGAGACATTTACTAATAATGCAGTTGAAAAAGGGCTGACTAAATATAATTACATTACCCATAAAGGGAAATTAGCCCGTCCAGTCGGAGACGGCTATAGCATGTTAGAGTGGAAAAAAGCAAAAATTAAATTGGTCTATCAAAAACTGAACGTTAGGTCATACAATTTAACTGTACCTACAGTCGATGGTGAGTCAGTAAAAAGAACGGTCACCTTTTATAAGGCCGGATCTACTTGGAAAGTCAATCAGTTCGATGCAGTTCAATAAAACATTGGTTTAAATGTAACGCCTCATATGCTGTATAGTTAGTTAAAAACTATATGACATATGAGGTGTTTTTTTTGCTTTCAGACTTGTATCAGCTCACCTTTCACAAAACATTCAAACAAAAAAACACAGCTAGGATGCTGTGCCTTAACGGATTTTTGCCTTGCGGAAACCTTGATAGGAATCGTAGGCAGCAAAAAAAATGGAGATGAGTATAAGACCCCAGTAAATCGAGTCTTTCCATTCATCGATTGAGAAAAGTGTTCTTTGGTATGCAAGGAATTCCTGGTTCAATAAATCAGGATTACTTATGATGATGATGAAAGTCAGAGTGCTCAACAGCTGGTATATTGCATGAAATAAAGCTAATTTCAGGGTCCATCGTCTTAAAAATAATTTATATATCGCTATGAGCACCCCAATGATAACGATGCAAGAAACCAGCAGCCAATAGGAATTCAATACATCTTGATTAAAAGAAGGTGTCACGAAAATGAGACTGCCATTTCTTTTTTCATAGACACCTAAGAGGTTTGCTGCATTGAAATAAAGGGCTGCGAATACAGAAAGGCCTAACAAACTTGCAAAAACCTCAATCATAGGAACCGCTTTTTTCTTTGAAATGTTCGGAATATCTTTTAAGTTTTCCGGTGTCCATGGTTTCAAGTCTTTTGTTAAAGGCGACTGGTCTTTTGAAGTATCCAACCGTTCTACAATGGCAAAAGAAAGCGTTAACCAGAAAAACACTTGGATACCTGTACTGATGATACCTGAAATTCCTTTCCCGATTATTTTTAAAATTGCTTCCATAACCGTATTCCCCGTATCCCGAAACGGATTATCCCCTACTAATGCGATCAGTGAAATGACTGCAGCGATTGGTAAAATCATTTTCAACAGACTGATATACACATCATAATAACGAGGCCCGATCAGATGCATTGGCCGATCGCGATAACCACTAGCCAGTGTAACCGGATCTCCTAATTTTAAAAGTACAGCTTTCACTTCTTGCTCCGTATGATCCTCCGGAAGCATATCTTCGATTGTAGATTGAAGCTCAAGTGCAATATCCGCCCGGTTTTTTTCTGGCAGCCTTCGGGTCACTTCCTGAATATAAAGTTCAATCAGCTCCATCTTCTCCCTCTCCTTTTAATAATATATAAAGCTCTTGAGAAGTTTTTTCCCATTCATCCTTTAACTGAGTGAAGATTTCTCCCCCATAATCACTTAAAGAATAGTACTTGCGCGGTCTACTTTCAGAAGTATCCCAGCTGCTGGTCACCAATTCTTGTTTTTCAAGGCGGCGAAGCAAAGGATATAAAGTACTTTGATCAATGGTAATTCCAGACTTCTCTAAACGCTGGACAAGCGAGTACCCATACTGTGGAGTTTTGAGCTGACTTAGGACAGCTAACGTCAAAGTGCCTCTGCGTAGCTCAGTGGTTAATGAATTCAGTAAAGTGCTCATCCAATCACCCCTTCTCTATACTATGTGACGTACACCATACCTTATACTATGCATCATACACTATTTTAGTTCTTACACCAACATGAAAATGAAAATATATTTTATTTAAAGCATAAAAAAGAGAAGCGGTTTACGCTTCTCTTTTTTCTATTATTCTTACACAAGAATGACCCACAATATCATCGTCGTGATAATCGTGACCACTCCTTGTATTAAGGTTGCCATCGTTTGAGCTTTATAGGCATCCGTCACTTTCATCCCGCTAAATTGGGTGACCACCCAGAAGAAGCTATCATTTACATGGCTTACAGTCATCGCACCAGCTCCAACAGCCATGACTACCAATGCAAGAGGAACAGCCCCTTCAATACCCAAAGTTGGAAGCATGGGGGCAATCAAAGATGAAGTGATGACCAGGGATGCTGTCGAAGAACCCTGGGCCGTTTTCAATCCTGCAGCAATCAGGAACGGAACCAAAAGGAACAAGGAACCGCTAAATACGCTGCCCATTTCCCAACTTTGGATGATATCTGCAATCCCCGTATTTTTAATGACGGTACCAAATGCTCCGCCAGCCCCGGTGATCAATAAAATTGGCGCGGCATCCAATAAGGCTGTTCCTATCCAGTTTGTTAATGTTTCTTCATCATACTTAGGCAGCAATGTCAGAGCTGAAATTACTCCGACGAGCAATGCAATGACCGGTTGGCCCAAGAATACGAAAAATGCGGCGATCCCTCCCTCTGTACCAAAGAGCGTTAATACAGAACTGGCTCCAATCAGCACAATCGGTAAAACGATCGGTAAAAATGATTGAAAGGCAGACGGCATCTTGCCGAATGAACGGACAATTTCATCATAATTGTAATCCAGGTCACTTCGGTCATCTTCAACATCTATCTTGGTCGCTACTTTCATTGACCATATATAACCAGCAAGTGCAGCTGGAATGGCCGTAATGAGACCTATCAAAATGACCGTCCCCAAGTAACCGTCCGCTCCGATATTCCCGGCTGCGGCTATTGGCCCTGGAGTTGGAGGTACAAGTGTATGTGTCGCATACAAACCGGTTGCAAGTGCAACTGACATGGAAGCAACCGCTACTTTAGCGCGTCTTGCCAATGCTTTTCTTAAGCTCGATAAAATAACGAAACCTGAATCGCAAAAAACGGGTATGGATACGATAAAGCCAATCATACTCATGGCAAGCTGCGGTCTTTTAGGACCGACAATCCTTAATACGACTTCGGCCATTCGTAATGCGGCCCCGGCCTTTTCCAAAATGGTTCCGATTATCGTACCGAAAACGATTACCAGTCCAATGCTCGTCATCAGTCCGCCAAAACCGCCGTTGATATTCTCAACGATCTGATCCAGAGGCATTCCAGAAGCAAAACCCACAAATAAAGTTCCTAATAGAAGCGATAAGAACGGATGAAGCTTGAATTTAGTTGTCGCAAAAACAATTAAGAACACGCCGATGGCCAAAACAATAAATAACATAAGATTACCCCCTATTCTTGATTGCTGCCAAAAAAGTCCGCATTACTTGTTCGGCTGAAACTTCCAACAATTCAGCTCCTCTTTCCATAGCTTCCTTTAAAGGCATAGGAGCGTTCACCAAACTATGAACACTAGTTATTCCGTGTTCATATAAAACTTCAATACCTGTTCCGATCGACCCAGTCAAAACAAATACCGGAATACCATGCTTTTTGGCTTCTTGTGCAACTCCCATTGGTGTTTTGCCTGAAGCAGTCTGGCAATCGATTTGTCCCTCACCGGTAAAGACACAATCGGCATCGGACAGTTTTTCACCCAGTTTCGTATACTCCATGACAATATCGATGCCCCTTTTTGTATCTGCACGGAAAAAGGCTTGAAATGCACCTCCAATTCCTCCTGCAGCACCAGCACCTGCTTTATCATGCAAGTGTATGCCAGTTTTTATTTCCACCAAATCAGCCCATGATGATAAAGCTTTATCAAGCATTTCAACCATGTCTGGAGTCGCCCCTTTTTGAGGTCCGAATACACTTGATGCCCCATCTGGGCCGACTAACGGATTTTGGACATCCGAGGCAATTAAAAATTCGGATTCTGCTATTCTCGAATCAAAATCCTCCGTATTAATGTCTGATATCCGCAATAATTCGGCACCTCCGTATCCCAGAGGTTTACCTTCTTCATCAAACACCTTCATTCCCAAAGCCTGGAGCATACCGACACCGCCATCGTTGGTAGCGCTTCCACCAATCGCTAAAATGAACTTTCGACAGCCATCATTCAATGCTTTTTGAATAAGCTCCCCTGTCCCGTATGTAGTAGTGATCAATGGGTTCAACTCAGCTGGATCGACTAGGCATAGACCGGATGCGCTAGCCATTTCAATTACACATGTTTCTTGATCGCCCAAGATTGCATATGCTGCCTGAACATCTTCAAGTAAAGGTCCTTTAACAGTCACATCAACTTTTCGACCATTTGTTGCTGTAACAAGGCTATCCATCGTGCCTTCCCCGCCATCCGCCACTGGAACCAATTCTGTCTTCGCATCCGGCAATGCCTTCCTGACTCCTCGCTCGATTGCTTTTGAAGCATCTGTTGCTGATAAACTTCCTTTATAGGAATCTGGTGCAATAACAATTTTCATGCTCAGTTCCCCTTTGAATATATTTTTATATTAATTTAATTATAATCTTCAGAAATATTTTAATCATCGTTCATTCTAAACGAAAATTAGTATGACATATTTGATTTTTTTAGCTATACTATATAGAAAAAATGATCTTCTGGAAATTTTTATGTTTTTTTCATTTTCCTAAACTGC
This sequence comes from Peribacillus sp. NPDC096448, assembly GCF_044762675.1. Classification (NCBI taxonomy): domain Bacteria; kingdom Bacillati; phylum Bacillota; class Bacilli; order Caryophanales; family Bacillaceae; genus Peribacillus; species Peribacillus sp. NPDC096448. The sequence continues at coordinate 457,706 of NZ_JBIWEU010000002.1, read as the reverse complement.
AAGATAGCTAAAGGCTTAAACTATCGACAATCCCCCTTTACATGAAAAATCATAGCTTGTTTGCATGAAACATGATGACCATTCTGTTAGCACAAACTGGATAACCAAATAAAAAAACTCTAGAAGGATGACTTGAATGCTGACCCATGAAATTGCAATGGAAATTGTCAAACAAACCACCAATAGACTTAACAGAAATATTAATATTATGGATGATAAAGGAATCATCATCGCTTCCGGAAATCATGAACGCATCGATCAATTGCATTTAGGAGCAATCGAAGTTCTGAAAACGGGAAAGCCTTTAATCATTCACGAAAATGATCATCATCAATGGGTCGATGTTCTTCCTGGAATTAATTTGCCTATTAATTTTCAAAATGTAATTATAGGCGTCATCGGGATCACCGGAGATCCGACTGAACTTTTGGAATTCGGCGAATTGGTGAAAATGATAACGGAAATGATGCTTCATCAAGCTTTTATGGCGGAACAACTCGAATGGAAACAACACTTGAAAGAATTGGTATTTGAAGACTTATTAAAGGAAGATATCGATCAGCATTCGATTGATCAGAGACTTGAACGGATTGGAATGAAATTAGAACCTCCCTATCAAGTGGGGGTGATGGAAATGAAATTAAATCCGTTAAATAAGAATGAACTGATTCAAATGACTGAATCTGTTTTTGGTATACAACAAGCCCTTGTTGGGTTCCTGAATGTGAATCGGGTTTTCATCCTCACTACGGCGCTTAGCGGAAATAACATTGACAAAAGGCTGGCTACAGCCATCAAGCGATTAAAAGCAAAAGGCTTTGTTATACGAATCGGTTTGGGCTCTATTGTTATTAAGGAATCATACATAGTCCACTCTTTCCGCGAAGCTGAAACAGCACTTTTACTAGGTGAAGCCCATCTAGCTTTAACAAGATATACTGATGTGGAAACAAAAGCTCTGTTGGAAAGGATAGATGAACGGACGAAACAGCAATTTCAGGAAAGGATTATAGGAAGCTTATCCGAAAAGTTGATTGAGACACTGCAACAATTTTTCCTTAGTAACTTAAATATCGGGGAATGTGCAAAAAGAATGTATATCCATCGTAATTCCCTTATATACCGATTAAAAAAAATCAAGGAAATTACCGGATATAATCCACAGATGCTGCAAGATGCCATAACCTTACAGTTAGCCATTTGGGTATGCCAATCGAAAAGGGGAAATTGAAAGATATTGTATTTAGTTCTATCCCTATTTAAGCCTTGCAATGGAATTCTGTATAATTGATCGAATTACCGAGTAGATTAAAAATACATGATTTTTTTGCATATCAGGAGGGATTGAATGAGTGGCATCGCAAATCTTTTAATTATCCTTGGATTTACCGTTATTTTCATTATTATCATCGTTTTGGCTTTACTATTACTTTATATGATTTTCTTTGATCGCATGCAGAAGCACCATGCAATTTTAAGGAATTACCCCGTGCTTGGGAGAATACGATACTTTCTGGAAAAAATCGGACCTGAGATGCGGCAATATTGGTTTAACAGTGATAACGAAGGAAAACCCTTTTCCCGCGATGACTATGAACATATGGTGAAAAGTTCAAAATATTTACGGGATGTAATAGGTTTTGGCTCAAAACGAGATTTTGATGAGGAAGGCTTCTTTGTTAAAAATAGCATGTTTCCAAAATTGGCCGAAGAAGAAAAATATGATCGTGAAACTAAAGTGACGACGAAAAGATACATTCTATTGAAAGACCCGCTTTTCTCACAACGGGAAGAAAAATGGGAAGATGAAGTATCCTCTGCATTCTTATTGGATGATGAAGATGCCGTAATCATCGGCCCTAACACTAAGAATCCCTTTCGACTAAAAGGTCTTATCGGCATGTCCGCCATGAGTTATGGCTCATTGGGGAAGAATGCAATCACTGCGCTTTCTGAGGGATTGGCTGCAGCAAAAGGCACCTGGATGAATACAGGTGAAGGCGGACTATCCCCTTATCATTTAATCGGCGGTGTCGATATAATCATGCAAATCGGTCCAGCCATGTTTGGAGTTCGTGACAGTTTCGGCGAAATGGATTGGGATGAGTTAAAAAGAAAAAGTGAAATACCCGAAATCAAAGCATTTGAAATTAAATTGGCTCAAGGTGCCAAAACTCGCGGAGGGCATATCGATGCTGAAAAAGTGAATCCGGAAATCGCTGAAATCCGTAAGGTCACTCCGTACAAAGCGATTGATAGTCCGAATCGGTTTTATCAATACAATGATGTAAAATCCATGTGCGATTTTATCGAAAAAATCAGGGAACATACAGGAATTCCGGTCGGTATCAAAATGGTCATCGGCGGCACTGACAGTGTTGAAGAGCTTGCTAGCTACATGAAAGAAACCGGGAAAGGTCCGGATTTCATTTCATTGGATGGCGGTGAAGGCGGCACGGGTGCTTCATATCAGGAATTGATCGATAGCGTAGGGTTGCCGATAAAATCCGCTTTGCCGATTTTAGTATCGACACTGGAAAAATACGGTGTCCGCAATCGGGTTAAAATCATTGCCTCCGGTAAATTGTTCACGCCTGATAGAATTGCGATAGCTCTTGCCATGGGAGCGGACCTCGTTAACATAGCTCGAGGTTTCATGATAGCGATAGGATGTATACAGACGATGAAATGCCATTCCAATGCTTGTCCTGTCGGGGTAGCCACCACTGATCCGGAATTGCAAAAAGCACTTGTCATCGATGAAAAGAAATACCGGGTGGTTAACTTTCTTGTTACCCTTAGAAAAGGATTATTTCGAATCTCAGCCGCTGCTGGTTTAGATTCGCCTATCCATTTTCAACCTAAGCACATTAGCTATAAGGACGATAAAGGAATTGTCACATCCCTTGAAGACATTATGAAAGAAGTTAATGGACAAATAGGATCCAGGCAATGAAAAAACCACCGCCAAAGTATGATGGGCGGTGGTTTTTTCTTTTTCAATCAATGAAGCCATTATAATCTGCCAAAATGTATCAGGCATGTTAACGAATATCCCCCTGCCTCCCCTTCCACATTAGCTTTCCATAGCGATAATAAACATAAGCGGCAATAATATAAGCGGCTTTAGCCAAAATTCGGGATTATTCAAAATATCAGATGGATTGATAATACCATTTGCCATCACGTTTAAACTTTCTGCATTGGTCATTCAAAAGAAGGTATTCGAGGTGTGCCAATGTTTCACCAACAGCAAATCTGGTTTCGTGAATGGACAGATTTCCAAATAAGATCTGGCAAGCAATTTTTACAGAAATCGGCTCTTTCATGTTTTCATGAATTAAATGCAACCGGTCTTGATGATGATCCAACAATTCAACAATTCTTTTATTGGCATTTTGAAACGGTTTCCCATGTGAAGGGATGACATATTCAACGTCCAGCTTTTTTATTTTTTTCAAAGAATTAAAAAACTCTTCCAATGGGTTGCTGAAACCTTTAAACCAATAAGAAATATTTGGAGATATCCTGGGCAATATATGATCTGTCGAGAAAAGAACGCTTTTTTTCTTATTATATAAGGAAACCAGGCCATCAGAATGACCCGGAGTGAAAATCACTTCATACTCATATTTGCCAAAATGAAGCTTCATTCCTTCTTCAAGATGATGATTTACAGTAGGATAGGGTTTTACTTGTGGCATGAATCCGCTTTCGTCACTGGATAAGGCCACGGCGACATCTTCTTCCATACCACATGCCTTGTAATTTTCTTTAAGCAAATTCAGCGAATCGGCTTCCCAATACGTAGTTCCCGCATTTTCATCCACTTCTGTCATCCATACATCCGCATTGGTCAATTGTTGTAATGTCCCTGCATACCGAAATGATCTGGGTGATAATGTGAGATGATAATATCGGTAATATCGTGTTTTTCGATAATTGGGTTCCATAAATCCCTTGTCGTTTTGTTATTTAATCCCGCATCAATGATAGTCCATCCTTTTTCACCTTCCGCTAAGAAACAATGGACATGGTCCAACCTAAAAGGCAATGGAACGGTAATTTGAGTAACTTTCAATTCATTCAGCAAGTATAACTTCCCCTTCCGATGTAGCTACATTTACATGAACCAAAAATCGAAATTGCTAAAAACAAAACATTTAAGTTTATTAAATAAGGATATATCATTATCAATTCGACGAATTCTTTCAAGTTCCTTTAATCATTATCCAGAGCCATTCGATTAAAGTCCAGAAGCCATAGCCTAGGGGCAATGATTTAATTCATGAATTAAAAAAACCGCCATTAAAATTAATGGCGGCACCTCGATTTACATATCTTCCTCGCTTGTTTGAACAAGGATAAAAAGAAAATGATAAATTAAATGAAAAGCTTCTTCCAATGACATGTCTTCTCGAAACCCTTTAATGTTATCCAAGGCAAAATTCACATCCCATAGCCCTTCGCCCTGGTTAAACATTAAACTGAACGACCCAATTCCTTCTTGAAGTTCCTTGGTTAAATAAGATTTTAACACTTCTCCCATTTTTTTCTGGAATTTCAATCCAAACATCGCGTTATATGTACCGAAAACATCATCGACTTCTAACGAAAGTGCCTCAACACCAATTAATTCGAACCATTGTGATTCAAAGTAAAGGAATTCATCTTTGTTATTTTTCAAATACTCGATCGGTTGTGATAAAAATGCAGAGTTTTCTTCAGAGATTAATTCTTCGCTCTCTTTATTACTTCGCTCCATATAAGCATCTGTAAAACGGGATGCATTTTCTTTTTCCACTATAATGATATCTTCGGCGATTAATTTATGCTTTTCTACATAATCCTTTTCTACTTTAAACAACTCAACCTTTTTTTCGATAACGGATTTCGATATGTATGATTCCATTTGTTTTTTTAGCATGATATGTCCTCCTAGTATCTTTTCAAGCTCTCGCAATTTCAATCATAGCATATTCAGTATAGATAAAATAACTTTGTGAAAAAAATTACAATATCAGTTATAGCAATCATTTCGTGTCTTCGATATAGTAGTGGTAAGCGTTTATACATATGAGAGAAATGAGATGTTGAATAATGCAAAAAATCATTGTAGTTGGTGCAGGGATTTTGGGAGCTTCCACTGCCTATCAGTTGGCTAAAAAAGGGGTTGAAGTGATCATTATTGACCGACAAGATATCGGTCAGGCAACATCTGCAGCTGCAGGAATCGTTTGCCCGTGGATATCGCAAAGGCGCAACCAAGCTTGGTATCTCCTTGCCAAAAATGGTGCGGCTTTTTATCCCGGTTTAATTGAAGAACTTGAACGGGACGGGGAAACCGAGACTGGTTATGCCCAAGTCGGGGCCATAAGTCTACATACAGATGAAGCTAAACTTAATGTCATGAAGAACCGGGCGGCAAAACGGAAAGAAGATGCACCGGAGATGGGGGCTATCACATTACTTTCCGCAGAGGAAACACGTGCCTATTTCCCGCCTCTTTCCAGTGAATTTGCAGCCGTTCATGTGAGTGGTGCCGCGCGGGTCGATGGACGCGCACTACGTGATTCCTTATTGAGGGCATCGCAAAAATACGGTGCAAAAATTAAGTATGGAGAGGCTATACTTACATATAACGGTACTCAAGTGACTGGTGTAACACTTGGAGATGATTTCATTCCTGCTGATAAGGTGATTGTTTGTGCTGGCGCTTGGGCACCGGAATTACTGAAACCACTGGGCCTGAATTTTCAAGTCACCTTCCAAAAGGCTCAAATCATTCATCTGGAAATGCCAAACGAAAATACGAATAACTGGCCTGTAGTCATGCCTCCAAGTGATCAATATCTTTTGGCTTTTGATAATAATAAAATCGTTGCGGGAGCGACTCATGAAAATACGGAAGTTTTCGATAACCGAATGACCGCAGGAGGGATGCAGGAAGTTTTCAACAAAGCCTTGCAAACCGCCCCTGGTTTGACAGATAGTACGTTTGTTGAAGCGAGGGTCGGATTTCGGCCATTCACGCCGGGATTCCTTCCGGTCATGGGACCTTTACCAGGCTGGGGAGGCATAATCGTAGCCAATGGCCTTGGGGCTTCTGGTTTAACAATGGGCCCATATATAGGCTCACTATTGGCAAACCTCGCACTTGACAGAAAAATTGAGATCGATATCGAAAATTATGATATAAGAGGTGCGCTATATACCTAACTTCCCATTACCTCTTGCTGAATGAACTTCGACTGATCTGAAAATTACCAGGTCAGTTTTTTCAAATGTTCCTTAATAAAAAATCAAGGACCTTTAATCGGTCCTTGATTTATAAATTGTTTTTTCGAACAGATTTATTAATTAATTCCGCAAATATCTATGTACCATTGAACAATATATGCATACGCATCAAACATCGTTGTTAAAGTATGATTTTTCTCTAAGGAAATTACTGGAGCCACATATAACCATATCATTATCCCAAACTTGACTGTTGTTGGTTCAGTTACTTTAATCTCAATGAATAAAGTAATCTGTTCTTTGAAATGAAAAAAATAAGAATCCTCCATTTCAAAATTATTTCATCTATTTATTAATATCAGGTTCACTTACTTCTTCATAAATAACCTTTAACTCTTCAATAGTGAGTGATTTTAAAAATTCCTCTAATTCATCCATGTTAATGCCTCCTATGATTAAGAACATTCGTTCTTATTATAATCACCAAAATATCACTAGTAAATAGTTAATTTCACTTTTAACACTAATAGATGAATTATAGAATTCTATACTATATAAGTTTCATGGAGCAAACAGCCTTCCTCTTTATCCTAGGGTCATTTCCTTAGAAAAATAGTGCTGTAACATCATTTTCATTTGCTTTTTATTTGTTTCAAACTGCTTATGACGATGACCATTTCCTCCGGATGGATGTGGAAATCCTAGAAGTATCTTATTGGCGTCCAAATAATCTTGACCCGCTAAATAGTTCAAGACCTTCGAAACATTAACGCCTAAAGGAATAATAAGTGGGCGTTCAATGGTACCTATTTCGGTAGCAAAGCCTTCCATTATATTTTTTTTAAGCAACTCGGTCTTTAAAATGTTCGGAGTTGTTCCACTATAGTTTTTTCCGTTATAAAAAACTGGATAGGTTAAAACAGAGGTAGTATGAACGAGGTGACTTGCTTCGTTAAAAAGATCCAGTGAGGATGATATGTTTAAGTATGTGTGTAATCCAAGCTCATCCAACATTAGAACCAAATTTTTTCTCATCGTTCCTTCAAAACTGGAATTCTTTTTTACTTCGTGCAGAATCTCTTCATCGTTATGTATGTGCCCTCTTGCATTAATTACGGTAGAATAAGATTTTTTCATTTGATGTAAACCAGGAGTTATTCCGACAATTACCACTTTGGCCTGTTCATTTACATATTCAAAAGGTGCGTAGTAGATTTCGATTTTTTTCTTTTCGTCTCTTTCAAGCAAAAATTGTTCGCTCTGTATCATTTCATCTGTATAGGCAGCAGGTAAAGCATTGATTAAGTTCTTAAATTGCGTAAAATTAGAAAAATTAGCGATCCCCATAAAATACTATCCCCTCTTTCTTCTTTGGCCATATCAGTATATCAGAAATTCAGATTTGCCACCGAACATAGGGGCAATATGAATCTTGTTGAAGCCATAAGTAAAACTTAGCCCTCTCAAAAAAAAGATAAATTGCTTTCCAACCCTTGGATTGAAAAGAATTTATCTTAAAAATGGTATTTGGGGATGAAAAAAATGTTTGGGTTTACAAAATGAAATTATTGATTGAATCTTCCGCGCTGGCGAAGTAATTCACGGTTCAGGTTCGGATCTTTTTCAAATGCAGCGCGGCCGTGAAGCCAGAATATGTTGTTGACAACAACTAAATCTCCAACAGGCAATTCAAGTTCAAGTACACTATCATCGCTTTCTAATGAATTGGATAAATCACGCAAGTATTTGGCTTGTTCGATTGATTCAGGATAGACAAATTGATCGATAAAACATACACCAGGTTGGTTATTATGATTGAAGAAAGTCAATCTTTCAATTTCCTGATCAACGTTCTTGCTTTTTGGAGCTTTATACGTAAATTTGTGGCTGGATAATGGATGATTTACATACATATCAAGCTCTTTCCAATCGTCTAAATGCAATAAACGTGATTCGCCACCGCGTGCATTTTGTTCGATCATCTTCATCATCAGTAACCAGTCCGTTGGTTCATCTACAAAGGTGCCGTCCGTATGAAGTGTAAATAAACGATAAGCCTGACGCAAATATGAATCACTGCTATCCGTGTCTTGAACACTAAAGCGGGCATAATATTTCCCTGACATGGAATCATGGTTCGGAGTGCCCAGCAAGTATGAAATGGCCGTTGCAAAAATGACATATTCATCTGTATTCTCCGTGACACCCTCCAAGCCAAGGGTGAAGCCGCCGGATTCCCGATCATGAACGATGTTACGAAGCAATTCACCAAAGTCTTCCCCCACTTGATCCAAAAGATATGAAGCAATGATGATTCGTGCATATGGCGTATATTCCAGATGTTGAACAGACTGATTATCCTTGGATACCGTTTCTAAAAAAGCGGCAATCGCCTCTTTTGAAATTTCAATATGGTATAAACGGCTGGATTGAGGGTGAACTTTCACCTCGTATTTTTCTGTTTTCCTTTCAAACTTCGCTCTCTTTTTTTCTGCAATGTTCATGAATGATTCCTCCTGTTATTTGTAATATAGGTGACAAAGTTAACGGGAAATATAAAAAGCCAGTCGCACATGATCCCCAAATAAAATAGGAATTCAACATGTACAACTGGCTTATATTCACTTCACTGCTCTATGCAAATAGAGTCACAGCGAATATGCAGTTTATGTATGATTTATTTTTCCTGTTACCAATCATTTAGATCTTTACACGATTCTGAAAAGGTATTTTTCAAAAGGTGTTAATGTCATAATATTGGCTTAATTACATTAAAACGTTTTTTCGTAAAAATGTCAACACCTTTTACAAATTATTCTGATAAATCATATTACTAACTTGATAGTTTCGTTTTTTCTCCTGCTTTAATTTGCTGAAAATGGAGATCCAGGTCTTTCAAGGCAGCAATCAATGCATTAGCCGCTTTCCCCCGATAATAAGATGTAATCGATTCTATCGCCTCATCAACTCCATCATTTAAACTGATTCCTTTTAATAAACGCCCGATAAATTCCCGGCCATGCTCTGTTGCCAGTGTACAAGAAGCCTCCAGGACAACCCCATATTTAGCATCGACTTCTGCAGTGATGGTCAATGTTTCAAAGACGCTTTTCGCTGCCATCCCTTGAGGTAAACGTGCATGACCTGCAATAAAAATTGTTTTACCATTGAACATGAAGCCTCTTCCTCTCTATAACGAATTTTATTTTGTCAATACAGCTTCCAATAAGTGTGATTGTTCCGGAATGCGGTTAACAACCTCTTTTCCAATTTCAATTGATGCTGTTGCAGCAGGTGAAGGTGCATTACATACATGAATGGTCCGTTTCCCCATTATAATATGAAAATCATCCACCATATTACCATCATCCTGTAATGCCTGTGCCCGGACTCCAGCAGGTGCAGGGATTAAATCATCTTCTTGAATTTCCGGAATTAACTCCTGCAGGCTTTTCGTAAATTGCTTTTTACTAAAAGAACGGACATATTCATCCATCCCTTCCTTCATGAATTTACTAGCCAGCTTCCAAAAACCTTTATAGCTTAAAACTTCAGTTAAATCTTTCGCATTGAAGTCGGTTTTTTTGTAACCTTCCCGTTTGAAACTTAGTACTGCATTTGGACCGGCATCTACCTCCCCGCTTATCATCCGCGTGAAATGAACACCTAAAAATGGGAATTTCGGGTTAGGTACCGGATAGATCAAATGGTTGACAAGGAAGCGCTTTTCGGGCTTCAATTTAAAATACTCGCCGCGAAACGGGACAATTTTCATATCAGTTTTATACCCCGCAGCAGCTGCGATACGGTCACTGTGCAACCCTGCGCAATTAATGACCATCCTTGCCTTTAAGGTACCATTGTTCGTGTCGATGATGACATCATCAAAGTCCTCATCAATCTTCTCAACCTTTGTATTCAGCTTGATTTCACCGCCGTAGCCTCGGATGATATCCGCCATCTTTTCACTTACCTGACGATAATTGACGATGCCAGCCTGCGGGACACGAATCGCTCCAAGTCCATTAACATGTGGTTCAATTTCCTTTAACTCTTCCACACCGATTCTTTGTATAGCTAGCTCATTTTGCAAACCGCGTGAATATAAATCATCTAGAAGGGGCAACTCTTCTGGCTTTGTTGCAACAATGACCTTGCCGCAAATATCATGTTCAATTCCATGCACCCGGCAGAATTCCGTCATTGATTTGCTTCCTTGGCGGGCAAACCGTGCTTTGAAACTGCCTGGTTTATAATAAATTCCTGAATGGATGACGCCGCTGTTATGCCCCGTTTGATGATTTGCCACAACAGCCTCTTTTTCAATGACTACCACTTTAGCATTAGGAAAACGCTGATAAAGTGCCATTCCCGTCGATAAACCTACAATTCCCCCACCAACAATTGCGAAATCATACACAATTAACACTCCTTTTATTGATGATTTTTATTATTCAGCAACTCCATATACGTAATTAAATTGTTTTTAGTCCGTAAGATGTGAAATTCTACTGCTGCCCTTAATTCTGCAGGATCTCCTCTTAGTGCCGCTTCATATATCATCCGGTGTTCCCGTTGCGTTTCTGGGTAATAATCAATCAGCAAATTTGGCGCAATGGGTGAGATACCCAATGTTTCTACCATTTTATGAACTCTTGGCCATGGGCACCCTTTTCGGAGGGTTTCATGAAAAGCCGAATTTAAAAGGATATAATGCTCATTGGTTTCATCAGATAACTGTATTCCTTCCATTTCAATCAAAATACCCTTTAATTTTTCTTTATCCTCCTTTGTTAAATAAGGAAGCGATTTTTCTACTGCAAGGCCTTCAAGCAGAGACCTGGTATGATAAATTTCTTCAATATCATCCCGGGTAATCGGTGTGACGATTGCTCCTTTATGAGGAACCATCTCCACCAACCCCTCCATTTGAAGTTGTGTAAGTGCTTCACGAATGGGCATTCTGCTTACTTCCAGTCGATCTGCCCACTCCTCTTGGATGAGTCGCTCCCCCTTTTTCAACGTCCCATTCAAAATCGCTTTCCTAAGGCTTTTCGTTACATTTTTAACGATTGTAGATTTATCTCTTTTAGAATTAGCATTATCCAATCCAGCGTCCACCTTTCGATATTGGATACAATTTAAACTATATCAACTTCATAAAGCGATTACAATACTGAAAATTAAATAAATTGTATCCAATTTAAAAAACACTGGATACAATACGTAAGGTAAACATCTACTTCATTTTGGACCGCACGTTTATATTTAACTATTTAAACTACTTTGTATTTCTTTCAATGACCATTAAATTCAAAATTCCAAACAATCTGTTCAACTTTTTTGAATACGGTATCATCATTGCTATATCCAAATGTATACAAATAAGGAGTTGCTAATTAATGAGTAAAGAAAATCGGATCCCTTTGGAGAAAAACAAGTGATCATAAAATTGAAAATGAAGTGAAATATGGAATCTACTATCAGTACGAAAGTAACTATAGTGGAGATTACACTTTAGCTATAGCCGCCGAAACACCTGTCTCGAATGAAAAGTTTGTCATACCAAATCAAGAATACGCTGTGTTTGAATGTTTATAAGATGAACAATCCATTGGTGAAGCTTGGAAAAAGATATGGCAGCTGAAGAAGAAATTTTGAAATGTACTATCCTGATGGAAAAGTGGAAATACATATTGCAGTTAAATAATTTATAAAAAGAACCTATTATATTTAGTGATCGATAAAGGTAGAGACTTTATTTTGCTAGCCATAAAGACAAGGACCCGGTCACCCACCGGGACTCATGCCTTTTTACCTCGCCTTTGTAAAGATTCCTCCTTTTGCAATATGTCTTATCCTGTTCAGTTCATTATGTAGTGGTTTCTCTGGGATGAACATTCCTTTATTCATCAATTTTTTTTGTAACAAGATACATTAATATCTTATCTGCAAGCTCCAACCGTGATAAAATCAAACAAATATAGTTATGAAACATCAATTATAAAATATGAAATCGGAAAAAAGTCATTAGAATAAAGGGGAAAATATGAATGGCAGAATTAATCGATTGGAAAAATAGTGCTCACGCGCATAAATTCATAGCATCTTTCAGCGGAGGAAAGGATAGTGTCTTAGCCTTATATAAAGCAATGAAGGTTGGAGAAGCTGTAGGACTGATTGTCATGCTGGAGGAGGAAGGAAAACGTTCCAGATCCCACGGAATGCCTCCGGAACTCATTCATGCCCAAGCTGAATCTATAGGTTTGCCCGTATATACTGCAGCTGCCAGTTGGACTGATTATGAAGAAGTATTTATGCGCCTTTTAGAACAAGCTAAAAATCAAGGAGCTGAACTGTTAGTAACTGGAGACCTGGATATGCCTGCCCATGGCTGTTGGCATGATAAGGTCACGAAGAATGCCGGGTTGAAGCTTGGAATGCCTTTATGGGAAATGAACCATCGTGAAGCTGTCGAAGAGTTCATGAATCTTGGATTCGTAACGATCATTGTAACCGTTAATTTATCATTGGGAATGCGAGAGGGCGATTTAGGACGAAAGTTAACCCCTGAATACGTGAAGGAACTTGAAGCTCGCGGCATTGACCCTTGCGGAGAAGGCGGAGAGTTTCATACAACAGTAATTGATGGGCCTATTTTTAAACAGCCAATTCCAGTTCGTAAATGTGAGATTATTAAGGACGGGAACTATGCTTTTTTACCTTTGGAGCTAGATCATATAACGAATAGGAGTACCTTATAACCGAACTAATTACCCAAATTCCTTGCAAGCATTCTCTACTTCGCCCCAATTATTACATGTTCTCTAACAATTGGGGTGAAGTTCAGATGGCGGAATCCTTTTTTTGACAGGAGGAAAAACGGTCAATAGCAGTTAACATAATATTATTATAGTACCCCATTGTGAAGACTCCTTACATTTTGATAACTACTGTTCCATTATTTATTCAATAAGTAAAATAACAGACATTCAGAAGTATAAATGTTTCTAATATATTGTTTGAAAAGAACTTCGGTTTATTACGGAAACCCTACTGGATGATATCCTTAACAAAAAAAGACTATATTCTATTCTTTTTTTAGAAGTCACTCGATTGAGTTAATACCCTGTCCAATTACTAGTAAAACCCGTTTCCTCTGTGCATTCAGATATATTGTCATAATGTTTGCACTGGAATAACTCCCTATTACAAGACTGTAATATCAATAAATGAATGATGAGTAATACAGGAGTTGTTAATAATAGAAATCCATCAATGTTTCGTCCATTAAATCCTGTGTGAGTCCTATGTAAATCATCGTATCTTTAGGGTTGGAATGATTAAGGATTTGTTGCAGTAAAGCGATATCCTTGAATTTTTGGTAATGCAAATAGCCGAAAGTTTTTCGAAGGGTATGTGTACCGACATCTGGAATGTCTGCCATTTCAGCCGCCTTGTTCAAGACCCGATAGGCCTGTACCCTGGTGATTGGACCATTACCTTTTCGACTCGGAAATAAATACTGTTCATTTTTCAGATTCGTTTTGCGGACATATTTCCTAACTTCCTTACGAAGTTGAGGATTGACAAGGAACCGCTTAATTTTATCTGTTTTTTGCTCCACAATGACTATATGCGTACCCTCAAGAATGTCTTTCACCCGCAATTGTAAAAGATCCCCTATACGTAACCCGATGTTTATCCCGATTGAAAACATCATATAATCCCTGTAGCTGCAATATTTTAATAGTGATTTTTTCATCTTTTCTATATGATCCAACCTGCGTATCGGTTGGACATTTTTAATTCTTTGAGAGGTTGCTTGCATGATTGGCTCATTCCCCTTTCACCTTCTTTCATTGTACGTGAACAGGTTGAAAAAAGGCAAGTTTTATACATTTTGATAGGCCTATAAACCTTGATTTAACGCGCTTTCGAATGTATCAATAGAGGTCCTTTGTTACATTCGGAATATTCTTGTAAATCCTCCTATGAAACTCCTATAATCTATTCACTGCCATTAACCGCCTATATAGCCTCATAGAGCGATTTTAATTCAATCAGGAATCAAGACTCTATGTATTTCAAACAATAGCTTTAAAACCGCAATATGAAGGTCGTTTTTTTGTCATTTTTATGACCTTTGTAAAAAAATGTATAAATCATTATTCATCCTATCAATATTAGTAATGACTTCCCCTTTCCCTTTCCCTTTATTACACATCCATATGTTAACGATAATTGTGTTATGTAAACAACTTCATTTGATAAAGGGAAACGTATGCATCCCCTCTTTGTCAAATCATACCGATTGATTAATGAATATAAAAACTGGCATCATCTATGATCTCTATTTCTTTGTAACTTTTCAGCTCATCCATCAATTGGAAAAGTGCTCCATCCTTTTGTTTTGCTTCAATCATGCAATCCAGCTGTGGTAAGCTTCCCTTTATTTGTTGCAAAAATTCCATGAACATTCCTGTATCCACAAAGTCAGCGTGTGCTCGAAATTCTTTATCGGACCTTGGACTTGAAATATGCATTTTAGGAGGTAGCTTCGAATTACTCCATGTATTTAATATTCGATTCCAATGATCTTTCCAATCTTCACTTGGTAACTGATGTGCGAGGTAATGGTGATAATCAAAAACCATGGGAATCCCCAATTTCTCACATAAATAAAGGGTTTCAGACAAAGTATAGGTAGTATCATCATTCTCAAGAATGACCATTCTTTGAATCGAGTCAGGAATCAAACCCCAATTATGGATGAACTGCTCTAATGCCTGTACATGCTCGCCATAACCGCCGCCGACATGCAGAGCACAGCGATGCTCGGGATCCACTCCCATTTTTTTCAATAACGTATGATGCATCCTTAATGTTTTTAATGATGTCTTCAGAATATCGATATTTGTACTATTCAAGATGACGAAATGATCTGGATGAAAATCTATCCTTATTTTTGGGTGGTTCGTTAGGAAAGTTTTTAATTTTGCCAGTTCTTCTGAAATTGGATCGATGTAATCCCATTCTGGAATTTCTGGATGATTGGCTAAAGGGATAAGCTTTGAAGAAAGCCGAAAGAACTGAATATTATTTGCTTCGTTATGAATCAGTAAACGCCAGCAATTATGAAGATTGGAAATTGAAATGCGTTCGAGCTTCCTTATCGCGGCATCCCTATCCTTAATTTTCGAAAAATGAGCAAAAGTCATCGTTTGGGATGGTGAACAATTTGGAACATGATTACTCATGGCTACATAACCAAGGCGGATTAATGTCAATGGGATAGCTCCTTTACGGTTTTATGGTTATTGGAAGTATTCCCCTTTGCAATCAATATTATATATGTAAGCAACCCTCCCTAAAAAAATTAAAAAATGGCCTCTTTCCGAATGAATATCGGGCAAAAGCCATTTTTCCAAATATCATTTTCACGCTAGAATTTCATGCTTTTTCCCCTTTACGCTTCAGGGGTCGGAGTCGGTTTGGCGTATCCACTTTTATACTTTTCATCGACTTTATTCCGGATCTCTTTGACGCTCATACCGTCATTCAAGTCCAATATGGATTGAGCAGCAATTTCTAAGCAAACTCCGCATCTTGTCCCGTGGTCATCCCAAACCACTTCACCATTTTTTTTATTTTCATGGATAAAACAATCATAATTATTCTTATGGTTAGCCGACTCTCCGCAACCGCAGTAACATGGTATTTTTTCTAGTAAATCTTTATTCTGTGCAACAGCTAAATAAATTGTCTTCATATCCTCTGGTTTTTCAGCTAAGAAATCCGGTGCTATTTTCTTACTGCCGGTCTCCTCCTGAAGATCCCCGGATACCGTATGCTCTGAATGTCCTTCATGATGGCTTTCTTTTTGAACAACACTTTCCTCTTCACTTGAACAACCTGAAAGTATTAATGAAGAACAGATCCCCAAAGTGATGGTCATTAATTTTAGCTTCATTTATACACTCCTTGATCAATTTGATACCCCCATTTTATGGCACTGAATGCGTTTATACAAGAAAAAGGATCCACCAAGTATCTAGACACATTACGACTTGGTGCATATTTTTAGAGTATTAACCACACTTTAAGAAAAACGCATGAGGTACCCTATTCTCACTTTTCACCCCTTTTTGATTAAGTGTGTGTATATGTACGGTTCACTAATGAATGACTTAAAATATATTATTAATAGTTTAGTCAGAAATTTATTGCCTCACTTACCTTTCGAAAAAAGCCGATGATTCCCTATAAGGGAATCATCGGCTTAAATATTTTGGTGGAAATTCGTCACCATCATTCAAGATAAATTCCATATTGTTCACGATTTTACTAACATTTCAATATTCCAAATACGAACGACCGAGGTCCCTATTTCTTACTTTCGATAAAGTGAGCGGAAATGGTTACGAGGGAAACTCCTGCTGCAATCCAAAACCAGCTGGTGTTTCGTTTTTTTCCTCTTCCGCCTTTACTGGGTATACTCGATCCGTAGGATTTTCTGGACGTCGGCCGTTCTATGTCCGCTGTTTCATTCGTTTTATGCAAATGCTGATTCTCTGGTAATTGGGTGGTTCTTTCTAAATCGCTTGTATCTTCTCCCATTCCTTTAAGGAAGGTCATCAGAAAAGTCATCGCTTGTTTGACTTCTTGGTCATTCAGGGAACGCAGTAGAGCTAAATAGCTTGGCTTTTCCGGCGTTTTATCAGCTTCGGCCACACGGGCAATCCCTGAGTTGACTTTGAGGATAAGAGGTTCAAGCTGCTGAACATTCAGTGTCCCTAACGTTCCGAGTATGAGAAGGAGATTTTTCAGCGTATTTGCCGTTTCTGGGGTGTCCGCTGTTTTGACAAGAATGTTCAGCACTTTGTCCCCTTCCTTCAACAAGCTGTTAACCATTGATAATATCCCACGATCCTGCATGCCCTTCATGACTTCAAACGTTTCTTTAATCACTTCTTTATTTTCCAAAAGGGTTCGCTCGATATCCTCGAGTTCGATTTTTCTTCTTTCTTCATCGCTAATGCTGATTCGATTGATCACTCTTGTCGCTTTAGCCACTGTTCCTCTCCTCCTTTTTGATCTTTAAGAGGTCACCAGGGAAAATATAATCTTCGCGGGCCCATTTTTTTTGTACTTGTACACCCATCTGCGGTTGTGGATTCCCATTACGATGGTTGATGCTCGGCAATGGATTGTCTCCTTTGACCGTGAGAATTTCCATTTTTACTTGAACTTCCTTATAGGCAGGAGTATCAGTATCTTTATCTGAATAACTGCTTGTCAATTGGTTGATTGCCCCGTCACCTGAATCATTCATCGGCAGATAAACTTCTTTACCTTTTACACGATCAGTTATCAGGCATTGCACTTTTGCATTTCCATACGGTGAAGTGAGCCGAACAAGAGTGCCATCCTTAAGTCCTCTTTCTTTTGCCAATTCCCGGGATACCTCAAGGAAGACTTTTGGAGTTTTGGAAGTGATGCCTTTTGATTTATATGTCATGTTTCCTTCATGAAAATGTTCCAATAAGCGGCCATTATTCACATGGATATCAAACTCATCCCCAAAGTCAATCGGTTTGGTCCATTTGACTGGAAATAACCTTGCTTTTCCATCAGGAAAAGGAAAAGCTTCCGTGAATAACAATGGAGTATCTTTACCATCTGAAGCAACTGGCCATTGAAGACTGTTATAACCTTCCAAGCGTTCGTAACTTACTCCAGTATATAATGGTGATAGTTTAGCTGCTTCATCCATGATGTCACTTGGATGACCATAATTCCAACCCGCTCCCAACGAATTAGCCACATTCATTATGATTTGCCAATCAGGCTTTGAGTCGCCAAGCGGTTCAAAGACTTAATACAGACGTTGTATACGGCGTTCAGTATTCGTGAAAGTACCTTCTTTTTCAAAGCTTGGGCTTGCCGGAAGGACGACATCCGCGAATTCAGCCGTTCTTGACAAGAAGATATCTTGTACCACAAAGAAGTCCAGTTTTTCAAATGCTTCATGGACATGATTGATATTCGAATCGACCAGACCCATATCTTCACCTTTTAAGTACATTGCTTTGATGGTACCTCCATGAATCCCTTCGACCATTTCATGATTATTAAGACCTGGGTTTTCTGGTATTTTTGCACCCCAGATGTTTTCATATTTCGCGCGTACCTTTTCGTCCGTTACTTTTTCATAGCCTGGCAAGCGATCGGGCATACTGCCAAAATCACTGGCCCCTTGTACATTATTATGTCCGCGTAAAGGGTATGTACCTGTTCCAGGTTTACCGTAGTTGCCCGTTATGAGCAATAAATTGGAAATTGCTGTGCTTGTATCGCTTCCTCCCCCATGCTGGGTAACGCCCATGGCCCAAAGCGAAACAAAGCTTCCCGCTTCATGAATGGCTTCTGCCAACGTAATTAAATCTTCCTTAGCTACGCCTGTTACTTTTTCTGCATATTCCAACGTGTACGGTTCTAAAGTCTTGATGTATTCTTCCATTCCATTTACACGATTTTTGATGAAGTCTTTATCTGTCCAACCTTTGTCGACGATATATTTAGTCACGGCCGACAGCCAGATGATATCCGATCCCGGAGCAGGCTGGATGAATAGGTCGGAACGTTCAGCCATTTCATGCATTCTGATATCTGCCACTATCAACTTCTGCTTACCTAGTTTATGGGAACGTTTGATTCTTGTAGCCAAAACGGGGTGTGATTCGGATGTATTGGAACCTATGATCAATACAAGTTCGGACTTTTCGATATCCTTTATGCCTCCTGTATCTCCGCCATATCCAACCGTTCTGAATAGTCCTAAAGTCGCTGGAGTCTGACAATACCGTGAACAATTATCCACATTGTTGGTGCCGATGATTCCCCTTGCCAGTTTTTGCATTAAGTAAGACTCTTCATTGGTGCACTTGGAAGAAGTTATGAAAGCCATCGAATCCGGACCGTGAGAATCTTTGATTTCGCTGAATTTACGGGAAATCAATTCAAGGGCTTCTCCCCATCCAGCTTCTCTGAACGCATCCCCTTCTCTAATTAAAGGTTTTGTGAGTCTTTCATCACTATTCACGAAATCCCATCCGAATTTCCCTTTTACACAAGTTGAAATTCCATTTGCAGGTGCCTCCACTTGCGGTTCGATCTTAAGGATTTTACGATCTTTGGTCCAAACGTCAAAGCTGCATCCTACCCCACAGTATGTACAAACCGTTTTAGTCTTCTTGATCCTGGCATCCCTCATGGCGGATTCCATATCTGAAATCGCTAAAATCGAACCATAACCCGTTTCAACATTTTTTGTAATTTCTATCATTGGCCGAAGAGTTTGCTTAGCGATGCCGGTTAAAAATCCGGCTTCACCTTCCATCCCTTTTTCCATCATTGCATTACACGGGCAAACGGTGGAACAATGGCCACATGACACACATGAAGATTCATTGATTGGAACATCATCATCCCAAATGACACGCGGGCGTTGTGCTTCCCAATCAATAGTCAATGTTTCAGTGACCTGTACATCTTGACAAGCTTCAACACAACGGCCGCAAAGGATGCATTGATCCGGGTCGTATCGATAGAATGGATTCGTCCGATCCACTTCATAGGGTTTTTGATCAAAAGGAACACTTTGATGATTTACCTTCATTTCCTTTACGGTATTGTGTATTTCACAAGTGCCGTTATTATAATCGCAAACCGTACAATAAAGCTCATGGTTATACAATATCTTGTCCATTGCCATGACCTGCGCTTCTTTTACATCTGGTCCAACTGTATCAATTTCATCCCCATCCTTGATCTTGGTGGAACAAGATCTTACTAGCTCTCCATTAACGCTCACTAAACATGTATCACATGTTTCGATTGGCCCTAGGCTAGGGTGGTAACAAACATTCGGGACTTCAATTGAGCTATCCGTCAGCATTTGTAATATTGTTTGATTCCGTTCCAGACTGGTCTCAGCACCATTGATTTTTATATGCACTTTCTCTGGCAAAATAATCGCTCCCCTCTTAAAAAACGATAAAATTCATCATTTGGTATTTTCTACCCTCACACAAATTTTCTCAAACTTGTGAAAGTAAATAATGGAAGAATTCATTTGACCAATTTCATATCAGAAAATGAACTAAAGTCGAAGTGAGACTTAGTATTCAGTCACTTCGACTTTATTATCATTGGTTAGAGTTTGCTTTCAACACAAACGAACTTAAAGGGGCAACGGTTATCTGACTCCCTTTAATCCTATCAATTTCTTGCAGGCCCGCCCGCTGACCATCCACTAAAACGGACCAATTCCCTTCGTGGGGAAGAGTAATGGTTATCGCGTCCCAATTTGCATTATGAATCACTGCCATTTTATAATCCTTATGTTTTAAAGTGAATGCAACCACATTTGGCGGGGCATCAATGAATTGTAGATGCTCATCAATTTCTTCGGGTGTGCTTAACCTAAAAACAGAATGATTTTTCCTGAGAGAAATCAGCCCTTTCATATACTCCACTTCCCGATCTAACTCCGCTCTCCTTTTCCAATCCAACCTGTTAATCCAATCCGAAGATTGATAGCTGTTTTCATCTCCATCTTTCGTGCGCATGAACTCTTGTCCAGCATGTATCATTGGAATTCCCTGTGACAGTAAGACAATTGCCGAAGCTAATTTATGCATCTGTTTCCGTTTTTCTTCTGTAGCATCTGGATTAGTGATGAGCAACTTATCCCATAAAGTATAATTATCATGTGCTTCAACATAATTGATCACTTGATCCGGTCTTTGATATGTTGCGATATCTTCATTATATTTCAAACCACCAGCGATTCCTTTTTTTATAATATCTTCCATTCCTGGTTTGCCATTCACGAATCCCTTATCATGTTCATTCATTACAAAGCCTTTTAAACCATCACGGATTGCATCATTAAAGTGAGCGATTCCAGGCATTTTAAAGGCATTCTTTTGATTTGCTTTCAGCTCTTTGGCCAAGGGGGTATCCATATCCCAGCCTTCGCCCAAAACAATGAGGGTCGGATCAATTTCTGACAGTGCCTTTTTCACTTCATTCATCGTTTCCACATCATGAATCCCCATTAAATCGAAACGGAAACCATCAAGATTATATTCCTTCGCCCAATAGGTTACGGATTCAACGATGAATTTGCGCATCATTTTACGTTCAGACGCGGTGTCATTTCCTACACCAGTTCCATTAGATAAGGTGCCGTCGGCGTTATAGCGAAAAAAGTAAGTGGGAACGAGTTTATGGAAGTTTGAATCCGCCACAGAATAAACGTGATTATAGACAACATCCATGATTACTCGTAACCCGTGGTCATGTAAACCTTGAATCATTTCCTTTAACTCCCGGATCCTGACTTTTGGTTGATACGGATCAGTCGAATAAGAGCCCTCGGGAGCGTTATAATTCTGTGGATCATATCCCCAGTTATATTGTGGTTCATTCAATTTCATTTCATTGACTGTAGCAAAATCGAATATCGGGATGAACTGAACATGGGTAACACCTAGATCTTTAATATGATCAAGACCCGTTTTCGCTCCTTCTGGACCTTTGGTTCCGACTTCAACTACTCCTAAAAATTTACCTTTATGATGGATTCCGCTTTCAGGATGAATCGATAAATCCCGTGTATGCAATTCATAAATGACTATGTCCTCAGCTTTTTCGAGAGGTGGTTTATCCCGTGTCCACCTTTCTGGGTTCGTATCAGTTAAATCTATCACGACCCCTTTAATGCCATTAACAGTAACTGCGCGAACATAGGGATCCACGGCTTCACTCCAGGTTTCACCCACTCTCACTTTATATGTATAAATCAATCCGTCCTGATCTCCGTTCAGCTCAATGGTCCAGGTCCCCTTTTCCGAACGAACCATTTGAATCTCCATTCCATCTGTATCATCCCAATGTTTATAAGTAACTAGCTTAGCTTCAGATGCAAGTGGTGCCCATAATCGGAATGCCGTTTTATCTTTAAGATAGGAATTCCCTAAATCTGTGCCTTCATAGAAATATAGATTATCCAATTCTGACGGGTTTATCGGATTAATATTGACAATCGGCAGGGATTCCAACTGATTTTCCGTTTCATCATCCATCGGTTTTCGATTATTTTTATTTTCCTCTTCAAAATAAGAAAGTGAATCTTTAATAGGTCATTCCTCCATTGAAATTCCCATTTTAGAACAGGAATTATTAATTTTTATAATCATGAGCGAATCTTCCATTATGTTATGATTCCACAGGCATTACCCATCAAAACATTCAATCTGCAAGTTAAGCGAAAAATTCAGAAATCTATATTTAATAATCGAAAGTTCAGGTCATTTAGCTTGACCTTACTTATCGTTTAATGAGAATAATCCAAAAAAAGAAAAAAATGCCTCCATAACAGTTTTACGGTCTTGGAGGCATTTCTAGTACTCTTTATGGTGTTTTAATAATTTTCACAGAGGTATCTTCAACAATTGCAGTGAAGTCCTTAACTTCAGGCTGCTCAAAGATAAAGTCAGTGATGCCGTCTTCGAGCTGTTCTTGAAGAACACGGCGGAGCGGTCTCGCTCCGAAAGTTGGGTGATACCCGAGTTCAATTAGCCTTTGTTTCGCTTCATTGGTCACTTCTAAAGATAAACCATTTGCAGCAAGTGTTTCGTCTAGCTCGTGAATCATGATATCAACAATTTGCAGAAGATCTTCTTTTTTCAATGCCGAGAATTCAATGATGCTATCGAACCGGTTCAAGAATTCCGGTTTGAAGAAGCTGCCTAAAGATTGTAGGATTGAAGCCTCTTCCACGGCTGAACTTGTACCGAATCCCATTACTTTTTGTTTCTCACCGACTCCAGCATTACTCGTCATGATGATCACGGTATCTTTAAAAGTAACGGTCCGGCCTTGACTGTCGGTTAAGCGTCCATCTTCCATGATTTGCAGGAACATATGCATTACATCCGGATGTGCCTTTTCGATTTCATCCAATAAGATGATACTGTAAGGCTTGCGGCGAACTTTTTCCGTCAATTGTCCAGCTTCCTCATGGCCTACATATCCAGGAGGAGAACCGATTAATTTAGAAACACTGTGTTTCTCCATGAATTCACTCATATCAAGACGAATCATCGCTTCCTTATCCCCGAACAATTCCTCAGCAAGAGTTTTCGCCAATTCGGTTTTACCGACTCCTGTCGGACCAACGAAAAGGAAAGAACCGGTAGGACGATTTTTGGATTTTAACCCTGCACGACTTCTTCGAACGGCCTTGGAAACCTTTTTGACAGCCTCTTCCTGACCGATTACTTTTTTCATCAGCTCCGCTTGGAGATGAACCATTCTTTCTTGCTCATCTTCTTGGAGCTTACCTACAGGAATACCAGTCTTTTGTTCGATGATATTTTGAATGTCTTCAACGGTAACGGTTGGCTTAATTGCATCTTCCCCTGCTTGCAATGACTTTTCCAGTTTTTCTTCTTCATCACGTAGAACGGCAGCTTTTTCATATGCTTCTTCTTTCAATGCCATTTCTTTTTCTTTATAAATTTGCGCCAGTCGTTCTTTCATGTTTTCTACCTGGCCGTCTTCGATGGTCAAGTTCAATTTGGAACCAGCTTCATCCATTAAGTCTATTGCCTTGTCAGGCAGGAATCGGTCTTGAATGTAGCGGTTTGAGAGTTCAACAGCCGCTTTTAGGGCTTCCTCACTATATGTTACTCCATGATAAGATTCATAACTATCCTTTAATCCACGTAAGATGACCAGTGCTTCTGCCGTTGTCGGCTCATTAACGTGTACAGGCTGGAAGCGCCTTTCAAGGGCACCATCTTTTTCAATTTTCCTATATTCGGATAAAGTGGTTGCTCCGACAAGCTGAAGTTCGCCGCGTGCAAGTGCAGGTTTCAAGATATTTCCTGCATCCATTGATCCTTCGGCTGAACCAGCGCCCACCAGTTGATGAATTTCATCGATGAATAAAATGACATTTTTTCTTTCCTGTAATTCGCTGATCAATTGCTTCATTCTTTCTTCGAATTGCCCTCTAATTCCAGTATTCGAAACAAGGGACGCTACATCAAGCATATATACAAGCTTATTACGTAGTTTAACGGGCACAGAACCATCAACAATCGCTAAAGCAAGACCTTCAGCAATGGCCGTTTTACCGACACCAGGTTCACCGATTAAAACTGGATTATTTTTATTGCGCCTATTTAGAACTTCAATGACGCGCTTGATTTCTTCATTTCGTCCGATTACCGGATCAATAAGTCCTGCTTTAGCAGCATCGGTCAAATTGCGGCCATACTCCTCAAGCAATCCTCCGTCCTCGCCTTGTTCAGCTGAATTCGGTTTTGGTACATTATTATAATTAAATGGATTGAATGAATTTGGAGTTCCGTTAAATTGGAACTTCCCTATATCCATTCCGCCCATTGCTGCTCCAAGTTTGTTTCTCTCTTCTTTATAACAAGTGGAGCACAGTTTCACATCATGCTCCTGACCATTCATATTTAGGTGAACTTGAATATTAGCTTGGTTTACATGGCATTTTTCACAAAGCATGTAGTACTCCTCCTTTAAAAAATTGAATTGAAAATAAATCTTTGACCTTCTTTGACTTTCTGACTTTATTATACATTGACCTTCTTTGACTTTCAATAATTTTGTCTGGGATTTTTTTTGCAATAAAAAAGAAATTCCTTCGATTTGGTTTGCTTAGCATATTAAACTATCCATTTCCAGTCAAATAAAATGATTCTATCAATGCTTCATATTATTGATTACCCATTTCAGGGCTCGATAACCTACTCTATTTAACACAACACCAATTCAACTTTTTCAAGACTAATCATAGTCTTGTGAAAATGACTCATCCACTCTTATTTTTAAAAACAAAAAAGAGACTTCATTAAGTCTCTTGGTTTTTTATATTAAGGTTGATTTTCTTCTATTATATACGTTTCGCACCAATATACTTTGGCTTCCAATAGGTATTATTGGTTTTAGCGTAGGACACTCCTTTAGATGATGAAGAGTGTATAAATTCTTTGTTTCCAACATATATGGCCACATGTGTAGGTTTTTTCGCTTTATTTGGTGCAAAAAACATTAAGTCACCTTTTTCCAGGGTTTTAACTTTCTTACCTTTTATATATATGTCAGCAGCAGTTCTTGGTAAATTCTTACCAGCCTTTTGATATGAATACTTCACTAATCCCGAACAATCAAAACCTGATGAAGAAATTCCACCCATTTTATATTTTGTACCCAATTCACTTTTAGCCACTTTAATCGCTTTTGTATGATATGAAGCAGCTTCCACTTGGTCCACAGCAAATGATGCGGTTACAAGAATTATAGCCAATGACAATCCGACGACAATTTTCTTGAACAAACTATTTACCCCCTGATGTGATCTGCTAAACCTAATATACTAGAAGAAGCATATCTTTCGCATCACAGGACCTTTACAAATATGTTACATTTAGTAGATTTAGGAAGAATGACCATATAAAACATAAAAATAAGTCGAATGATGGGTCCATTCAACTTATGTAAAAGTACCTTTAATAAAACTAGCTTTTCCTCATAAAAAAAACAGTGGTAAAAAACCACTGTCAAAATTCTTTTGAGAAAAATGGAAGAAATAATTTCACCCCACGTTTATTAAAAGGTAAACATTTCAAATCTGCGATTAAATGACTTATGTATCCTAATATACAAGTGGTGAAAATTCCGTCAATCCCCATAAAGGCTTCGAATTGAAAGGCAATGATGCCAAAGAAAGCGATACCGGCAATCGAATGGGTATAACTTCTATGTGGTGTAAAAGATGCCAGGATAAAATAGGCTCCCAACAGCCATAACCAGCTTTCCTGCAAAGATAAACCGCCTCCTAATACCGCTAATCCAGTCAAGGTCAGCATATGCCTTTGCCTAATGAATGATGATATAATGATGATTCCGATTCCTGCCCCTACACCGATCCACTTTTCCGTTTCAGAGCTTTCCAAAATACTATAAATGATCATCAAAATTCCAATCGTTTGGGCTATCGTCCGGATAAACTTATGTGAAAAGGTAATCCTATTACTTAACTTCCCATCAATATCCATATCGGGCATAAGCCCTGAAACCCCACCGATGCCCACCAAGAATAAAGTGGTGGTTGGATCTGTTTGAAGTGTGTTTGCCGTCAAAAATCCAACTGTTGCCCCTAAAGCCATGTGTGCTGTACCGTTCACTGTCTCTCTCCTGTCCCTCTAAGAAGTAATCTGCTTTCAAGAAACGAATGTTTGTTCGAATCCCTGCATACTAACTATACAACATTTTGGGGAAAATTTCTTTATTTCTTATAAATAATGCTATAGTAATCAGTAATTAGAGGAAAAAAACACCCTGGTCGTACATTCAAAACACTTCTTATAAATATCCATAATTTCTTTGTTTAGGAAATTTTCATCACTCTAAATCCGCAAAATATTTTTCTGTAAATTGAAGTTTTTCATGAAATTTTATCCAAAATATGAATATACTAATCTATAAGGGGAGTGATTCAGATAGCTTTTATAAATGCCTTCAATAATTTTAAAAACGGGAAAAAGTCCAAGAAAATAAAGAACATGGATTTTCGGGAAAAGCATGTAAATAAATCGTCTGAGCTCATTGGGAACAATGAAATTGTCCAAAATATAATTAACAATCACCTTTCCAAAAAAAATAACCACTTGTAGGGTGGTTTTTTTAATTATTAGGTGAAATGGTTTCATTCTTTTCCAGCTTCTCGCTCGCTTCGTAAATATAGTTATATTGTAAATAGTAATCGTATATGACGTTTTGCAGAATCTTAAGCAATGATTTATCGAAAGTATCGAATTCAGTTTGATAACTATTTAAGACAGTGACGAATTTCCCGTCCATGTTTTCGAAATAATGGATAAGAAAATTCTTGTAATATTCACTATCGCTATTGCTTTTATTCGTAATGCACGGATCGCCGGTTTGAATGGACTTATCAAGCATCGCTTTGATTGATTTAGGCAGCTTTGCTTTTTTAAACTGGTTCAGGGTATAGATATCATAGGTAAAGGAAAGACCTAATTGATCGGAATAAAAATCCACGGCACAGTCCAGTGTATAGAGTAATGGTGTTTTAAAGTCCTTGCTGTTGGCAATTTCCTCTGATATCTCCAATTGAAATTCCTCGGATGTTAAATACGCTGCAAATTTCATTTTTGAACTGCTCATGCTGAATACTTCATAAACGGCAGCATCTTGTTTTTCAATTTCAATCTCGATATTAAAAAATTTAAAGTGTTTTAAACGGTAAAAAGCAATTGGGGCTAATAGGAAAAGCAATATCCAAACTAGGTAAAGGAATAACGTGTTAAAGATGATTTGATAAAATTCAGACGTTACGATCGGTTCGATGATTAACGATATCAATGTATGTTCAAATCCCTGAGAAACAGGGGGGGCAGGTACAGTGGTTTCTTCAGGATTTTTCAAAGTTTGGATACCTAAACGAGCCATCGCAACTAGTGTATAAACAAAAATTAAAATTGTCCCAATCACATAAAATTTTGGCATGAATCCTATAATCCTGTCGAAAACAGAAATCCGTTTATCTTTCTGCTCCTCTATAGCCAATGTGGTTGCTCCTTTTAAGATTATTAATATCAGGAAAAGTCTACAGGGACTTAGAATTTCCTGGAGACTACCTATTTAATTTATATGTTTGCAATTATGTTAAAATACGTAAAATTCGTTTAATCATTGACATATTCCAAATTACTTTCGACGTTTTCATTAAAATTAATAATAATTCGTCGTTAAAAATGCCCAACCCTCTACAGTAAAAATGAAAGGTTGAGCAAATGTTCAGGTTTTATTTAGGACGGCCCTTTATCGCAAATTCTTCGACTTTCCTTAGAAACAAATCCATGGCTTTGGATGCTTCGAAGTCCAACTTTTTCACGATCGAAAAAGGTCTTATAATGGGCTCATTTTTCAAATGAAAGGTTTTCAATTCATTGGATTTCAATTCTTTTTGTACAGTCAATCGGGATAACAAGGCAATGCCGAGTCCAGCCATCACAGCTTCTTTCACTCCTTGAATACTGGTGAAAATAAAGGTTTTCTTTATGTTTAACTCGAGACTGCTCAAAAGTTTTTCGGAATATGTACGGGTTCCCGACCCTTGCTCCCTAAGTACCCATGTTTGGTTTTGGAGCATATTGCCCTCGATGAGATCCATCTGTGAAAGTGGATGATCCGGGGGAACGACCACAATCATCTCGTCATTCATGAATGGCCTTACATCTATATCTTTATAATCCGTTTCACCTTCAATCAAGCCTATATCAAGCTTATTTGAACGGATTCCTTGAATGACATCATTTGAATTCGAGATGATGATTTGTATGTCCACCATCGGATATTGAGCAGCAAATTCTGCTAATACTTTTGGAAGGTAATATTCCCCTATCGTGAAGCTTGCACCTATTTTCATCGTTCCGCTAACCACGTTATTAAATTCATTTATTTCCCTTTTCGCTGTCTCATAATGATTAAGCATTTGCTTTGCATGTCTATACAAAATTTTTCCCGGCTCTGTTATTTGAACTTGCTTGGGGGAACGATAAATTAATTTCGTCCCTAACTCATTTTCCAGATTCCTTATGTGAAGACTGACTCCTGGCTGCGACAGGTTCAGAAGATCCCCTGCTCTTGAAAAGTTTTTCTGTTCGATTACGGTTACGAATACTTTTAACGGATCCATTGTTACCTCCCTATCTACCTATGCGTTTCATTTTATCATAAGTAGAAGTAATCATTGAAATAGCAAAAATATATTTCACTTATTTTTAATTAAGTTTTAAAGTTAAAGCATCAACATAGATGGAGTGATCACACTGGAACAAATAAAAGTTGAAACTAAAAAACATGGATTTACAAAAGGAATAGCATTGACTTTGCTAATTGCCATTGCAGCAAAATACTTAGCAGAGCTTCCATTCCTTCATATAATGGGACAGTTAGTCATTGCGATACTGATTGGTGTTGTTTGGAAATCACTAATCGGTGTCCCAGCTTACGCCGTTGCAGGGACAAATTATTCAAGTAAAGTCCTTTTGAGAGTGGGCATTATCTTATTGGGGATGCGCTTGAACCTAAAGGATATTATTAATGCCGGTCCGAAAACATTTGCAGTTGGTGCCATTAGTCTTGTATTTGGTATATTAGTAGTTTATGGATTGACCCGCCTATTTAAAGTTGAGAAAAAGCTTGGCCTATTGACAGCTTGCGGAACGGGAATTTGTGGAGCTGCTGCCATCCTGGCTATTTCCTCCCAAATAAAAGCAAAAGAAAAAGATACCGCAATAGCTGTAGCGACGGTTGCTGTTTTAGGTACAACCTTCACTTTCGGATATACGATCCTATATCCATTATTGGAGTTATCCGATCAAGGATATGGTATTTTTTCGGGTGCGACACTCCATGAAATTGCTCACGTCATCGCTGCGGCAGCACCAGGGGGAAATGAGTCTGTCGACTTGGCTGTGGTGGTCAAATTGACTAGGGTGGCCCTGCTTATTCCCGTTGCGATTTTGGTAGGATTCGCCATGAATTGGAAAGGACGATCAACTGTTACCGGAAAGAAATTTTCCTGGAAGTCCATTCAGATGCCGTGGTTCATTTTTGGATTTTTATTAATAAGTGCCATTTATTCTTCAGGTGCAGTTCCTGAACCTTTAGCCGAAAAACTTGTTATGCTTTCCTATATCCTCATGGCTATGTCCATGGCAGGACTAGGATTGAATATTGACCTTGTAACTTTTAGGAAATATGGCGGTAAACCTTTTATAGCTGGACTGATCGGCTCTATATTATTGACTTGCCTCGGGTATGTATTGGTTCAGACTTTCCATTTAAATTAACTTTTCAATTAAAACAAGCATCCCTTAATCGGCATGCTTGTTTTTTTCTATTGGATGTGGAACATTGGCACCATAAAAAATTTCATCCATTTCCGTTTGAAGCCTTTCTATAATTTCTTGCCTTTCCTCTTTATTCAGCTTTTCCTCTGTATAACCGAATAAGTAATTATTAATATCGAACCTTTTCAGCTTACATTTTGTATGGAATATATTTTCCTGGTATACATTTACATCAATCATGTCATATAAACCTTTTACTTCATCGGGAATATAGTTTTGAATGGAATTAATATCATGGTCAATGAACAATTTTCGCCCATCTTTATCTCTCGTAAAACCTCTTACTCGGTAATCGATCGTGATAATGTCGGTATCGAAGGAATGAATAAGATAATTAAGGGCTTTAAGGGGTGATATTTCTCCACAAGTAGAGACATCGATATCGGCCCTGAATGTGCTAATGCCTTCATTTGGATGGTATTCAGGGTATGTATGTACGGTAATATGGCTTTTATCCAGTTGCATGACCACATTATCAGGTAAAGGCCCTGGTGATTCCTCATAAGTCTCCATAGGTACTTCGACGACAGGTCCTTCTGAAACAAGAATGGTTACACTGGCGCCTTGAGGGACATAATCCTGTTTGGCCGTATTTAAAACATGTGCCCCTATTAAATCCGCAACATTGTGCAGGATCTTCGAAAGCCGCTCTGCGTTATATTGTTCATCGATATAATCCAGGTAGGCCTCCCTTTCTTCCCTGGTTTTTGTGTAACAAATATCATACATATTAAAGCTTAAAGATTTCGTAAGATTATTAAAGCCATGCAGTTCAATACGCTGCTCAGGTGTAAGTTTCATGATTGATTCCCCTTATACTTATTTTAGGACTACCCTTATAGTTACCCTTTTTCTGAAATAAAAAACTAAGTCTGCCAGTATAAGCTTCTGACTTCTTATCGGTAAGCAAAGGAAGAGCCATTGCATTCACATGCAATGGCTTCAGTTTTAGACAGTATGAATTTTTTTCTTCTTTATCGGTGAAAGAATCCGTTCCAGCCATCCGAGTAAAAGATCTGAGAGAATGGCCATCAATGCCGTCGGAATTGCTCCTGCAAGTATGATTGCCGTTCCATTTGAAGCATTCGTTCCCCTGACAATGATATCCCCGAGTCCGCCTGCCCCTACGAATGTACCGACAGCAGTTACTCCGATTGCAACGACAAGCGCTGTACGTAAGCCAGCCATGATGACAGATAGAGATAATGGCAGTTCGACCATTCTTAGTAACTGGAGCTTTGTCATTCCCATTGCCTTTCCAGATTCTAAATAAGCATGATCTATACTTGTAATTCCGATATAAGTGTTCCTCAGGATTGGCAGTAAGGAATATAAAAACAATGATAAGATTACCGTATTTGTTCCTAAGCCCATTACTAGCATCAAGAGTGCAAGCATAGCCAATGCTGGTGTGGTTTGTATGACATTCGTTATCGAAAATACCCAATTACTCAATTTCTTATGTTTCGCGATGAAAATGCCTATTGGGATGGCTACAATTGCTGCAAATAACACTCCATAAGCAGACATTAAAAAATGGCGATAGAATTCAGTGAGTACATACATCCAATTTTGGGAATAATAGGTTTCCAGCTGTTGCAAGGTTTCCATTAGTTTGCACCTCCCAATTATTCAAAATATTTATGTGCTTCAAGGAATTCCGATGCTACGACCGATGGCTCCTTCAAGTTCCCATCAACTTCATAATTCAGTTCCTGCATGGTTTCAGTAGTGATTTCGCCAATTAACTTGTTAAGTTCCTCTTCAATTTCAGGATAACGTTCCAACAATTCTTCGGTAACGACCGGTGAACAGTCATATGGAGGGAAATACTGTTTATCATCTTCTAAAAGCTTCAAATCATTAACCTTAATCCGTCCATCTGAGGAATATGCAAGGACAATATCCATCTGGCCATTTTTGACTGCATCATATACCAAGCCAATCTGCATCGGATAAGTTTCCCCAAATTCCAATCCATATGTATCGACGAACCCTTTATAACCATCCCCTTTTCTTTTAAGCCAAGCACTATCCACACCTAATCTTAAATTATCTGCATCCTTTTCCAGATCCGATATTTTCTTATATCCTTTTTCCACAGCCAATTCATTTGAAATAGTAAAGGCATACGTGTTATCGAATCCATAAGAATCAAAAAATTTGAACCCATATTGTTCTTTGAATTCCCTTTGAACTATTTCCATCGCCTTTACTGGGTCCTTTTCGATTTCCTGTCCCAGGACACTCGTTAAATCAGTCCCTGTATATCGAGTTGCGGCTATATCGATATCACCTGTCTCCATCGCTTTTTGCTGAACGAAATTCGAACCTAGATTTTTGATGATTTTCGTATCAAGTTCCGTATTCCTTTCAATGAGTTGAGCGATCATGTTCGCCAGGATTTCGGATTCGGTCATGCTTTGGGCACCGATCTTTACAGTAGTTTCAGAAGATGATCCTAAACCAGGCAAAGAACAGCCGGTGATCATTAATGAACAAACTAAAAGGGCCAATAAAATTGTACTTCTTATTTTTTTATACATGGTAATCCTCCTCAAGCAACTTCCTTCATACCTTTCAACCCTTTTGGTACGACTTTTCGTTCTATGATCGAGAATACATAATCAACCAGGATAGCCATGATGATTACCGGAACTGCACCAGCGATGATATATTCTGTTTGGTATAAATTCAAACCGATAAAAATGTAATCTCCTAGTCCTCCGCCTCCAATAAAGGAAGCTAAGGTGGCCCATCCAATTAAATAGACGGATGCCGTACGGATACCAGCCATAATGACGGAAAGTGCAAGCGGGAATTCAACCAGACGAATCCTCTCCCAGCTTGTCATCCCGATGCCGCGTCCGGATTCAAGCAGATTTTCATTTACGCCCTTAATGCCTGTGTATGTATTCCTGAGTATGGGTAAAACGGAATAGAAAAATAACGCAATGATTGCGGGTGTTTTCCCAACGCCGAGGAAAGGAATGAAAAAGGCAAGGACCGCTAGGCTCGGCAGTGTCTGCATAATGTTTGCAATTCCGATTATAATCGATGCGCTCCTTTTCATTCGCGTCAACATAATCCCAAGTGGTACAGCGACTATTATTCCAATGAAAACAGCGATCATGGAAATATATAAGTGCTCCCATGCTTTATATATCAATTCTTGCCAGTTCGTTTGTAAAAAATCGAGCATTGTTTCCATCTCATATACCTCCTAAAACATTTCTACTATTTCTGCCACTTGATTTTCTTCCTCTCCCCAAATGCTGTCATATACGATGTCGACCAATGTAGCCCTAGTGACAATTCCGACCAAATGTTTATTCTGGTCAACTACAGGCACATATTTGAAACCTCGTTTTAAAATCTTTTGAACGGAATCGCGGATTAAAGTATCCTGTTTCACTGAATAGACATCAGTATTGATGACTTCGCTGATAAATTTAGCTTTTTTTCGGTATTCACTGATCGTTTCAACATCTACGAACCCTTTCAAAACATTTTGCTCATCGACCACAAGTAAAGAATCGACCCTTTTCTCGCGCATTATCGCAATAGCATCGGTAAGGGATTTTTCCTCTGTAATGGATATTGGATTTCGACTCATGATTTGTTCAACCAACTCAACATTGGGTCTTGTTTGAAGCAAACGATCTTTACCGATGAATTCTTCAACAAACTCATTGGCTGGGTTTCTGAGGATTTCATCCGGTGTTCCCACTTGGACGATTTCACCAGCCTTTAAGATGACGATCTTGTCGGCTAGCTTAATGGCTTCATCCATATCATGCGTAACAAAAACGATTGTTTTATCAAGTGTGCGCTGCAGATTTTTAAATTCCTCCTGAAGGGCATCGCGGGTGATTGGATCTAGTGCGCCAAAAGGTTCATCCATTAAAATGAGTGGAGGATTGGAAGCGAGTGCTCTGAGAACGCCTATCCTTTGTTGCTGCCCGCCGCTTAATTCGTAGGGATACCTTTCCAGGTATTCGGGTCCCATATCGACAAGCTTAAGCAATTCCAGTGCGCGTTCCTTTTTCTTCTGTTCATTCCATTTAAGAAGTTTTGGAACGAGGGTGATATTTTCAAGAATAGTCATGTGAGGGAAAAGTCCGATTTGCTGGATAACGTACCCGATCTGTCTTCTTAGCTCAACTGGGTCTTTATCCAAAATATTTTCTCCATTAATAAGTATCTTCCCTTCAGATGGTTCGATAAGACGGTTAATCATTTTCATTGTTGTTGTCTTTCCACATCCACTCGGACCAATGAAGCAAATGAACTCCCCTTTTTTAATATCCAATGATATATTTTTTACAGCTTTCTTCCCTCCCTTATAGATTTTCGATACATTTTCGATTTTTAACATAAAAAGCACCTCCATCATTCGCATACAATTACAAATTTTACAAAAATATTAATTTTCCATATGCACAGTCTCTTGTACCCATAAGGTAAACTGTATAAACATTTTTTTATAAAAACTAGTTCATTGTATTTATTTTGAAAAAATGGTAAAAAAACCGCCCCGTTTTAACCGAGGCAGTTGATAGCTATATAGTATTAAAGATGAATTAAAACCCTATATTTTTAGCAATCAGGGTTTTTATGGTTTCATCTGTCCCTGTAAAGAATGTTGACAAAGGAATGTCCCGATGACGCCGGGCAATTTTATCGTCACCCATACTACCGTAACCATCATGTAACTGCATGCACTTATCAGATATTCGCTTAGACATCTCCGTTATCCATTGTTTAGCCATCGATACTTCAGTTATGATATTCTCCCCAGTCATATGTTTACAGATCAACCCATCAATAAACGTTCTTCCCAGATGAATATCTGTCGCTATTTCAGCAATGGTAAACTGTGCATTTTTAAATTTACTTATTTTCTTATCAAACGCTTTTTGTCTTTTTATAAAATTCATCGTTAAGTGAAGCATGTCTTTCGCTGCCATTAAAGACCTGATTGCACACATTAGTCTTTCCTGCTGCATTTTTTGCATGATATATGAAAGGCCCTTCCCTTCCTCCCCAAGGAGGTTGCCAACTGGAACTGAAGCATCATCGAAAAATAGTTCAGCTGTGCCTGAGTTTCCCTGTTCTGATTTACTAAGCTTTCTTCCCGGTGATAACCCTGGTGTATCTTTATCAATGAGCAGTAAACTGATTCCGTCCTTGGGGGGAACAGCATTAAGATCTGTTTTGCATGCTACTATCATGAAGTCAGCTTTAAAGCCATTTGTAACAAACGTTTTGGCTCCATTGACAACATAATACCCATCTTTCTTGATGGCTGTGGTTTGAATATCAGCCAATTCCGATCCCATTTCCGGCTCTGTCAATGCAAAGGCAGAAATCATTTCTCCAGTAATGAACTTTGGTAAATATCTTTGTTTTTGATTTATTGTTCCGAATGAGGCAATATAAGGGGCTACAACGTCAGAATGAATTGATATTCCTCCTAAGGCTGATCCAACCATCTCCAATTCCTCTGCCAGCACAACTGAATATCCAAAATCTGCTCCTATTCCCCCGAATTCCACTTCAATCCATGGACATAAAAATCCATTATCTCCTATCTTTTCCCAAAACGAGCAAGGTATTTCCCCCTCTTTTTCCCATTGATCATAAAAGGGGACAGCCTCCTTGGCGAGAAATTCACGAATTGATTGTTTAAATAATAAGTGTTCTTCCGTTAGGAAGGAACGGGAATCATCTTTATTTATTGCCATCGTGCTAGCCATGGGTTAACCTCCATTCTCTAATGATTTTGTACTTATAATCACTGCCATGATCAAGTTAAATATGTTGAAGGTCATGATGTAAACGGTTACAATTTCAAGCACATAAAATGTTCCACAATATTCATGTTCAACAAAAGTTTGGAATTCCCTTTTAAAAATCTATTTTTTACCATTTTAAATTATTTGATTATTACTTAACTGCCTTTCATTTGGTTTTATCATATATTCTGTCGAGGTTATTCTTGGAATATAAACATTTAATAATTAGACAAGATTGCTTTTCACACTCTAATTTGATTGCTTTTTTGCTTAATACAATTGTTGCTGTAACAGCCTCCGTTAAAGCAATAAACCACCTAATGGCATGTCCTTACGATTACTATTTTGGGCCATGCCCAATAACCCCCCAAAAGCTTTTTGGAAGGATTTTTCTCTGATTCTGTTAATTAGGCAAAATCTATTAACGTTTCTTTTCTCCTTAATAAACCGTAATTCCTAATAATACAGACAATGATTCCAGGTTTTCTAAACACGATTATTGACTAGTAAATCTTTCATGGTTTATATTAAATCCTTCATAACTTCTTTTTTGATAAGAACACCTTTAGCAAACTGTTAAGGAATCCGTTAATTCAAATACTTTTTGGGTTCTTGTAAAAGATTCTTGATTATGCCGAGGTATTCCAATCCATTCGAAACATCATTCATGGCTGGAAATATAAGTTTCTATATTACCTTCCATAAGCGATAATATCTCTATTCCTTCCGGTAATTGACCAAATGCCTTTTCACAAAATACCGAAATCATATTATTAAATAAAAGGTTCATTTCTTCGTGTGTATCAATTCCTAAACCTTCTTAGTCGTCTGACTTATTGGGAGAAGTTTATAATATCGACTTACAACTTGGCTAGCCACAAATTGAACCATCTTCCTCCAACCCGATTGAGTTGTGATTTTTCCTTCTATATGAAAAAAGTAAAGTTGATAAGGACATCTTATAAAATCTTGTAAATGGTAATCAGTTAAAGTAGCAATGCAAATCCGATGTTCCTTACCGATCATTCCCTTCATCTCTCTTTCCTCATAAAATTTCAAATTCTAAATTGAAGTGACAAAACTATTCTTTATAAATTCCCTTCCAAAATTTTGGCAGTTTATGATATCCTCATCATCTGGGGTTAATTCTACTTTTAACCCTTCCAGGACAATAACAGCACCCTGTTCCCTTAGTTTTTCGGTCAAAATATCTACGGCTGCACCATATTGTAGGTAAGATGAATCACAGGAACCAAACACCGCAGCTTTCTTTCCTGTTAGATCAATATGATCCATTTCCTCATAAAAGTCTAAAAAATCATCCGGTAATTCTCCGTCTCCCCACGTATATGCTCCTAATATGATCCCATCGTAATCTCCAAGTATGGAAGCTTCAGGACCATCCATTATATCTAACTTTTCGATACTCATATCACTGATTTCTGTGATTCCTTCTGCAATGGCATTCGCCATTTCTTCTGTATTTCCACTCATACTGGCAAAAATTATAATGATTTTAAACATGATAAGTTCCCCTTCCAACAACTCGAACGATTTATTGTTTTTATGTTATAAGTACATGAAACTTGTTTTCTTAAAAAGCATGTACATCTGCAGAGTTCATTTTATTCTTTATTTTTTGTACGTTGCTCAGTTCATCGGCAAATGAAAGAAATGACTCCCTATCATGTGCATCGAGTGCTTCGTTTACTTTAAAACTCAAATGGTTAATTTTAAGGTTCAAATCCAAAATGGAGCAAATGCTGCCCTTGGAATACAGTTCCTCGATATCCTCCGCGTGCAAAAAAAACTGAAACTCGTTGTTGACAACTATTAAAAAGTGCCATCCTAGGCAATCAATGTACTTCCGTTCGTTTGTAATTGTCCAAACATCTCCTTGAAGAAACTCAATTATATGTTGGTGCCTTTGACTCGGACAGCAGCAGCTTACTTCATTCTGAAAAGGTTCTAATATTGTAAAATTTTTATCCATAGGTGTTCCTCCTTCACTCACATTCAGTTTTTTTGAATTCTTCTTTAATCTTGCTTCTTTGTCGGTCAGTCTGTTTTTTGGCAGAGTTACCGTCTATTCTG
The DNA here is from genome assembly GCF_044762675.1 of Peribacillus sp. NPDC096448. Classification (NCBI taxonomy): domain Bacteria; kingdom Bacillati; phylum Bacillota; class Bacilli; order Caryophanales; family Bacillaceae; genus Peribacillus; species Peribacillus sp. NPDC096448. The sequence goes on along the minus strand of NZ_JBIWEU010000002.1, from coordinate 419,524 downwards.
TTGGGTTGACTCATTTTTTAATTTTTTCCTGGTCCCACCTTTTTAAATTCGGAAATCTTTATATTAACATGAAGATAACTAATCGAAATTGATAATCATTTTCAATTAGTATTTTATGTGATAATGATTATCATTGTCAATCTGTTTTTGCCAAGTTTTCTTATTTTTGTTTTGTTGCTTTGAAAATAGATGCCTAGCTACTGCTGCCTAGTACAAAAAAATACTCTGGAGAATATCTCATCCCAGAGTATTTTTTTACGCTATACAACTATTTTATCGTTTTTCCATTAATGACAACACACTTCCCATTTGTTTGTTTCTTTATCATCCTTCCATCCTTGATGTATACAGTGTAAGTATTATTGACTTTAGCATCTAATTTTGCTAGGTCTCCCGTTATTGCTATGATATTTTTGGCAGCTTCCCTCTTCAGATTATCCATAACTTTCTTTTTCCATTGTTCCCGTTTTTTTTCATCAACCATCAGGATCCCATCCTTCTTGTTTGATTTATGTCTTCTCCCTGATATAGAGTATTAAATTTTTATTAACTTGTTACCCTTATGCTTTTCCTTATTAATCCGTTTAGAATTCTTTTTTTGTTTTCTAACATAACAGGTTACGGTAAAATTAGTGAATGATTCAGGTACAAGCTTTTTTAGCAGGAAATAATCAACGATAACTATGCAAGGGTTTTCCTCATAAAAATGTTTTATGGTATGATAGTTAGATTGTTTTTCCACCCTGTTGACACTTTTACATTCATCTAGGAAAGAGGTATTTATGCACACCACAGAATTAACCAAGCGGCATTGGCTGCTCATCTTAACACTTACTTTATTAACATTTGTTCTCGGGACAAGCGAATTTGTTATCGTCGGGATCTTAACCGATATTTCCTCGAGTCTCCATATAACAAATGCAAAAGCAGGCACACTCGTTTCTGCGTTTGCCATTACGTTTGCCATTGCCACACCGCTTGTTATGTCGGCAACAAGCCATTTTCCAAAACGGAAATGGATGTTGTTTTTGATAGGTTCGTTCATCATCCTGAATGCTTTGTGCGTGATTTCGACGACCTACGTCATGCTCCTTGCACTTCGGATGATGACTGCGATTGCAACAGGAGTTTTAATTTCTCTTGCCATGATTGTTGCCAGTGAAAACATGCCAATCGCAAAACGTGGACTTGCTATATCATTCGTTTTCGGTGGTTTTACTCTTGCAAACGTGATCGGAGTACCAATTGGCACTGTCATCGCTGAAAGGTACGACTGGAATGCAACCTTCCTGTTAACGACTTTTCTCGGTGGAATTGCTTTTTTGGCATCTTTCTTCATTTTGCCTACTATGCACAGTCCATTTCGAAGTTCAATGCGTGATCAATTTTCTTTGTTAACACACCCACGAATCTTAATGGCTTTTTTCATCCCATCGCTTGGATTTGGAGCGACGTATGCCGTTTATACGTATCTTGTTCCGATCCTGAAAGGAATGGAAGCACCAAGTGGTTCAATCAGTTGGATCTTGTTTGGCTACGGATTTATTTCCATTTTCAGCAACATACTCGCTGGTAAAATTGCCAGCTACAATGCCATCGGGCGCCTTAGGTTTGTCTTCCTCGTCCAAGCAGTTGTTCTGATCAGTTTATATTGGTCGACAGATAATTTTATCTTTGGCTTGGTTAACATTAGCTTGATGTCATTAATGGCCATCCTTTTAACAACATCTACCCAGCTTTATTTGATAGACCTAGCCGGTATTTATCAACCTAAAGCTACAGGACTGGCTGCTTCACTGATGCCAGTGGCAAGCAATGTCGGTATCGCCTTTGGTTCCGCATTAGGCGGAATTGTATACCATCAGGGAAATTTGATGAGTGTAACATTGGTGGGCGGGCTGATTGCTATCTTGGCAAGTCTTCTAACTTTCCTAAGTCATCGCTTAGACCAGAAACAAAAGAAGCCAGCATAAGAGAAAAGTACGAACGCCAATGAAAGATCTTTTCTTGCTGCATGGCTTCCCATGGGTTGAACAAGATCCTAATAAACAGTAATATAGCCTAGGTAAAATTAGGGGATGAACGACGCAGATCAAGTCTAAATTCGATATTGTATCCAAGTCGAATGACTTTCGGGATTAAGATACAAAAACAAACATTATGTAAATATTTCAATAAACCAGAAGTATTTCCCAAATTATCATGATTCATTTAATGTTCCCCATTCTTCCTTCCGTTTTGGCTGGAATGTGGATTGCTAGATATCAGTTATTAACAAAGCCTGAACAGCATTTAAGAACACTTTATTTCATAACTATTATTGGGTTGACTGTCTCATTCCTAGGAGCGTTGCCTTTATCCTTTATAGGGAGCGTGTGGCACCCTAGGTTCTTTATAGCAGGTTTAATATCCGGACTGCACATGTTAACAGGAATCGCCGGAGGACTAGCCTATGCCGCCATCTTTGGATGGATTGGGGCAAGGTTAATAAATCCTGGGTTCATGAGCCATTCTTTAATGGCTTTAGGGAAACGTTCATTAACTTTTTATGTTTGGAATGAGGCAATGCTTGTTCTATTTCTATCACCAGTAGCACTTGATTTAGGAGGGCGTGTGAGTAACGGTATAGCTGCTATGTTAGCAGTAGGAATTTGGGTCCTTTCTGTCGTTTTGGCGACTTTATTAGAAAAAAATAATCTGTATGGTCCATTGGAAATTTCATTAAGGCGATTAGTATATAAACATCAATAATCAAAAAGAAAACCGAACATTTAAGTACGGTTTTCTTTTATTATTCATCTACTTCATTATATTAAAATACTAAAAATGTAATACCACATTTAGAACATTTTTTTCATACATAGCAATAGATCATTTGGAGAAATTTCTTTACCACTCCGATTTAAATTTAATAATCATCCTGTCAAATTTTCTTTTGAATTCTTAATGACGATATGCATTTAGCTTGGCATAATTTAAAAACCTCATTACTTATGTTGCGGTTCCACCACTACAAGGACATAGGTGTAGCATTTGTTAATAACGGAGAAATATCAAAAGTTAATATAACAATATCCCCAAAACAAATTGTTTCACATAAACAGCACTTACAATTATTTTGGTTATTTTATCCTCATTATGATCTAAATATGATATTCCTTCTTCAAGAAACCTGCCACTCTTGTTGTATAAGAAAAGAAGCTGCTGAACAGCTCCCGGTAATGAAGTAAAACACCTTTTGAGTTTAAATGAAATTATTCACAATTTTAGTAGTATCATTAACATAATAAATACCCATTTTTAAAAATCCACCTCTAAGAACTAGAGGTAAGGTGATATAAATTCAATTAAACTTTACATAGTCCCCTTCTTTTATTTGATTCTTTTCAAACCATCCAAGATTCACTTCAATCGCATAATAATAATAAAGTCCCGGATCATACGTAGGGCAATAATCCTCTATACAAGGCTCCATATCAAGTATTTTTAGAATTTTCCCATATGAATCAAGAAAAGCAATAGATAAAGGAATAAATGTGTTTTTCATCCAAAAGCCACCATATATTTCTTCTGAAAACACAAATAACATCCCCTCATTTTCCGGTAATTTGCTAACAAACATCAAGCCCTTTTCTCTTTTTTTTTGAGTATCTGCAACTTGAACATTTAATCTAGTTACCTTGTTTCCACTGAGTATTTTTATCATTTTTGTTTTAATTCTATTTTTCATGTTCACTCACCTTCGCAGGGAATAGACGTTTTTCGAAAAAAAGAAAGTTTCTATCTTATGAACTCCTTTTTAAAAGTCATCAACTTTCCTTCTCTGCTTATAAATAATAAAAAGAAAGTTGGAGATAAAACGAATACAGTTGAAATAATAACTAAGCAAGGTCCATTTCGCTTCTAATACTTTATTCTATGGCTTTTATATTTAATACTCTGTTTTCGATAATCACAGCAACTGTATATAAAAGCACAGGTGTTTTTTGGAGTCTTTCATGAACTAAAATAAGAAATGGAGAGTTTTTAGTAATTAACACAAAACCTATTGTCCCTGATGAAGTAATAATGCCATGTGTGTTGAGGCGAAGCTTATCCCTGATTGAAATCAGCGAGAATGCGAGAGCCTGTTCCATATCGCAGTAGCATTATTGAAGAACGAGCTAAAAAGCATGATCAAATTAAAAATGTACTTGAAGGTGCAAAAATCAAATTAGGCAATTTCGTTTATGAAATTAATGGCGTTTCATTAAAGGACATGCCTCTTGTGACCAAAGCACCTTGTTATACCGCATTCCTATTACGACTATAAACAAAGTTCTCTTTTCTACTGATGAAGGGTTCACTTAATGTCCAGCCGCGGTTGCCGTGCATTATTCCTTTGTAACTATTTCTCATACCTCATATGCCCATTAAATGGATTACGTTAGCGTCCTATACGGTTGGAATAACTGTAATGAATCAAGCAAACCTGCTGTCCGAATAGCACCTCGAAGGACTGAGTAACGGATACTTTAGTTCTTTAATTGATTTCGGCAAGTCCCCTGGAAAGTGTTAGAGACACCATAAGGAACCCGTTCGGGGTTCCCCGCTAAAATATATCTTTATAACATTACTATGCCCTAGTTAACAAAGGCAGTTTTTTTGTTTGAATGTTCGATTATGTATTATGTTAAATGTTCTTGTTTTACTTTTTAAGACTTCATCTTTTAAGTCACTGTTCAGCTTTTCTCATTGGGAAATGCCTCAACATGAGCGCTGATGAGGATCCTTAAAAAAATCCTCCCTATTTAGCACCTTTCATAAGGTCCATCCCAGGACCTGTACAACTGTACTACGTAACGTCATACGGTATCAGCAAGGCTACTATCATAGGGGGATTTGGTGGAATGGAATAGTATATTATATGCTCAATATTCCAATTGATGTCGAATAGTCATACATATCCGCATAAGCCCCCGATGCCCTACCCATGTTTGGATATACCCCCTTCACCACGAAGGGCTAAAGGGATCTTGTTTTCTAAGAAGGGTATTTTTGATACTGAAAGGCTAGGTGCTAGATTTAGAATGGAGCACTAATCCATTGATGGACAAAAAAGGGTCAGCATTTCTTTACATAATGAATGCTGACCCTGGTTTTTTTACAAAAATCTCTGAATGAGAGTCCTTCTTTAAAGCCTTTTATTGATACTTCTCATGAAGTCTTTCGTAACGCTTGATAATTTCTCCTGAGCTTCCTTCATCGAGCTTCCTTGAACACCGAAATAAAATTTAATTTTAGGTTCTGTTCCGGAAGGTCGTAAACATACCCATGTCCCATCTTCAAGAAAGTATTTTAAAACGTTCGACTTTGGGAGCTTGATCTCCTCTTCCCTATTTGGCCCAAACATGTATTTTTTACTGCTGAGATAATCCTCTTGAACCACTACTTGTTGACCAGAGATTTGAGCTGGTGGATTTTCCCGGAATTCATTGAGAATCGCCTGAATTTGCTTGGCACCTTCAATTCCTTTTAAAGTCAACGACCGTAAATCTTCCAAGTAATATCCATATTTATTGAAAACATCCAGTAAACCTTCGTACATCGTTTTACCTTGCTTTTTGTAATAGGCACAGACTTCCACTGCCAGAATAGTAGCCTGGATGGCATCCTTATCCCGAGCAAAATCTTTGATTAAATATCCATAGCTTTCTTCATAGCCAAACAGGAAAGAATGTTCTCCACTTGTGTGGTATTCATTGATTTTTTCAGCAATGTATTTAAATCCAGTTAAAACATCTACGGTTTTTAAACCATTTTGCTCAGAAATCGCCCGTCCTATTTCCGAAGTCACGATGGTCTTTAATACGACTCCATTATGAGGAAGGCTCCCTTTCCTTTGTTTTTGTGAAATTAAATAATCTAAAAAGAGAGCGCCTGTTTGGTTGCCTGTTAATACGACATAATCTCCAGCATTATTCTTCACGCTAATTCCGAGCCTATCCGCATCCGGGTCGGTGGCAATCAATAAATCAGCATTAATACGGTTTCCAAGCGCAATGGCCAGTTCAAAAGCAGCATGTTCCTCTGGATTAGGCACTTTAACAGTAGGAAAATTAGCATCAGGTATTTCCTGTTCTTTAACAATTTGGACATTTCGATATCCTAGATCATGCAAAGCGCGTTTTACTGATTTATTGGCTGTACCATGAAGCGGTGTAAACACGAGCTTTACATCGATTTCATCTGCCAATTTTGAATCTTCCGGAATAGTGAGCAAATGCTCATTATAAGCCGTATCCAGCTCCTCCCCAATGATTTGAATGAGCCCTCTGTCCTTTAAGACTTCTTCTTCCTCCACTACAATGGAAAGCTCACTTTCAATCGCGTTCACGTAATCAATGACCTGATCCGCCGCTTCAGGAAGTAGCTGTGCCCCGTCTGAACCATACACTTTATACCCATTATATTCACGCGGATTATGGCTTGCTGTAATGACGATACCGGCAAATGCACTCAGCTTACGTACCGAAAAAGAGAGCTGTGGGGTAGGCCGTAATTCATCAAATAAATAAGCCTTAATTCCCTTTGTTGCCAAAGTCTTGGCTGCTTCCAATGCAAATTCGGGAGACTTATGTCTTGAATCGTAAGCAATTACGACTCCTCTGGATTTTGCCTCGTTTCCAAACGATTGAATATATTCAGCAAGTCCTACAGTCGCTTTTCGTACGGTATAAATGTTCATCCTATTCGTACCTGGACCAATTTCCCCTCGCATACCACCTGTCCCGAATTCCAAATTTTTATAAAAGGCGTCTTCAAGTGATATTTCATCATCCTTCATTTCTTCAAGCATTAAACGCATTTCATTATTTAAATTGGGATAATTTGTCCATATAGTATATAAAGACTTCCAGTCCATGAAAATACAGCTCCTTCCTGCCTGTTTGTTTTTTCTCTTGTCCGGCATTTTTTCTTTTTGATCGTAGTACACATCATTACAAGCTATCAATTGAATATGAAATCTAAAAGCCATCGTTCCTAAAGCATAGCTTCCTTTAGTATTTGTTCATCCTGTAACGGAAGGTGTAGAATCGCCAAATGCACTCCTTCCAAAGCAGTTGGTTACGATATATTCATTTTCCAAACCAGTACTTTGGAAGAGTGTCATTTATTCTTCATTACTTCTTTGGAAGAAGAGGATAAAGCTTTTAGAAATTGTAATCCACAATCGTTATACCTGTTTCTTCACTTACTCCCTACTTGATTTATTTTTTCTTTTTTTTCTTTTCCGTTTTCGATTTCTTTATTGTTTCCGTTTCCGCTTTCGTTTTCTTTTTCGTTTTTGTTTGCGTATTCGTTTTCTTTTTCTTTTCTGTTACCGTTTGCGTATACTTTTCCTTTTTCTTTTTCTTTTCCGTTTCCGCTTTCGTTTTCTTTTTTGGTTCCGTTTCCACTTTCGTTGTATTAACAAGAGAATATAGTCTTTGTTGCTCAATAATTTGTTTATTGACATCAAATTTTTCTTCAATTACTTTCCGTGCTTTTTCCGTATAGTCGTTCCAAATATCTGGATTTTCTAAAAAGAATTGTATGCCTTTCGCTAATTCGATATCATTTTTTTCTGGAGCTAGGTATCCTGTTCTTTGGTGTTCAATTAATTCGGGGATTCCCGCGTGTCGAGTGGAAACGACAGGTAAACCGCTAGCCATTGCTTCTTTTAAGGCATTAGGAATGCCTTCGATATCACCATTTTTAGCTGTTTGACTTGCTAGACAGAAGATATGAGCTTTTTTCAATTCGTTCGAAACCTGTTTTGAATCCATAGCTCCTTTAAGAATCACAACATCTTTAAGGTTATATTCTGTAATGGCGGATTTAATTTTTTTCTCATCTTCACCTGCTCCAATAATATGCAGTCTAGCATTTGGATATTGTGTATAAATGCGTTTAAATGCTTTTATAAGAGTAACAAATCCTTTTTTGTCTACAAGTCTACCTACAGATAGGACTCTTATTTCGCCTTCTATAGGAAGAGTGCGGTTAGAATAGGGGAAAAGATCTAATTCGATACCACCATATAATACATGCATATTTTTAGCCGGAATTCCTAACCTTCTTAATCCTTCTGCAAGATATTGGCATACAGGGTAATAGTATGCACCATGCTTATTTAATGCTGAATATCGCTTAGCATTTTTTTCGAAAATTTCCGGTCTGGCCGAACCATCTCGTCCTCTAATGCTAACAATCAAAGGAATATTATATTTTTCACATACAGGTAAAATCTCTTGTCCGTGTGATCCGTGATGAGCATGAATGGCTATGATATCTTGTTCTTCGAAGAACTTTTTTAGATCTTTAATTTTGTTTATATTATAGTAGTTTTCAAAAGGGAATTCTGAACGGTCGGTATTGTCGAATGGGCCGATTACGATTGAGCGATAGTTAGTTATTTTTACGATTTGATTATATATAAAACGTTGGTGTGTTTTAATGTTTTCACTTACAAAAAAAGCAATGGTTTTCATCCCAACTCAGTCCCTTTAACAAGAAATTCATATTTGCTCTTTTCACGTTCTGCTAAAAGTTCATGATAATTTCCTGATTTTTTCAGATTTCTTTGTTCTACAATTTGTTTCACTTGCTTGTGAAATTCATGTGGGAACATAGAATCGGCTTTATAAATGTATTTGTATGGTAGGTCTTCAGAACAAACTTTAAAGTAGTTTTCAAACAGAGGATTTAATTTGAATAGAGGATCTTTTATAGAATTTCGTTTAAGGGATGTCATGAGAAAATCTGACAAATCATACTCATTAAGAACTTCCAATGGAGTTTTCTCTCCTTTAATTACTTACAAAATTTTTAGTTAATGTTTTTTACTTGGGGTCTTTATACATTAAACTTTTGATATATTGAACAGTACTGTCATATACACTTCAAATCTACTAATATCGAATAGACATTTTCAATTTTCAGATTTCATAAAAAAAATGGTGTCTATGACAGCTAAGTTGAGGGTGGATCGTTTAATGGTTTGAAATGTTATTGAAACTTCACCTATACCATATTATATTTTTTCATTATGCAACATTGTAGTTTGACAACAAGCAGAGATTCCATCTTTTATTTTTTATCCATTAATATCCCATTTTTTAAAATTCACTACTTCTTTTTTCCTTATTTATTGTACTTTTTGTACCAATTTACAAAATGAGTTAAACCTTCTTCTATTGTTGTTGAAGGATGGAACCCCACATCAGCATGCAAATCGGCAATATCTGCATATGTCTCCTTAACATCTCCGGGTTGCATTGGTAATAATTCTATTTTTGCCTTTTTGCCAATTAGTTTCTCTAATGTGTTAATGAAATCCATTAATTTTATGGGTTTATTGTTACCGATATTATAAATTTTGTACGGGGCATAGCTTGAACTTGAATCAGGGTTAGCTCTATCCCATCCAATATTATGAACCGGTGGTTTATCAAGTAATCGGACTATTCCTTCAACAATATCATCAATATAAGTGAAGTCTCTTCTCATATCTCCATTATTAAAAACCTTTATTGTTTTTCCTTCAATTATATTTTTAGTAAAGGAATAATAAGCCATATCAGGTCTCCCCCAAGGACCATACACCGTAAAGAAACGGAGTCCTGTGGTTGGAATATTATATAAATGACTATAAGTATGAGCCATTAATTCATTAGACTTTTTAGTGGCAGCGTATAAACTTACTGGATGATCCACTGGGTCTTTGGTTGAGAAGGGGATATTAGTATTTGCGCCATATACAGAACTAGAGGATGCATAAATTAAGTGCTTGACGTTATTGTGTCGACAAACCTCTAAGATATTTACAAACCCAACCAGGTTGGAATTAACATAAGAATCCGGGTTGTCTATGCTATAACGTACTCCAGCCTGAGCTGCTAAGTTGATGACTATATCAATGGTTCTGTCTTTAAATAATTGATTTAATTTTTCTTTATTTGACAAATCCATTTTGTGGAATTCAAAATCAGGGTTTTCTTCTAATATCTTCAGTCGATTGTTTTTTAAAAAAACATCATAATAATCATTAATATTGTCTACTCCAATAACATTGTTATCTAGGGCTAACAAACGTTGTGTTAAATGGAAACCAATAAATCCTGCTGCCCCTGTTACTAAAATGTTCATAGCATTAATTCCAATCCTTTCTATTACATTAGGATTTTGACACCTTTCCGGAACACTTACTAATCATTATTTATACATTGATTCTTTCGATCCTTTACACCAACAGAACAAAATTCATTAAGGCGGATAAAAAGAGGAGCTAAACTCAAAATTTTCATTGGAGAGACATACGTTTTATTCGTAATCCACCAATGACATGAATCCTTTTCGCTTTAAGTCTCATGAGTTTTTCACTCTTATACCCGCTGTGAACTAGCACTTACGTAAGGGAGTTTAAGCTACCATCCTGGAAACCGGTGTAAACGAAATCATCACCGGTTTTGATATGTTCCTTTTTAGGCGTAAAACCTTTTTGCATTTTTTCGTGAGATTCCAGTTACATAACTATGACTATACAAGGGTATTTTCATTTTCATCTAATGGGATTGGTGTTTTTGTCCATTCAGCATACGTACCAGGATCTATCGCCTTCACTTGTTCTAAAAAGGAATCTAAAAAATTTCTTTCTCGCAGATCCTTAAATAACTCGAGAGGTCTTTTTTGTTCACGTGAAAACGAGTACACATGGTCGACTAATTTAAAACCATTCTTGGTTACAATAATATGCCGTAATGGGGCATCAATTTGTTTGAAACCTGATTTTTCCATTGTTTTTAATATATAGAGTATTCGTTTTGTTATTTCCTTGGAAAGTACAGATTGTTTTTTAAGAAACGTATTTAAATCTGGTCCTGATAGATATTCCATTAATATATAATTTGGTCCTGTTTCAAAGACTTTCGGGATAAAAGGCAAGTCTTGACTTGATAAAAGAACCATTTTTTCCTGATTTGCATGTTCAGTTTTTCCGTAAAGTTTGACGCATGTCTCTTCAGAAACTCGATAAACAGCACCTTGATGCCCTTTTCCTATGAGTGTTTGTGTTATAGCGCTATCCACTTTCACTCCATTACCTGACCCTCCTGAGAGGACTGGAATGTTTCTAAAGTCCAAACTATTTTGATTGAAATAATCCTCCCACTCATTGAAGATGTCCGGTTCAAGCTTTTTCACTTGATCTAGGAACGAGTCCTTTAAAAGGATTATTTTTAAATCTCTTAATAATTTTAATGGTACAGGATGCATCCTTTTAAAGGAATTAACATGGTCAATCACCTTCAGTTCCTCATTACCAACGACAAAAATATGGCGTAGGGGGGCATCTATCATGGTGAACTTTGCTTGTTTTAATTCCTTTAATATATAGAGAAGTTTCTTTACTATAGAATCAGGGATATACGTACAATTTCTCAGATATTCTTTTAAGGTCGGGGCATTAAAATATTCCATAACTATATAGTTTGGTCCTGTATCATATACCACAGGCATAAAGGGTAGATGTTTTCCAGCTTCGAGAGCTTCTTCCTCCATTCTCGCTTGTACAGGGTCTGAATAGATTTTTACACATCTATCTTCTGAAAGTTGAAACACTGCACCTTGAGCACCCATTCCAATCAGCGAATAGCTAGTTGGATTGTGAATTTCCAAAGCTTTTTCACCTTTGGTGACAGTAATGGTTTTAAAATCCTCCATGATCTCCTCCTAACTGCTCATCTAGGGCCTTCTGTTGTAACTTTTGAATTTTATAAAGGGCTTTTTTGACTTTTTCGGCTTTAAGAGCCTTTTTTTCTTTTTTATGATAAGCTATTTTTTCATCATTAACTTTAGCTCTCGGTTGGATTTTAGCTTTTTTTTCATTTTTATTAGATGCTACAAGTTCATCTTTAACTTTATCTTTAGTCTGCTTTTGAAGCTGCGGTAACTGTTGTAGCTGTGGAAGTTCTTGATGCCCTTGAAGCTGTTGTAGCTGTTGCATATAAATAAGGGCTTTTCTGGCTAATTCGGCTTTTTTTCTAGGCGCTGTTGTTTCGCCATCATACTTACCTTGCTGTTGAGGCTGTGGAGCCTCCTTAAGGATTTTTTTATCTATTTGGCGATGTGTTACTAAATATCGTTTACCTACTTTATAAGGGGCTACAAGTTCATCATAAAATTCAGCTTGTTGTTGAAGTTGTTGGACGAGGTTAAAGTTTTGTTCTACTTTTTGACGAGCCGCTACTGTATATGTTTCCCAAATTCCCCTGTTAGTTAGCATGAATTCAAGAGCATCTGCCAGATCATCTACATTGTTTTCTTGTACTAAAACCCCTTCTTTGTTATTTGTTATTAATTCAGGGATGCCGGCATGATTGGTCGAAATCACAGGTACCCCAATCGCCATGGCTTCTTTTAATGTATTAGGTATCCCTTCTACATCTCCATTGGCAGCTTCTAAGCTCGCGGCGCAAAATATATCTGCATTGGTCATTTGTTCTCGTACTTGATCTTTAGGGAGATGATTTAATAAACGAAATGAGTCTCCTAAATTAAGTTGATTTGCCAATGAAATGAGATATTCTTCAAGCTCTCCTCTTCCGATAATCGTCAAGGTTGCATTTGGAAATTTCCCTCTGATTTTTTGGAAAGCTTGCATTAAGATATGATGTCCTTTTTTTTCCACCAACCTGCCGATGGATAAAATGTTTTGAGTGTCCCCTTTATGTGGAGCCCGGTATTTGAATTCGTTAAGGTCAACGCCCCCATATAGCACTCTAATTTTTTCTGAAGGACAACCCCAAGCAATTAACCTATCTGCTAAATACTGACAAACTGGAAAAAAACGCTCACCTCGATCAAATAGCATTCTCATGTTATCTAAATACCCAATGGGCTGATTAGCAAGGGTTGCATCCCTGCCTCTAATACTTGTTACCAACGGAAGGTTTGTTTCCTCTTTAAAAGGAAGTAATAACATCCCTAATTGGCCATGGTGAGCATGTAATAGGGAGATATTATTTCTTTTCACATATTCTTTTGGTGAGAAAACTTCATTGAGATAATGAACCTTCTCATTTAAAAGGGAAAGATCTATCATATACTTAGGTTGTCGTACCATATGAATATAATCATAATCAGGAACTTCTCTAATCTGTGAGATATATTGGGTCGGATCAACTCTTAAATTCAAATGCATAACTGTGTGCAAGTAAATGTTCTCCTTTCATGCATAGTAAGCAAATTTCCTGGACCGTTTCAAGTATATTATGCAGGACTGTATAGGTACGCATGGACTAATAACATACAGTAAAGCTAAATGGCAGTGAGTATGCGTTTGCCTAATACAATTGGATTGAAGTAAGTGCCATGACACAAGTTCATTTGCAAACAATGATAATAAATACAACATGTTAATAGTTGATGTTGATCTAAGGTTTTTTAAATAGTCGCTAAAGATTTTTCTTCTATTTAAGAAATATAAAAAAGCACCCAAGAACTATCAAAGGTGCTCCATCGCCAGTTTAAACCTATTATACGTTTTCAAAAAATCATGTTTGATCTACTGAAGTGTTTTGAAAATATTTTTCGCTTTATGTCTTGCCAATAAAAATTGCTGGTCTACCTATTGGGTAATATTCAATTTTCTTGCACGCTCTGATTCGATTTTCTTCAAGACAATTTCTTCCATCAAAAACAAGCGGTTGACTCATTGTGTTCACCAATGTTTCCAGATCTAAATGTCTAAACTCATTCCATTCGGTAACAATAAATACAGCATCCGCTTTCACTGCCGCTTCTCGGACTGAGCTGGCAAATCTGATTGTATCCCCTAATATGTTCTTCGCATTATCTATTGCAACCGGATCATAAGCTACCACTTCTGCTCCAAGTTTGGTTAATGAACGTGCAATTTTGATTGATGGCGCTTCCCTCATGTCGTCTGTCTCTGGCTTGAAAGCGAGACCAAGCATTGCAACCTTTTTCCCTTTTAAATCCCCCAAGCGATTTTTCGCTTTCGTTACTAGGATTTCCTGCTGAAAATCATTGATTGCAACTGTTTCTTTTAACAGGGAAAACTGTACTCCATTTAACTTGGCAGTATGAAGCAACGCTTTAACATCCTTTGGAAAACAAGACCCTCCATAACCAATGCCGGGCTGTAAAAAAGCTTCTCCGATCCTTTTATCTTTTCCCATTCCCTTTGCTACATCTTTAACATCTGCACCTACTACTCCGCATAAATTGGCAACTTCATTGATAAAGCTAATCTTAGTCGCCAAAAAGGCATTAGATGCATACTTAATCATTTCCGCACTTCGAATGCTTGTTAGTATAAATGGTACATTTAACGGACGATACATTTCTTGTACTTTCTTAGCAGCTTCATCATTTTCAGAACCGATGATGATTCGATCTGCTTGCATCGTATCCATGACGGCTGACCCTTGTCTTAAAAATTCTGGATTTGAAACCATATTAAAATTGACACTTTCGTTACAATGTTCTTCAATAATGCTTTTAATATAATCATTCGTACCAACAGGCACGGTACTCTTTATAACGACTACTGAACTCTGTACCAGGTTCGCAGCAATATCCTTCGCGGCTTGCACAATATAAGATAAATCTGCTCCCCCGTCCTCCATTTGCGGTGTTCCTACGGCAATGATGATAATCTCGGCACCATTTAGCGCTTCTCGATGAGATGTAGTAAATAGCAGTCTACCCGCTGCAGCATTTTGAGTAAGCAAATTCTCCAGACCCGGTTCATATATTGGAGAAATCCCTTTACGTAGACTTTTAATTTTCTGTTCATCTGTATCGATACAAATGACGTTATGACCTATTTCTGACAAACAGACACCAGTGGACAGCCCGACATAACCTGTACCCAAAACAGCTATTTTCATATTATTCAGGCTCTCTCTTTATAATTTGAAGGTCTTCTTTCTTATTTACATCCCTTAAATAGGAAAGTACCTCGTCTCTTATATCATCCCTGCGCAAAGCAAAGTCTATTGTTGCCTTAATGAATCCAACTTTATCACCAATATCATATCGGTTTCCCTCAAAGTTATATGCTAATACGGCCTGCTGCTTATTTAGCTCATTTATGGCATCAGTAAGTTGTAATTCATTGCCATGTCCAACCGGAAGCTTTGATAGTGTGTCAAAAATCTCAGGTCTTAAAACATAACGCCCCATTATCGCATATCTGGAAGGAGCCTCTTCCCTTTTCGGTTTTTCCACCAAAGAATCGATATGAAAAAGGTTTGGCTCAATCATTGTCCCTTTTGGCTTAATAATTCCATATTTACTGACATCCTTTTCTGGAACATTCTGAACAGCTACGACGGAACTGTTGCAATACTCAAAAACACTGATGATTTGTTTCAGACAAGGTGTTTTAGACATAACGATGTCATCCCCTAACAAAACGGCAAAAGGTTCATTTCCAATGAAGCTTTTAGCACAGAGTATTGCATGTCCTAGCCCCATCGGTTCCTTTTGGCGGACATAATAGATATTTGCCAAACTAGATATTTTCTGAACTTCCTCTAAAATATCGAGCTGATTTTTTCTTAAAAGTGCATCTTCCAACTCATAGGATTTATCAAAATGATCCTCTATTGATCTTTTACCTCTACCGATTATGATAATTATTTCCTCTATACCTGAAGCTACTGCTTCTTCAACAATATATTGAATCGTTGGTTTATCAACAATCGGCAGCATTTCCTTAGCCTGAGCTTTAGTTGCAGGCAAAAATCGGGTCCCTAGACCTGCGGCCGGAATAATGGCCTTTCGGATTTTCATAAGCTGCCTCCCTTTTGTCATTCATTAATCCTTTATATGCAATAGGACAACTTCCGGTCTAGTTAGTAGCCCAATTAGTCCTTTTTTATTTAAGGGACCAGTAGGCTATACATGTGAGAATCCCACTCTGGCCGCGGCCGGGCGTCGCAACTTGTAGGTTAGTCCAAATTAAAAACTCCATTACACTTTTTATGTAATGGAGTTACCTTGGTTTTGCTGTAATGGTCGATATACGGTTCGGATAAACCACTGTGGAGCTTTTTTGCGATTCAGTAGACTAAACGATTTCCTTTTTTCTTTCTATGAAAAACTCCAGCTGTCAGAAATGAGAGCAACAATTTCTTAGATTTATATAATGGGTATCGCAGGTCCAGTTTTTAGTGACTAATCCTTTCCGCTCCCCTTTAGATCATAATATATGATGGTCTGTATTCATGCTTTTGAGGGGGGGATTCTTCAAATAAAAAGGGGAGGTTTTTTAAGAGCTACGATCTATGTTGAATGGATATAGTTTATAGAATATGATTAACTACCCCTAAAGCAACAATTCTTATCATCCTTGTAGAGGGTAATGCAACACTATTACTTTCTCCGTACATGAAGAGCAAAACTTGGCATATTGGATACAATTCTAATGAATCATTCCGTTAGCAACCATCGGCTAGTTCCCATGGGAGCCATCGACGCAAAGGTTTCGATTTCTGCAGGAACACGCCTACACCCACTACTTCGATATCTTTGAAGTTGGTTTCTTTACCTTTTGAAGAGTCTTAAATAATTTAGAATGCACATTTTACGGATAGGAATGGCAAATACTGTGATAACGACCTTCAATGGGAATTTTCAAATAAAGAAGAAGAGGCTTTAACAGCCTCTTCTTTATTTAGTCTCATCTTCATTTTTATTACCACTACTGCTATTAGCTATAAACATCGCAATTTGCGCCTTTTTTTCTACATCTAAATCAAGGGAATCGATTATGCTAAAAGGCGATTTTAATAAGAGGGGTTGTGGTTGTGAAATCTTCGTTATTTCTTGTAAGATTTTATTTGAAGTTTGATCTTGTTGTTTAATTAACTGATTCTGAAGTTGAATCTGAAGTTCCTTCTGTTGTTCTTCTTGGATTTGGAGTTGGACTTGAATGTTTTCTAGTGGTTGTGAACGCTTCGATATTTCGTGTAAGACTTTATCTAAATGCTCATCTTGTTGTTTAGATAATTTATCCTGAAGTTGAACCTGAAGTTCCTTCTGTTGATTTTCTTGGAGTTGGAGTTGGTCTTGAATGTTTTCCAGTGGTTGTGAAATCTTCGTTATTTCTTGTAAGATTTTATTTAAAGTATCATTTTGTTGTTTAATTAACTGATTCTGAAGTTGAACCTGAAGCTCCTTCTGTTGTTTTTCTTGGAGTTGGAGTTGGACTTGAATATTTTCCAATATATGGCTATATTTCTTCTTATTGTCTTCCCTGTGATTATCTGTTTGATCATATTTACCCATTAGGTTCCCACCCTTTTCACTATTTATTGGTTATGGAGGCACACTTGAATTACATATTGTGTAGTTGGAAAAATCGTCTTCTCAATTGACATTGCATTCACCTTTTATGTTTCTAGTAAATCGCTTTCGTTGCAGAATCAGTATAAGGACAATCGGAGATAGTTATTTCACCATTTCCTAGTGTTGTTGTTGACATGAATGTGCTGCCGTTGCCGTTCCGATTATAATTACAGCAATGGCCTTGATTTTTTATTGTATTGTCCACATTGGTAGAAAACGTAGGAGTAGCACCTAACATACCAGGGTTTCGGTAAGTTCCTTGACTCGTCATTTTCAAAATGCTACTCGGACAACAGGAAGGTTAAGCTGGTTGCCGTGAAAGTTAAAGCAAGGACAACAACTGATTCACCGTAATCAATGAAGTTATTAGTTGGTTTCTCCTTAAAACACTTGAAGCTTTCTGACATAAGCATTGATGCTGGGAGCGAGGTCTGATTCTTCAAGAGTAATGGAAGCCCAAAGAATGGTCCAGTCTAAGCAGTCTTAATCGAAATGGTTGGTGTCCAATTTAGGGATGTTTGAAAGTGATTCACCTCTTTTTAGTTAGGAAACCATACATGAGGTTTCCGATTTTCTTATTTGCATAGACAGAGATCTTTATAGATAAACAACTATCACCATTCTTTCTATAGTTATTCAACAAGCCTTTGAATGACTGAGCGTTTGTCATGTGTAGACGTTAAACTTATACCATCTTCCAAAAAAAAATCAAAAAAACCACTTTATTATGGAAAATCGTTATCTGGTTGTAAAAATGATTTTACGAATATTGTAATTTGTACTTATAACCGCCGAACATGCACTTTTGCGAATGGGAGTTATGATGCTTTTCCGCCCATTTCGCAATTTTTATAGTCTGGGAGAATTCCAAACTAAAAAGTCGAACCCCTTACGTTAAGGGTTCGACTTTCCTCTTTTAAGTTTCCCTGCTTGTACAGCATCATTGGTTTTGTAGGAATCATCATGCATTTTTTGCGATACTGGGCCGCTTTAATTCTTTGAAGCACCCAATTTCGCATATTCTCATTTATATCGCATTGAAGTCGATGTTTTTCTGCCATTCTTCATACGATTCAGGATCGATTTTCTTTGCTTGTTTCAGGAATGTATCCAATAACCCCAATTTCTTTAGATCACGAAACATCTTTGGATTATATGGATCATTCATTGTGAGGCCATCTGAATGATCGATGGCTTTCAGCACATTTCCCTTTGTTACAACAAAATGTCCGATTGAGGTCTTGATTCTAATAAATCCAACTCTCTTTAGTTCCTTTCGAATCATTATGATTTGTTCTGTAAACGATTCGGGAATATCTTGCTTTCCTTTCAAATAATCTTTTAGATTGGGACCTTTTAAATATTCCATAATTACATAGTTTGGTCCGACTTCATATAACCTCGGAACAATATGGGTTTCCTTCGCTGCTTCAAGTGCTTTCCCCTCTTTTGTTGCTGCATTGGGATTGACATAAATTTTTACGCAAATATCTTCATCAAGCTGAAAAACTGCACCTTGACTTCCTGCCCCAATTAGTTTTAATGTGGTCGGATTATGAATAAGAAGTTCCTTTTTACCGTTCTTTTCTATTCTCTCAACCTTTATTAATTTAAAATCATTCATCTAATCTACCACCTCTTTTCTACTTTTGGACAACCATAATATCTATAATATGAAATCATCGATTAGTTGCTTTAGGTTAATAACACTTTTTCACAAAATTAAGTCATACCTTCTTTTCCTGGCTTCTTAAGTACGAGATATTAGCAATTGATCCATTATTCTCTTAAGGAATGCTTTTCCCAGCGTTTATTCAGTGTCTTATGCTCATGCACATACAATTAAGAACTTTACAAAAAACAAACAAATATATGTACTTGTCCGTTTCGAATCTTTTCTATTTTGCATTTACTATAAAAGAGCATTAACCAGTAACGAAATGATCAGAAGGAGACTTGAGATGGGATACATTGAAGATTTACGTGCTCTCGTTGGAACTAGAGCTTTGATACTTACTGGAGTCACCGTTTTGGTTATCGATCAGAACAGCCGTTTTCTGATGGTACAATCCGAAAAAATGTGGAAATTGCCAGGCGGCTTCATCGAATTAGGAGAATCTGCGGAAGAAGCCTGCAGACGTGAAATTTTGGAGGAAACAGGAATTAACATCGGCAACCTCCAATTAATTGGTGTTTTTTCAGGGAAGGACTATTTTACGGAGCTGCCTAATGGTGATCAATACTTTCCAGTCAACATTGCTTACGTTACCGAAGAAATACTCAGCGGAGATTTAAAACCTGATGATATAGAAATACAAAAAGTACAATTTTTTAAATGGTCCGCTTTTCCGAAAGATCTATCTGAACGAGATCGACAAATATTTCAAAGTTTTATCGAAAATTTGATTTTAGAGAGAAGAAAGGGATTGAAATAGTGAAGACAATCGCTTTTTACATTAGGGAACCTATAAAAATAAATCAAGGATTTATGTACAATCAGATCATTATGTTGGATCAATATCGTCCTATTGTTATAGGACCTTACCCGAATTGTAACAATGTTCAATTTCAGTTTGAACATTATTATAATTTGAACGAAATTCAAGACCTTGGAGCCTTCTTTAAGGAGCAAAATGTCGTCGTGATTCACGCTCATCAAGGGAAACATTCCATCGATATTTTACCAACAGCAATAGAGTATGATATTCCTTTGGTTGTACATTTTCGAGGACGTGATTCTTCCACGCAAACATATAAGAGATTTCGCAAAAATGTCCTACGATATCAAAATTTGGTAAAACATGGGGCTGCTTGTTTTTCAGTTTGCCATTTTCTTGCAGATGAATTAAAAAAATTAGGATTTAAAGAAGATAAAATACATGTACTGTATGGGGGGCTGGATTTAGATTTATACCCATTTGTCCAACGTACCCTACCTAAGGAAGGAGAAATCCGAATCTTGTCCGTAGCCAGACTTGTCGAGAAAAAAGGATTTCTTACGCTTTTGAAGGCTTTTCAACGGATTCATCAGGAATACCCAAGAACGACACTGCACATCATTGGGACAGGTGAAGATGAAGAGAAGATAAGAGTTTTCATTGATGAAAACCACTTAAACGAACATGTTTTTCTTAGGGGGCCAATGGATTCTAACCAAATTTCCAAGGAATTAAGTGATTCCCATCTCTTTTGCCTTGCCAGTGAAACGGGCGAAGATGGCGATGTAGAAGGGATACCCAATGCATTAAAAGAAGCCATGGCAAGCGGTTTACCAGTCATCTCCACCTTTCACGGAGGGATCCCGGAATTGATTGAGCATAAAAAAACAGGATACCTAGTTCCTGAGAAAGATGATTTAAAATTGGCTCAAGGTATAAAATATTTCCTTAGTCATCCAAGAGTATGGAAGAGATATACCAGAAGTGCAAGACAGGTAATTGATGAAAATTTTGATTTGAATAAACAAATCATCGAACAACAAAGGCTATACAGCTTAATAGAAAAAAACAACGAAGTTAATTGATATGGAAACAATGGTTCAGTCCAAAATTCCAGTTGAGTTCGTAAAAAAAATTAATTGGTGGAACGCTACATGACATTATTTTTGCGACGGTAAAAAGTATGTAGTGAAATGAACTAGTAATTGAGTATGTGAGCAGTATATTAGCAATGTTCCTTCCCTTCCCTTTTGTCCCCTTCGGACTAGTATATACCCAAGACGCAATCATAAGTATATTCCTAACAAATTTAGTTCAGGATGCCAATCTATGTGTTTATTTATAGAAAACAGTATTGTACTAGATGAAATATTTAAAGCTTTTGCATCAAAGACGTAAGAAAAACACAATATGCTTGCCGATTGGTGGTATTCGATCTTTAGGTGAATAAAATCGATTAAACCATAAACATTTTCCTTCTAATTCAGCTTAGTAAAGGCGGCTTTTTTTATCCTAACATTTTTTCCTAGTGGACTCAGTGGTCTGCAAAAACGCTTTCTCAGAAACTGAATCCTTTATCAACAAACGTACCCATGGGGGCCTTCTCCATGCTCAATGAACATCATTTGGATAAAAATCTTATCCCTTCCAGAACGAATTAACTATGAAGTTACCCAATCCATCCCTGTAGAGTGGGGAGTCTCGAAGGAGGAAAGTGAAGCACAGTACAAATTCCTTTTAGAACAGAAATAGTCATTTATCGAACCTTATAACCAATTTCATCAATCAATGCAGAAGCAATATGGTTAATAAAAAAGCTAAGGTAAAAATGAAAAAGAGCTAGACAAATATTTTTAAAGGAGACAAAGTGATATGACAAAATATCCAGTTCGATATGTACAAACATTAAGGGGGGGAACTGCACATGTCATTCTTTTCAGCGATGGTAAAGAATATGTCGTGAAGTGGTTCGATACTAAGAAAGGAAGAGAAAAGGAAGTGGTCAATGAATACCTTATCGGCAAATTGGCAGAGCTCCTTTCCCTTCCCGTTATCCCATTTGATCTTGTATATATACCGGAAGAATTCATTAAGAAAACTCCTGAATTACAATCCACTAAACACAACTATAGTTCTGGATACCAATATGGCTGTGTTTTTATTAAAAACAGTACAGTTTTCGAGAATGTTAGAGAAAATCCTCCCACTAAGACGGATGTTAAAAACCGAGATATGCTTGCCGGTATAACGGTATTCGACCAATGGGTGAATAACTCTGACCGTGGTACGATGAATGTCATTTTGGAAAATCTCAGTGATGGCGGCTATTATGTCCATATGATTGATCATGGCAGAGTTTTTCCAGGACGCTACCAATGGTCTGCTCAAACGCTAAGTGAAACACCGGTTTATAACTACCATTGGCCTTTTTATAAATGGGCCTTCTCTCTTCTCGATGATCACAAAGAGCTTACATCGTTTATAGAAAAAATAGTGAAATTGCCGAACAAATCGATCTATCAAGTGATCGAATCCATCCCTAAAGAGTGGAAAGTGAAAACAAAGGATAGAGAAGCTCTCTACAAGTTTCTTTTAGAACAGAAAAATAAATTGCCTGATATCGTTGAACGTATCATCCAGCATCATAGCAATCCAAAATAACGCTAGTTTCTTCCACAGAAAAAAGTAACTCCTTATTTGCTTTAAAGGAGTTACTTTTTTTATTTATAAATCTTTCCATTCCATATAGGATTCGGGATCCATTTCTTTTAACTCTTCCAAAAACAATGGTAATAGACCCAACTTTTTTAAGCCTTTGAATATCAACTCTGGCCTGTTTCGAATCCTTGTATAGGAGCTATAATGATCTATTACTTTTAATTCCTCTCCCTTAGTTACAATAATGTGGCGCAAATCGGCATCCAATCTGGTAAACTTTAAACGCTTCATTTCTTTTAGCACAAAAAGAATTTGCCTCATCAATTTTTCGGATAGGATCCCTCCAGATTCTAAATATTGAAATAAAGTTGGCCCTTCAAGATATTCCATAATAATATAGTTATGCCCCACCTCATAAAGCCGTGGAATAGTGGGAGACTCCTGTGCAATTTTTAATACATTTCCCTCTTTAGCCGCATATTCTGGTTTTGCACAAATTTTCACACATTTGTCTGAAGAAATTTTAAAAACGGCCCCTTGCGCCCCCTTTCCAATCAGCGAAAACGACGTTGGATTTTTTATTACATTTACTTTTTTAATTCCTTCAGTAACACAGATCGATTTAAAGTCCTCCACTTTACATCACTCCTTTACATACCCTATCGTACTATTACTTTTTATCCTTTGTTTCTTTATCTCTAAGATTCTTGAACAGCTCCGTACTGCTGATAATTGGTGACGAACCTCTGCCCCTTTATCATTGTGACACATTCTGAAAGTAAACGTCTTCCATTAATGATTTATAGGGTTGAAAGAATAGCTTAATAAAAACAGTTTTTGTAAAAGCCCTTCTATAATAAAAGGGGATTTTAGTGAAAATACAAATCTATACAAAGAGACTGGTTCATAGTGTGTGCTTACTATATTTTATGTAAAAAATAAAAGTTTGCTATAGTCAAGCGCCAGTTCATCCAGTAATTTTTACTGGTCGACCTCATGATACGAAGCATTGTTAGCGGGTAGCGGAAATAAGAAACAGTTATATAACAATGTTCATGGTATAATCAAAATAGGAAAACGCTTACAGAGATAATTTAAACTAATGGTTCAGAAAATTCATTCTTTTGGGAGTCGATGAAAGTTGACAGTGGATAATAAAATAAGTAAAGAACAAACTATTTTTAATCATAATGGAAATAAAATCAAAACGGAAGACAGAGAAATTAATGTAATTGCTAGACTAGAAGAACCTCTAATTGTAGTTTTAGGAAACGTTTTGAGTGACGAAGAATGTGACGGACTTATTGAATTGTCAAAAGACAAAATGCATCGTTCCAAAATTGGAGTTACGCACGAAGTAAATGAATTAAGAACAAGCAGCAGCATGTTTTTTCAAGAAAATGAATATGACATCATTACCAAAATTGAAAAAAGGATATCAACAATCATGAATATACCCATTGAACATGGAGAAGGTATTCAAATTCTTAAATACACTCCAGGACAAGAGTATAAAGCTCATTTTGATTTTTTTACATCTTCAAGTATAGCAGCAAAAAATAATAGAATTAGCACAATCATCTTGTACTTAAATGATGTGGAGCATGGTGGGGAAACCTTTTTTCCGAAAGTGAATTTTTCAGTGTCACCGTGTAAGGGAATGGCTGTGTACTTCGAATATTTCTACAACGATAATAACCTAAACGAACTAACTTTACATGGTGGAGCGCCAGTTATCACTGGTGAAAAATGGGTTGCAACACAATGGATGAGGAGACAAAAAAATCTCTTATAATGTGTAAACGATAGACTTTATAAGCCTCAATATTAGGTGCCAAATAAACTATGGCACCTATTGTTCATTTGGAATCTGTTTTATTTAAAATGTCCACACGAAAAAGTCAAAATAAGAATGTTCCCTTGAAGTCCAAAATTTCCGGGAGGTCTTTACCTTAAACAATCAATTCGTTTCAAAATATACTATTGCCCTAGAATTTTTAAGTTTGATAAAAAAATACTTTGTTTGTATTTAATCACTATTCATTTACCTTTGATGCTCTTTCTAAAATCATCGTAATCAGTCTTTATGTAATGAAAAACCTTTGCGTTGCCATTATGGTCTGGATGAGTTATTTTTAATAACCCTTTATATTCAGCCAACACTTCTTTATTGCTCGCCATTTTAGAAAGCCCTAACTTTTTACTATAATCATTTGATTGAGCAGCGGAGTCCATATTGTAATTGTTTCTGATGTTTTCTTTTAATTTTATCAATTCATTACGTAATTCAATATTTTCTTTCAATAAATCCTTAGTTTCATTTTGCAATTCACTTTTCTCATTCTTTAGTATGGCAACTTCCTTTTTGAACATATCCCTTTGCTGAATCAATATTCTTTTTGCAGTCTCATGAAGTTCTTCGATTCCTTCTATATGCTTATCTTGAGCTTGTATTTTCAATTTTAATCGGTGTATGATTTCGTCCTTGTTTTTATCTATAAAATCATTTATTGCCAGCTTTGAAGCTGTTTCATCGCTTATGTATACAGTGCTCCTCTTTCCGTTGCCCGCATTTTTAATCTTACCTTCTTGAAGCCAGCGCCTTACAGTCTGTATGCTATTACTTTCTGTTATTCCTGCATCTTTTAACATTTCAAATGCTTGGTCTGTGTCATCCATTAGGTATCCGGTTTTTCTATTCACGCTTCCTCCCTCATATTTAATCTTACCTTCACGAAGCCAGCGTCTAACAGTTTGTATGCTGCTGCTTTCTGATACTCCTGCATCCTTTAACAGGTCGAAAGCTTGATCTGTGTTCACGTTGTTCCCCTTCCCCCTTATTACGCAATGAAATGCCACTTCGAATGATTAGCCTATTAAAAGGAATATTTTTTTATACACTATACGGCTAATATGACTGCCAATGTTTTAAATAATAGCATAGCCATATTCTAAACAAAGAACAAACAGATGAAGAATATATGACGAATATCACAGAGAGATAACGATAAGATATCAAAGTTAAAGTGTGGAACCAGAAAAAATTATCGGTAACTATGTAATCATGATATCCATGGTGGAGTTGGTTATTAGGAGCAATATAAATACTTTCAAATGGAATCCATGGTCAAGGGACAGTGTGAAGAATACGCAGAAAGGGGTATTTGGAACTTTTCTGAATGCCCTATTACATAGACGTCAAATCACCTTACATACTATGCTACCGTGTGGAGTGAACTTTGGCAGCATAGTAAATGCGATGAGATATCATATATACTAATATTAAAAATCCCAATCTCTCAGTGATATAAATGAGAAATTGGGTTTTATTTATTCAACAAAATACAGTTGCAACTAAAAGTAACCAAGGTAGCAGCTGTTATTATTTAACTAGGGAAAATTATTGTTGACCCTCTGTATAAACTTGAAAGGTTACACCGAATTTGTCTGTTACAATCCCATAAGCGGGGCTGAAAAAAGCTTCCTGCAGCGGCATTTTCACTTCTCCGCCTTGAGACAAAGTTTCAAAGATTCGTTTTGATTTTTCAATATCGTTTATTGAAATACAGATCGTAACTTGATCTCCAGACTGACTGGTTTGACCTGGAAACGTATCGGAAAACATGAGGTCCGTTTCCCCAACCTTTAACATTGCGTGTGCCACAAGACCCTTTGCTTCTTCTGGCAGAGGAAATTCAGGGTTTTCTGGCATTTCCCCAAAAGTTTGATTAAAAAGGACTTTTGCATCCAATGCTTCTTCGTAAAATTGGATCGCTTCCTTCGCATTTCCGTTCATCATTAAATATGGAGATAATCGCATGGTCATAATTAAATAACTCCTTTTGCTTTGTTTTTTTTCTTAGCTCGGGAAATTTCCAAGCTTCCTTATGAGCTGACAATGGCAATAATCACTATACCATTATTACCCATGATTGTATTCTATAACACAGAACACGTGTTCGTCAATGAAAATCTACTGAAAACTTCAAATTTTTTTGTTAACGTTGAATTGAAATTTCCAAGGTGGTTTGTTTGTCAAGGTATTTCACGATGATCCATTCAGGAAAACTACTATTTATCACCAAAATTTGATTTTGTTTATTATCGGTTTTTAAAATCCAAGAAGCATTTCAAACAAGAACAAGGTGAAATGAAAAAGGTATGATCCCAGAAGATTACCGTTATCATACCTCAAGACTGTTTAAAAAGTGTTTAATTTATTGTGATTTCGTTTAAATCTAATTAACTTGCTATCATTTCTGAATCTTGTGCTTTTTTAAGGTTTGGTAACTTAGAGTCTATAGATAGGAATCGGCTTCCATTCAATAGTAGGTGAAATGCGATAATCATAAGAACGAGATCCAGTTCGTACCCTGAGCCTTCGCCATTCCCCAAAAAACCTGCTGGGAATTTCACATAAACAATTGCACCAGCCATGATGAATACAAGGAGAGCAGAAATTATTCTTGTACCAAGACCAATTATTAAAGCAATTCCTCCAACCAATTCAATAAAACCGACTACATAGGCCATGAATCCCGGAATTCCTATACTTTGAAACCATCCTGAAGTGTTATCCAATCCACCTTTGAATTTTGACAGACCATGCAAGAAAAATGAAATTCCCAACATAACTCTTAATAAAAAGGTACCGATTTCTTGTTTATTCATGACACATCTCCTTTTTTTTATTTTACACTACAAAGTGTAGTGTAATGTGGTAATAAAATCAAGTGAAAGTCATCAGACAATCACTATAGTCATTCCTAACAATATAACCAAAACATAAATAGAAACAAAAATCGTGGTAGTTTCAGCCCTTAAAGGAATTGTTTTATTGGGATCAATTAATTGCTGAAGTCTATAGTTAACTGATTCATTCGAGAAATGAACAAGGACAGGAGAGGATTTATCAGTGCAACCATGTTTAATTAACTTCAATAAAGCGGCACTTATACCTAATTCGGTCCCCATTTTATTAATCGCATTTTCGTCGGCTGATAATTCACTTATTATTTTGTAATTTTTATGACACCATTTTGCCAGCGGGACAAACCATAACGCATCTGAAATCAACTCTAAAATAAAGATTACCAATGGATCATATTTCTTTTGGTGAAAGGCTTCATGCTCCACTACCGCTTCTAGTTCATCAAAGTCCAGTAATCGAATTAAACCAGTACTGAACACAATGAAAGGCCGCCTGAAACCAAGTGTAAACGCAAGAGGCTGTTCAGCGTTCACAACTAAGATATCATTGTTGACCCGATTGAATGTTTCATTTATATTTTTTGTCATATCAACGTTTTTTGAAAGAAAAAGCTTTTGTTTAAACCTTCTGGATAAGAAATATTGCTCTGTAACTTTAAAAAAGGTGCTCAATATACTATAGGATATTATTATACTGAGCAGTGTGACGACCACAAAGTAGTATACTGAATCTTCCTTGAATAAACTAAAACAAAATTTTAAAAAATTAGCTTTAATATTCACACCAAAAAAGATGTGTACTAAAAACGCTCCCATTTGGCACCATACTACACAGGCAATTAAAAGACTCAGGCTTATCACAAAATAAGACTTTCTCTTCCACATTATAATTTATCCTTTTTTAACGATTGAATTTTTTGTTCCAATTTTTCAATTAAACCTTGGTCAGCGTCTTTCATGGCATCCAGCATATGGCTTATGACCGCCCCACCAAATTCATCCAGCAAGTTCTCAGTCAGTTTCTTTGACTGCTCTTCTAAAAACTCCTCTTTGGACTGCACCGGGCGAAATAATGAAAGCCTTCCTTCAGACCTCTTTTCAAGAAAGCCTTTTTCAACTAAACGATTCATGACGGTCATTACCGTGTTGAAATTGATAGGTTTGTCAAGTTCCAATGATTGTTGAACCGCTTTAATGCTTTGTTCATCTTTATCCCATAAATATTCCATGATATTAGCTTCCAATGGACCAAAGAAACGATTCAGTCCGACTTCATCATATTTAAAATTTTTAATATTCATCCTTTCCCACCTCTCACTACAAATTGTAGTGGAAATCACCTCTACAATCAAGTTTCATCCGGAAAATTAGAACGTTGATATCCACTCCAGGCGCTCGGCTCGCTTTCCGCTTGCGGTCCGGGAGCCTCCTCGGAACTCCTTACGCGAGTGGGGTCTCCATTGGACTCGTTTTCCCCGCAGGAGTCTCGAACACCCGCTCCAATCAACGGAAACGTTTATAAATGAAAACTGCGGGCAAACTGGCTTTTCTTCGAGTTTGACTACAGTCTGAAACCTCGGCTTTTGCAGGCATGTTTCAATAATCAATAGTAATCCTTTGGCCCCTATTTCCTCAAATTTAAAAATCTTTATAAAGAAGGAAGTCTGTAAATCAATTTGTGAAATTATAATGTGTCTTGAGCTTCTTAATATAGATAGTATTCTGAAAGGAACACACAGTACTTTCTGATCCAATTATTGGGCCAGATTATGTAGCAGCGCAGCTGGGGTATTAAGAAGCAATTTCAGAAGATTTTTTTAAGCTTACTACAAAACTTGCAGGAGGGATCCTTCAAAAATTTGCTAACTACCAAATTAATCATAGGGGATTTTTCATCTTACGAAAGATTTCTCTTTATTAGTGTAATAAAGGGAACAATGGATTTTTTGTTCCATCAGAACAAGAAGCGATTGATAAATTGTCTAAAGAACTATAAACATTAACAAAAAAAATTCTCAAAAAAGACCGGGGTTTTTTTGCCCGGTTTTCTCATTGAGCTAACTCTAGCTAATAGAAGCAACTTAAACCTATTGGACTAGCTTTTTACCATGCCCTTCTGGTTCTCCACCTCTATTCCACTCCATTTCCCTTTTTTTAGTTGAAATGTTCATATGTTCCTTTTCACTTTTAAGAGAGGATCAAAATTTCTTTTAAATAAAAAAAAGAGCCTACTGGGGCTCGTTTCAATAAATAATAGTAACCCTTTGGGCAAGTTCCTCTATTTCAGCAGAATCATAAAAATGATATCCTTTTGCCGTCGTTTGGGCTGCAGCGTACATCGCAGCAGCTACTTTGTTTGCTTCTATTGCACGATATGGGCGTAAAGGGCCCACAAATACAAATTTTGCAAAAGTACTTAGCAGCCCAGAAATCTTTTCTCCCGCCCTGAATTCCTTGCGTTCTCCAAGAAGTAAGGAAGGGCGGAAAATATGTACTGCATTCAATTCCAGGTGTTGTAGTGTTCCTTCAACATCACCCTTAACGCGATTGTAGAAGAACTTTGATTTGGAATTGGCTCCCATGGCCGTTATGACGAGTAATTTATCAACATTGGATGTCTTTGCCATTTTAGCTGCTTCAATTACATAGTCATAATCCACTTTACGAAAAGCTTCCTTCGTTTTAGCCTTTTTGATCGTTGTACCCAAACAAATGAAAACATCGGTGACTTTGAACAAATGGGCATACTTGGATAAATTATCGAAATCCACAACATGTCCTATGCATTTGGGATCAGTGAGTTTCATTACTCTTCTTGTCAACAAATGGATTTCACTATAGATTTTGCTGTTGCTTAGCTCTTTAACCAACTGGGTGCCTACCACACCAGTAGCGCCTAATATCAATGCCGTCTTATTAGTCATGATTTCCTTCTTTCTATAATTAGCTCCTCAATCAACCATATCCTTTTTAACTCTAACCTAGCTTAATAGGACTAAGATAAATGATTTACTTTATTGAAATCATCAATTATCCAAGAATCAACTTCAAATCTAATCGTACTCAAACATGCATTGAACAAGCGCATTTCGTTGGATACGATTGACTCGTTTGACATCAAGCGTAAAATAAAATGAATGACGGCTCCATGTGCTACAAGTATAACTTTCTTCTCAGGATACTCCTTCTGAATTTCCTGGAGCCCATTCATCAGCCTGTTTCGTAAAGATTCCTGATTTTCCTGACCAGGATAATCTTTATCCCTGAATGCAGACTTCCTTTCCGCTGCTGTCATTCCTTCAGCGACGCCAAAATTCTTTTCAATGAATTCCATTTTTTCAATAACCGGGACTTCAATATAGTGCGAAATGATATCCGCCGTCTCCCTTGCCCTCTTTAGAGGGCTTGAAATAATTACATCCCAATCATCTTTTGACAAAAATTCACCACATTGCCGTGCCTGTATCTTTCCGAGTTCATTTAAAGGAATATCAGTCTGACCTTGCAGCTTCCCTAGTGCATTCCACTCTGTTTGACCATGCCGCACTAAACAAATAGTAGTAATTGTCCTCAAACCCCTCTAAGTAGATTATTATTTTTTCACTTCTTCTATGATGGAATGTCCCTCATTCCGTTCAAGATCTGACCATTTCCATCTTTCATGCAAGCGTATCCTTCCATCAGGCAGCATTTCAGGGGTGGAAAGACAGCTGCCTCCTCTAATTTCCCCTTTTTCATTGATATGATTATACCTGAATTCCAGAGTTCCATCCAGATTGACAAGCCCTATTAAAGTCCCTTTAACAATCTCTCCCCCCTGATAACTTGCTGAAAGAATTGAGCCGTCTTGTGAATAATGGAAGGTAGTATTTCCTGACACTTCTCCATTTTCAGAATTGACTTTAGCTTTGAATATCCGACCATCATAATTAAACATCATCATTCCCCCATATGAATTAATAAGGATAATGATACCAAATTAACAAAAAAAAGAATATTGAAAAAACTTATAGAATTTTATTTCTGTATCCATGGAAATTACACAAAAAATACATAATATTCCCCATTGAATTCCCCTATTATGATGTGGTTAGATTATGGAAGATGTTACTTATGGAATGAACAATCCCCAAGTTACGTCTAATCAAACTGAAGATTTTGGTGAGGTGCTCAAGTGAAAGAAATACTTCTGATTCTACTATTACAACTTATTTATGTTCCGATTTACACATTGCGAACCATTTTCTTAGTAAAAAATATTACCATACTTGCCTCGATACTGGGTATCGCAGAAATGTTAATTTACGTTTTTGGATTATCCCTAGTATTTGGCGGTGACCAAAGCATACTCGCCATGGTTGTATATGCGGTCGGTTTTGGAATCGGAATAATTTTTGGTACGAAAATTGAGCAAAAACTTGCCATCGGTTTTATTAATGTAACCGTTAATACTCAAACCAAAAATGAACATTTGGTAGACACATTGAGGAACAACGGATTTGGTGTAACTCTTTATACGGGCGAGGGCAGGGATAGCAACCGTTATCGTATGGAAATCTTGACAAAACGCAATCGGGAACAAGAATTGATAGCAACCGTTGAAAAGTTTGAACCTAAGGCTTTCATCATTTCATATGAACCACGTTATTTTAAAGGTGGATTTTTATTGGATCGGTTGAAAAATAAAGCAAGCTGAATGAAAAGCAAAAGCCCATCTTAAAAAGATGGGCTTTTGCTATATTTCGTTTTGATTTTCTAATCTTCACTGCCCTCGTTACCGGTTGTTTTTTAATCCACTTTACGTATTTTTTTATGCTTCATCATCTTTTACAAAAGTACGGTATTGAGTCGGATGGCCAGCTCTCGGTTTGAATGCAATGCGTGAATCTGTTTGTGACAAGATTTACAGAGATAGGATATCGGTTAAATGATGGATGGTCTGTTATATCTCATCCCTGTCACAAAGCTCACAAGTACCTATCATTTCATTGCTCGGCCATTAAGGCTTAACGGATTTTCCTTCTTCAACAATATGAAACATCAAATGGGCAAGATGGTGGATTGGCCCGTACTCTTCATTGTCATCCTCTTCTTCATGCTCCACTTCCACTTCATCCATCCCTTGTAAATAAAGTGCCATGAACTCATAAAAATCATTTTTAGTAAAGGAGTAACAATCACTTGGATCCTGATTATCTTCTTCATACTGTAAAACTAGATGGGATAAATCACCCTCATCATCTTCAGCATCAAAAAATACAAAATAACCGATATTTGTATCCAGTTCAAATAACCTGCGAAAACCGCGTGATGTCGCTTTTTCAAACTCAGCCGACGTCAATTTTTGCACTTGCATGCTGTCTACATTATCTTCTTGATGAAAGCCCACGATAAATGTGTTCATAATTGAACCTCCTGTTGAATATGGATAACCATTATTATCCCCATTTAACCGGATTTATTCCATTTAGAGGTTTGTTTCCAAGACGACCGGGCAATGATCGCTGCCCATGACATCGCAGTGAATGTCAGCCTCTATTAAAGATTTCGCCAGACGTTTTGAAACAATAAAATAATCGATTCTCCATCCGATATTCCGCTCCCTAACCTTTGCCATATATGACCACCAAGTATAGGCCCCTTCCTGGTCTGGATTAAAATGGCGAAATGTATCGATAAACCCTGAATCAAGTAATTCAGTCATCTTTCCACGTTCTTCAGTTGTAAAACCGGAATTCCCAATATTGGGTTTTGGGTTTTTCAAGTCGATTTCCTGATGGGCGACATTAAGGTCCCCACAAAAGATAACCGGCTTCACCAAGTCCAGTTCCTTAAGATATCCTATCATCTCATCTTCCCATTCGAGACGGTAATTCAGCCTTGATAAATCCCTTTTTGCATTGGGGGTATAAACATTCACCATATAAAAACCCTCGAATTCCAGTGTTATGATCCTGCCTTCCGGCTCCTCATCCAGATCTCCTACACCATATTTCACAGAAAGCGGTTTTTCCTTCGTGAAAATGGCTGTACCTGAATATCCTTTTTTCAGTGCATAATTCCAATATTGATGGTAACCTTCCAACTCAAGTGAAATCTGCCCTTCTTGAAGCTTAGTTTCTTGAAGGCAAAAAATATCTGCATCCACATCTTTAAAATAATCTAAAAATCCTTTTTTAACACAAGCCCTAATTCCATTTACATTCCAGGAAACCAATTTCATATTCTCTTAAATTCTCCTTATGGCCAATTAATTTCTTTACATTTCAACTATACTATTTATCTGCTTTTTTTCCCATTAGAGTACATTCGAAAACAATCTGGCAAATGATTCTTTTGAACGTTCCAGTAAACCACGATCGTTATACCCGATAGGATCCAGTTTGTCACTGTCCATCATATCCTCTTTGTAATGAATGATGAGATCTTCAATGGTACGGCTGCCCATAAGAAAGACATTCACTTCAAAATTCAGATGGAAACTCCTCATATCCATGTTTGCCGTCCCTATGGAAGCCATATCACCATCTACGATAATAAGTTTCTGATGTAGAAAACCTTTTTTATATGAGTATACCTCAACGCCGAATTGAAGCAGCTCACCGAAATAGGAGCGACTCCCGTATTGGGTTAAAAACCCATCATTTACTGCCGGAACCATAAGCCTAACTTGTATCCCCTTAATTGCGGCATGTTTAATTGCTGCTTTAATCGCTTGATTCGGTACGAAGTATGGACTTGCAATCCAAATTGATTTTGTGGCGTTCGTGATAAGTGAATAGTAAAAATCACTCATGATTCCCTGTTGTGTATCAGGTCCGCTTGCTACCACTTGGACAGCTCCATCCCCTTGTACCACTTTATTCTTGAATTCTGGACGTTCTTGCAATACATCTTCCCCGCTGACATATTCCCAATCCAAGAGGAAAACAGTATGAAGCATATATACCGCTTCACCTTTAAGGACCATATGTGTATCTCTCCAAAAACCAATGTTTTTATTTCGGCCTAAATATTCCTCTCCTACGTTTAAACCTCCTACAAAGCCAACTTCCCCATCTATGATGATGATTTTACGGTGATTTCTGAAATTAAATTTTTGATTGAAAAAACCATGTTTTAATGGTGAAAATGGATAGGCTTGTATCCCTGCATTTTTCATCCGTTTAACTTCATTATTTGATAGGCTTAAACTGCCGGCCGCATCAAAAATGAATAAAACTTCCACACCATTTTTTGCTTTTTCAATAAGGATATCTATAATTTCAGTACCAAGCCTGTCGGAACGAAAAATGTAATATTCAATATGGATGAATTTCTCAGCTTTTTTTAACTGTTTTATGATTTCTGTAAACGTTTCGTTGCCATTTTTCAATACTTCCGTTTCCGATGATGTACTAATGGTGGTCTCAGATGCATTTTTGGCAAAAGCTGCGAATGATCGCTGATGATCATTCAAGAACGATAAATCTGGAGATGATACCTGTGTGACAAGACTCTTCCATTCTTCGCGATCTTTTTTCCTTTTACTTCGGAATAAATACCCCTTTAAATAGAGCTGACCTGAGAATAGATAAAATACATATCCAAATACCGGGAAAAACAAAAGCACATACATCCATAAAAGTGTCTCGTGGGCAAATCTATTTTCGAGCATGAGTGAAAATAGGGTAATAAACATGACCAAAATATATAATCCAATAAAAAATAGCTTCACGTCGAAGCTAACTTGAGTGAACAGGATCATATAAACTGAAGCGATTAAAATAAATAAAAATACAATTTCCATTCTTCTTCTTTTCATCTTTTTCATTCTCCTACGCAGCAATATTTTATATATAAATAACATATACCCATATTTGATGGTAAAAGAAACAAAACACTTACGAAAACAATGTTCGCAAGTGCTTTGTGTATTACCTATCCAATTCACTTCATGACAGGAATCAAACTTTCATACAGCTCAATATACTTTAAAGAAGATGATGTCCAACTGAAGTCTAACTTCATTGCATTTTCGGCCATTTTCCTCCATCTTTTCGGCTGGAATTTGTACAGACCTATAGATTGCTCAATTGTATGCAGCATATCGTGTGCATTATAATTCGTAAAACTGAAGCCGTTGCCTTCACCGGTAAATTGATTATAAGGTATGACCGTATCACGAAGTCCGCCAGTTTCCCTCACTAAAGGCAGCGTACCATAACGCAATGCCAAGAGTTGGCCGATACCACATGGTTCGAATTGTGACGGCATCAGGAATAAATCAGAACCTGCATATATCCTTCTTGCCAAACCCTCATCAAAATATGTATTGACTGAAACCTGATTTGGATATTGGTCAGCTAAATGACGAAATGCCGATTCATATTGCTCATCACCCGTACCTAAAAGAATGAATTGAACTCCCTGGTTCATAATTTCATGAAAAACATGGAGAATAAGATCTATTCCTTTTTGATCAACAAGCCTCGTTACCATTGATAGAACCGGGACGTCCTCATTGACAGGAAGATCCAACGATTCCTGTAGCTGACGTTTATTCTCCATCTTATCCGCATAAGAATCGAATGGAAAAGCAAGATGTTCATCTGCTGCAGGATTATAATCCTCATAATCAATTCCGTTGATAATCCCTTTAAGGTCACCATTTCTCTTTCGTAAAAACCCATCCAGGTTTTCCCCAAAATAAGGACTCTGAATTTCTTCCGCATAACTTGGGCTTACAGTTGTGACGATGTTAGAAAAAGCTAAGCCGGCTTTCAAATAACTTACATTCCCATGAAATTCAAGACCATCGATATTAAAATATAATTCACTCAAATCGAGTAATTCAGCTAATACAGCTTTAGGGTAAACTCCTTGATAGCGTAAATTATGTATGGTAAATATCGTTTTAATATCCTGATAGAATGGATGGTTATGATAATGGGCTTTCATCAAAACGCTGACAAGGCCCGTTTGCCAATCATGGCAGTGTATGACATCCGGTTTTTCTTCTAAATAGGGTAATGCCTCTAAAATTGCACGGGAAAAGAAGGCGAACCTTTCGCCATCGTCAAAGAAACCATAACTACCATGCCTTTTGAAATAATATTCATTATCCAGAAAATAATATGTAATTCCGTTA
Source organism: Peribacillus sp. NPDC096448 (assembly GCF_044762675.1). NCBI lineage: Bacteria > Bacillati > Bacillota > Bacilli > Caryophanales > Bacillaceae > Peribacillus > Peribacillus sp. NPDC096448. Next base: position 383,188 of record NZ_JBIWEU010000002.1, on the reverse strand, counting down.
GCAACAAGTTTTTCGATGCCGCAAAATTGCTGGCGCCAACCAACAGGAACTTCAATACTCGTCATATGTTCCAATTCCTGTTTGAATTGGTTAGGAAGATCCCCATATTTAGGAAGGATGACACTTACATGGACTCCCTGTTTTTTCAGCGCTTTCGGGAGCGCGCCTATAACGTCTCCGAGCCCTCCCGTTTTTATAAAAGGGGCGCATTCTGAAGCAGCAAATACAACATTCATTGCCGCACCTCCTCTATTAAATTACTTCCGCTTTTTTTATTACAGTAGGCTGTTTTAAACCAATAACTGATTTTTCACTAGTAATTCTCACTTCTTTATCAGTTATGATATTTTCAACGATGGCTCCTTCTTCAATCACGCCTTTTTGCATGATGATGCTATTTCTTATTATCGCACCCTTTTTCACCTTTACCCCACGGAAGAGTATACTGTTTTCGACAATCCCTTCAATATCACAACCGTTGGCTATCAATGAATTGGTAACCTTCGAAGAACTTGAATATTTGGTCGGTGCCTCATGTTTGATTTTTGTATAAACATCCCAAGTATCCCCGAAGAAGGAACGGATTACCGATGGGTTCAGGAAATTCATATTACTGGCATGAAAGCTTTCAATGGAATGGATGAATGGCATATCTCCAGTAAAGTTATAGCCTTTGACGGTAAAACGATGCAGATTTGCTTTCACAGCGTCTTTCAAAAAGTCATATTCCCCACTGGCAACACAACTTTTGATCAAGTTCACCAATAGCGTTTTACTTATGATGAAGGTTTCTAGACAAACATGGTCACCAGGTCTAGGGATGGTATAAAAACTAATGTCGGTTATGTCTTCATCCGAATCCACCGAGCAGGTGTGATAGATTGGTTTTTCAATCAATTCCCCTACATAATCCTTATATACCACCGTGATATCCGCTTTATGTTTTTTGTGATAATCAAGCACTTCATTAAAATCCAATTTGCATACATGGCTTCCAGGGGAAATGATGACAGTATCTGCCTCTGCACGTTCGAAAAAGCTGAGATGATCATAGAATTGCTTCATATCGCCTGTTACCGTTTCATCCGGATGGATAGGGGGCAAGATGTATAAGCCTCCTGAACGCCGATCTAGGTTCCATTCTTTACCTGAGCCAAGATGATCCATAACTGAGAGATACTTTTCTTTAGGAAAAACGGCTACTTTTGATACATCTGCATTAATGAGATTCGACATAGTAAAGTCAATCAAACGGTAGCGTCCACCAAATGGCACAGATGCTACATTACGGTGAGCAGTCAGATCTTTTAAATGTTGTCTTTCATTGATTAAGTTAATAATACCCAACACATTTTCCATAGCATCTTCCCCTTTTTCTAGTTAAGAGTGATCTTTTTTTTGTTTGGATTGATAATGGTCTGATTTTCACCAATTAAGGTAATATCGGATGTAACCGCTGAGTTGCCAACTACGGCACCATCTTCTATAACACAATTACTGGCTATGATGCTTCTTTCTATATGAACGTTTTCACCAATCGTGACATTAGGCATGATGACTGAATCTTTTATGGTTGACCCATAGCCCACCTGTACATTATAGGATAAAACCGAATGTTCAATGTTCCCATGTATCATGCACCCTTCATTGATAAGCGACTGACTGACCTCGGCATCCGGTGATATATATTGCGGTGGATGATTTGCATTACGGGCAAAAATTTTCCATTGCTGATCATCCAACTGGAAATTTGGCGTATCCTCCAATAAGTCCATATGTGCCTGCCAAAGGCTTTCGACCGTTCCAACATCTTTCCAATAATCATTAAAACGATAGGCATATAGCTTTTTTCGATCTTCAAGCATCTTTGGAATGATGTTGCTGCCAAAATCATTGGAAGAATTTTCATCCTTTTCATCATTTATCAAATACCGTCTTAGGGTTTTCCAATTGAAAAGGTAAACTCCCATGGAAGCGAGGTTACTTTTTGGATACTTTGGTTTTTCATCAAATTGTGTGACTTTATCATCATCATTGGTATTCATGATTCCGAAACGACTTGCTTCCTGCCACGGCACTTGAATGACAGCTATTGTTGCCTCTGCATTTTTTTCGATGTGATAATCCAGCATCTTACTGTAATCCATCTTATAAATATGGTCACCAGAGAGGATCAGTACATGTTCCGGATCATAGTTATCAATGTATTGGATATTTTGATAAACAGCGTTTGCCGTCCCTTTATACCATTCACCACCTTCTTTCCCTTGATAAGGGGGAAGTACGGAAACTCCGCCAACATCCAAATCAAGGTCCCAAGCTTTGCCATTACCAACATAATCATTTAGAATCAATGGCTGGTATTGGGTCAGTACCCCAACCGTATCTATACCAGAATGAGTGCAGTTACTTAATGGAAAATCGATGATTCTATATTTACCGCCAAAGGGAACAGCCGGTTTTGCCAAACCGATCGTCAATTCACCTAACCTTGAACCCTGGCCTCCTGCCAATAACATTGCTATCCATTTTTTCGCTCCCATTATTCGGTCACTCTCCCCCGTCTTTTTTTTGTTTGCTTCATAAAAATAGAAATGCCTAATGGAGGTACAGTTATTTCCATGCTGAATGGTTGATTATGGTATGGTTCCTTTTTGACATTAATGGGTTCTTCATTGATCTGACCCGATCCTCCGAAAGCTTCTGAATCACTGCTGAAAACTTCTATATATTTGCCTTGGGATGGTACACCTATTTGATACTGAGCATGAGCCTGTGCAGAAAAATTACAGACAATAATGCAATAATCGCCTTTACGTTTACCTTTTCTCATAAAGGTAATGATACTCTGTTCACTATTGTTCGGATCGATCCATTCAAAACCCTCCTGGACATGATCCAGTCTCCAAAGGGAGGAAGTTTGCCTATAAAAATCCTGAAGGGTACGGAAGTAATATGCCAGCTTTTCGTGGGATTCATATTCCAAAAGCAGCCAATCCAATTGTTCCTCATCTTTCCATTCTATGAACTGGCCAAATTCACCTCCCATGAATAGCAGCTTTTTTCCAGGATGCGTCATGAAATACCCAAAGAGTAACCGTAAATTCGCAAACTTCTGCCAATAGTCACCTGGCATCTTATTCAATAATGACTTCTTGCCATGAACCACTTCATCATGTGAAAAGGGCAAGACGAAATTTTCTGAAAAAGCATAGAAAAATGAAAATGTTAAGAGGTTATGATGATATGGCCTTTCATTTGTTTCAAGTTTCATATAACGAAGGATATCGTTGGTCCATCCCATATTCCATTTGTAATTAAAGCCTAGGCCGCCTATATCGGTAGGAGAAGTTATAAGTGGCCGATCTGTTGCTTCTTCAGCCATCATTAATGCATTGGGATACCTCTTGAAAACCACTTCGTTAAGTTTTTGTAAAAATTGTATGGCTTCCAGGTTTTCCTCACCGCCAAACTGGTTTTTCAGCTTGACCGGCAATGGATTATCATGATTTAAGTAAACCATTGACGATACCGCATCGACACGGACCCCATCAATATGGTATACATCCATCCAAAACATTACATTTGATATAAGGAAACTGATTACTTCTGGTTTTGTAAAATCAAAATTGTATGTCCCCCATAACGGGCGATCTGCTCTAGTGTTATCAATTGGTTCATAGAGTGGAGTACCATCAAAACGGGAAAGTCCATGCGCGTCTTTACAAAAATGGGCGGGAACCCAGTCAAGGATTACACCTATGCCCTTTTGGTGGCAAAGGTTAATTAAATATTTAAAATCTTCCGGTGAGCCGTACCGGCTGGTTACGGAATAATAGCCAGTGACTTGGTATCCCCACGATTTATCAAATGGGTGTTCCATTATGGCCATGATTTCGATATGTGTAAAACTATTATCAATCACATAATCAATCAATCTATCAGCCAATTCACGGTACGAATAAAACTCGCCATCTTCTTTCTGTTTCCATGTTCCTGGGTGCACTTCATAAATGGACATGGGTTTATGATAAATATTTTCCTTTTTCCTATCAGCTATCCACTTCGAATCTTGCCATTCAAAATTATCCAGCCTTTTGATGACCGAGGCTGTATTTGGTCTGACTTCCGAATAAAAGGCATATGGATCGGCTTTTAGGATTCGTTTATTTCCGGGTGTATGTATTTCGTATTTATAGAGTTCCCCTTCTTGTAGTCCTGGTACGAACAACACCCAGATACCTGATCGCTCGATCCGTTTCATCGCATGATCTTTTCCGTCCCAATTATTAAAATTACCGACTACTGAAACTTGCTTGGCATGGGGGGCCCAAACGGCGAAGCGTACTCCTTCTTTACCTAATGATGTTACAATGTGTGCCCCAAGCATTTTATAGCTTTCATAAAGGGTTCCTTCATGAAACAAATACAAATCGAAATCGCTTGGATAAATCTCTTGTAGCTGGTCAATAATTGTACTCAATAAAACCCCTCCATCAGTATTAACTCGATAGTATTTTACCCATCCTTCCCCAGTTATTATATATATTCGATGAAAATGATATTAATCCTTCAAATGGAGGTGAAGATATTGTTATAAATAGCCGTTTTTTTGTAAATTAAAACATTTTTTTGAGGAAAATATACATTTATTGTAAAAATATTATTATACCAATAAAAGCCCTCCCCATTTATTGGAAAGAGCTCTAAGGTATCATGTATGAATGCTTCATGTTATTTGTTCAGTTCGAATCATGGAAGTCTTCGTCAAAAATAAATAGGACAATGATACTGACCATGCCAAAGGAGTATTCTTGTTTGGAATATTACTGCCCCCTATATATAATTCGGGTACTTCCCAATTATCCGGTATGATCATTTTCGTTTTTTCTATATATTCCTTAACTTTGTTCATCATGCCAAGTTCAAGGTAGCATAAGCCCAACCACGGAAGCCCGAAACACCATTCCGCTTCTTGACCGTCATTATAATAAAGGTCCTTTTCATATCTAATGCAACCATTTGTTCTTTCAAGGCGCTCTGTGACATTCTTCAATATTTTAAGTGCTATTTCACGGTCTACCAGCCGATAAGGATAAATTAAGGATAAAAGGGCTAAATCCGTCTCTTTTGAATAACTTTCCCTTGGAAGCAAGAAACGAAGGGCTTCTTCTCCCTTTTTAATCAGTTCATCCTTGACGTTGACCAGCATTTTGACTGAATTCAATCCAGCAACACATGCACCTATGCTTGAAGCGTGGATTTCTATATTTTCTTCCCACATCCCGTTATCTTCCGCCTGCCAATATTGCAGGCATTCCAAGTAATTGACCAACTTTTGAACAATTTGTAAATCACGTTGATTTCTCATCACCTTTTTACCATGCCTATATCCTTCACCGACACCCCATAAAAAGGCCCCTATCGCATCATTCTGGGCATGGCCCCACTCATCGGGCAGTTCTTTAAGCTCAATGGAATACCTTGCATGGATATGTTCAAATAGAAACTGGGGTTTCTGTTCCGTATGAATATCTATCTTCCACTCATAGGATTGAAATAAGTCGAATAAAGCATGATATGCTTTCTCGTAACGTTTGGATGGATCATTTATAAAAGGCATTACTGTATAAACGACATCCCTTATCCAGACATAATTATAATCATCGGAAACGCTTGCCGTATATGCGCCATTAGGCAGCCGCATGCGATCAAGAACCTCTAGTGCACCATTCACATTCATTAATTGAGCACCTCCATAGTTATTTGCTTATTCCCATTGTTGACAGACTCCCATTTTCTAAACGTTTGTTGTTTCATTTTCAATTAGAAGCGCTTTCAATTCAGCTAACCAAAACAATTTTTCAGAAGTACATTCACCTTAGTTTATGTAATCACTGCCCTTTTTGATAATCAAGCTTCCAATGTTCATTAAAATGCGTCATTTGCCTAACCGAAATTGAAATATCCTTCTTGGGAAATAAAAACCCAGTAACGGAAATCCATTACTGGTTATATCGGCCTATCATTAAAATGTTTAGTAATTATTAAAAGAAATTTCGTAATATCATCAAGAAAAGCACGCCAATCGATGCCCCATTCAGGACTGCATTTTACTAGCAGCACCAAAGGACCGACTCTAGGTATGAAAGTTACAATCGAAGTCCCTATCGACGACCCCGCAGCAAAACCGTTACTTAGGTATCCCAATAAAGTAGGTATACTATCCTTTATACTTGCCAAAAGCCTTCACCAACATTGACCTCGGAAAGCCATCGTTTTTCCATTAAGCACTATCCTGACTCATATATTCCACCCTTGTTTTAATAAGTTCCTTCAATTGCTTTTCAGCTGACCAAGCAGAATTGGCAACTCACTATATATTTCGATGATATCTTCTATCGGCATTCTAACTAAACCGCTGGAAGAAGGGGCAACGAATTCCATGGTCTCATTCGATGAAGGTACTTGTTGCAGCCCCCAAGAGATTTTTCGTAATTGACGATATTCCTGATAGACACCCTTGCCTACAAAACAGACAAGTTTAGGTTTATACTTTTCAATTTTCCTTTTTAATAGCTTCCTTCCTTTTATGTACTCTTCTTTAGTGATTTCGTCCGCGCCTTTTGTAGGCCTGGAAACGATATTGGTAAAACCATAACCTATATCCAGCAATGACGAGTCTTCAGTTGGTTCATATTTCCGCGGTGTCAGCCCGGACTCGAAGAGGATTTTCCAAAAGCGATTGTTTGGATTCGCATAATGATGACCAGTCTCGCCTGAGCGAATGCTTGGATTGAAACCTACGAACAATATATCCAAATTTTCCTTTAAATGATCAGGGATGCCTTCCATTTTAAAACTCCTTTTCAATTTTGCTATTTAATCATTGTACAAAACTGAAAAATATTTAACTACCTTTAAAAACTAAATACGGTTTAAAAAGAATGAACGTTGATGGCTCCATAATATGGATGAAGACCTGTCAAATTGAATATTGAAGACCTCTTGCTCCTAAAACATTACGTTCGCCTTCACTCTACATGGGACAAACTACCATAAATCGGATTAAAAGGATGCCATGGTGGCAGTTAGTGAATTTCCCCCAAAGAATATTCCAGTTTAAATGGAATCGATAATAGATTTTTCCCATGCCCCGGCATCAAGCAAAAGTCTGCATGTTTTTCAAAGCTTGCAGGGATCTAAAATTAAAGGATATCCGCAATTTTCATGTACTCATTATTGGAAATGACAGACAGCTAAAGGACATTTAGAATGTGGCTGCGTGCCTCCAATTTTCAAGTAAGAAAGAGCTCATTCATTTCACTGGCAACAAAAAATGTATTAGTGCACTGCAGAACAATTGTAGGTACGGGGAGGGTTTGGGGAAGCAATGGCATGCGAAAGACCCATTATTTCTGGGGGAGATCTCGGGAATATCGGGACGGTGAATAAGCTACATCAATCAAATTCCGATGTTCAAACGGGCAGGATTTAAATTCGATAGAGTAAAAGAAATATTTCCTCCTTTTATATTATATGAAAGTGCAATTCACTCATTTGAACAGAAAAAGGCCATGAATTAATGGTTCTGCTTCTATTCTAAAATTATTCAAATCTCTCACGATGGCTGACTATAGTAAGGGGGAACTATTGATTCTTTGTTAGGAGATAAACTACATAGATATATTGGAGGGATAAGTCTCTCGTTTATTAAGACAGATTGATAAATGGGTCCAGGAAATAAATGAATCAATTAAATAGGATAAAGATCCATTATTAAAACCGCAGCAACTTAATAGTCGAATTCCATTTGGCAAATGACTTTACTCGTAGGTACATAAATACCTACGAGTTTTTTATGTTACGCATCAGAATATGCTTCTTGTGTAAATTCACTCTTTCAAACTCGGGAATCAGGAAACATTCTGCCGGTGTTCGATATGATCATGTTTTCTCGCATTGGACATCTTATTGATGGTAAGAAGAATCCCAGAAAGCCATATAATTACAATGCCAGTATAGATGTATATATGGGCTTCAATCGGAATCCATGTAGCTAATAATGTTCTTACATTAATTAATATAATGAAACCACCCACTAAAACACCCATTAATTGAGCAGGAAGCATCCTGACGAGCCAGGCAGCAATTGGTGCTGCAACCACTCCACCAATTATCAACGCAATGACCCAAAGCCAATTGACAGCTTCCCATCCAAGCGAAATGATAAAACCAAGACTACCGAAGAAAGCAATGGCAAATTCACTCGTATCTACAGTCCCTACGGCTTTTCTCGCCGTCATGCCTTTTTTTGACAATAAAACGGGCGTTGCAATCGGTCCCCAACCGCCTCCGCCTGTTGCATCACAAAAGCCTGCAAAAAGACCTAACGGAATGGATTGTTTTGCGGTCAATGGCCTTACGGTTTCATTTTCCTTTGACGGTTTAAAAATAAATAAAAAGCGGAATAAAACGTATACACCAAGACCAAATAAAAATATGGCAATATACGGTTTTGCTAATTCGGCTGGCAGGTTGCTCAGGAAACATGCACCTACAAATGCACCAACAGAACCTGGAATGATCAAGCGATAGACCATATTTTTATCCACGTTCCCAAACTTTATATGTGAAGCTCCGGATACTGCTGTTGTCACTACTTCCGATAAATGAACGGATGCTGATGCTACTGCAGGGGCAATCCCGAATGTCAACAATAAGGACGTGGAACTCACTCCATACCCCATTCCAAGCGAACCATCGATTAATTGGGCTAAAAACCCGATAAAGGCCAAAACGATTAACTTTTTCATGACATTCCCCTTTTTTCACTAAAATAGAACCTATATCATCGACCCGATGGTACCGTTTGCCTGTATAAATCATTTAGATTTCCTTTAAGACACAAAGAGGCACCTAACCAAAATGAAATGACATGTTGGTTAGGTGCCTTCAGTTTTTCTGATCAGCCCAATGATATATTTTCTTCAGCTTCTACTGGTAAAAGCCTAGCTAAAAAACGATATCTTTCTTTTAAGGAATATTTATAAATATCCTCGATTGAATCTTTCAATAATTTAGACTTTTCTTCTTTTGAAAATGACCCATTCTTTATAATCATTCTTGCTTCAAAAAGGAATTCAAGATATTCTTCATATGATTCATCATATACTTTACCTAGGTCATTCCGTATTTTTTTTGCGAGCGTTGGACTTGCTCCATTGGTAGAAACACTTATGGAAAGCATGCCTCTATTCAATGTGGCCGGTATATGAAAATTACCCAACTCATGATTGCTGATTACGTTAACCAACTGACTTTCGGATACGTTCTCGTAAACTCGTTCATTTACTTCAGTAGAATTGGTAGCAACAATGATTAAAAATGCATCTTTATAGTCAGTTTCTTCCACTTCTTTAAGTAAGACCCGAATCTTACCTTCTTTCTCCAACAGTTGAAAACCTGTGCATATTTCGGGGCTTACGACGGTAACTTCAGCACCAGCTTCCAATAAGGGGCCCGCTTTAAAGTAAGCTATTTTACCACCGCCGATGATGACACACTTTCTGTTCTCGATATTAAGCGTAATTGGATACATAGGCTCCCTCCCCACTCACTTCATGAATTCGTTCCGATATTGCTTGTTCAATCTTTGGGTGATAACCTAAATATCGGCAAAGTATGATTTTTTGCTTCCCCTTTTTTTGGAGCTTTTTCATACTATTTTCAATCGACTCCATTAAGAGACCGGTAAACAATAGGTAAGGAATGATAAATACTTGGTTTGATCGAGATTCCTCTGCAAATTCCAATGCTTCTCCAAAGCTTGGTGTGGCAGCTGTCAAATAACACTCTTGCACCCGGATTTTTGGAAACCTGCTCCTTAGCAAATCGGCCAATCGAGACAAATCCCTTTTCACGTCGGGATCACTGCTGCCCCTTCCAACCAATAAAACCAAGGAATCCTCCGTAACACTTGCATTTGTTTCCTCCAACCGTTCCACTAAAATGTCAACCATTTTCTCACTGACACCAATCGGCCTTCCGTATTTCAAGTCAACTGCAGGATACCGTTCTTTCATTTTATTCAATATGACTGGAATATCATGTTTTGCATGTACAGCTGTCAGCAATAGAACTGGAATGGCCAATATTCTCGTCGCACCTTTTTGGATGCATCGTTCGTAGGCCTCTTCAATCGTAGGGGTTTCCAATTCCAAGAAGCAATACTCTTGAATGGAATAGGGCTGTGCTTGCATACAAACTTTAATAAAATCAATGGCTTGGGCTGAAGCTTCTTTAACACGGCTGCCATGGCAAATATATAAAATGGCTTCCATTAAAAGGCCTCATTCGCCAACAAATTTTCGGTTTGTTTTCCTTCAAACCATTTGATTTTTTCCCGTAAATTGACGACATCTCCCACGACTATCATGCAAGGGTTCGAAATTTGTTCGTTATTGGCGGTTTCCACTACTTTAGCCAATGTACTGACAACTGTTTTTTGCGTTGTTAATGTACCCCAATGAATAAGGGCTACCGGAGTCTCTGGGCTTTTTCCATGTTCCAAAAGTTTTCCTTGAATATATGGCAGGTTTTTAACACCCATATAAATGGCTAATGTATCGATTCCTTTTGCAAGGGATTTCCACTTGATATTATCCTCTTCATCTTTTTTCCGATGACCGGTAACAATTGCAAATGATGAAGCATGGTCCCTATGTGTAACTGGAATTCCCGCATAGGCTGCAGCAGCGATTCCAGCCGTAATTCCTGGTACGATTTCAAAGCTCACGCCATTTTGGGCAAGGGCTTCCGCTTCCTCACCGCCTCTTCCAAAGACGAATGGATCGCCGCCTTTCAAGCGGGTGACTATTTTTCCCTTTTTTGCATATTTAACGAGGAACCGATTGATGGTATCCTGCTGCAACAAATGATAATCCGGCAGTTTCCCGCAATTAATCAGCTCGACACCGTCTTTTGCATGATTCAAAAGTTCTTTATTGACAAGTCGATCATATAAAATGACATCAGCTTCTTGGATGCATTTTAATCCTTTTAATGTAATTAAATCTGGATCTCCGGGACCGGCTCCTACTAGATATACTTTCCCCATTTTTGCATCCTGCCTTCCCTTAGAGAATTGTTTCGAATTCCGATAAAACGAAACCTGCTCCATTTTTAATTTTCCTTTTTTCATATAGTGAGATGTCATCCACTTCAGGCATTTTCAAATAATGCTTTTCCAGCTCGATATCAACAAGTTCAAACGCCTTTTCATCTGAATCGGCAACAATGATGACATGAATTGGTTTTTCCTTGATAGTGACTTCAAAACGGTATAGATTCATGAAATGCTTACCTTCCCCTATTAAACGGCCACTTCCGCTAATATATCATCAAGTTTACGTTGTAATTCGTCTACCCCTACCCTTTCCACAAAATCGAGGAAGGTTTCGGATAGAAGTTTTGTTTCTTTGAAAAATAGGATCATTTCTTTCAAAACTTGATGGAGCTGTTCAGCTTCCACTTTTCCTTTAAGTTTTTCATTGAACTTCCCGCCCTCATTCAGCGTTCCTCCAACGTATATTTCAAAAGCCTCGACCATCTTTTTATCCTGGTTTTTCATTTTTATGCCTTGCAGCCCTATTTCGGCGATGGCTCTTTGACCGCAATTATTCGGACAGCCGACCATATGCATCCTTACAGGTACATCAAGTTCTATTTCCTTGTCCAGTGATTCAGAAATGGTCCTCATTCGGTTTTTCGTTTCCACGAGCGCCAGGTTGCAATACTCGATGCCTGTACAAGAAACGGAATAACCAATGAATTTCTTTGGTTGATATGGAAATCTTTCGAAGATGGCTTCCTGCTTTAATTCCTCAAGTTTAGCATCCGGCACATTGGGAATGATTAGATTTTGAGAATTACAGTTACGGATTTCACCATTTCCATATTTTTTTGCAAGTTCGGCAAACTCAATCACTTCGTCTGGATTTAGACGACCAACTGGTATGTTGACTCCAACATAGTTCAGACCATCTTGCTTTTGTTTATGGATGCCGTAGAAATACCCTGCATTCCATCCCTTCACCGCACTTTCTCCCTTTTCAGGAAGCGGACCGGTGTATTCCAGCAATTTTTCCTTGAATTGTTCAGGGCCCCAGTCAGCGACAAGGAATTTCAATCGCGAGCGATGACGCTTTTCACGGTACCCAAAGTCGCGGAATATCGTCGTGATGGCGGCCGCCACTTCCACTGTTTTTTCAGGTAAAATGAATAAATCAAGTTCCTCTGCCAGCATCGGGACGGAGGAAAGCCCCCCGCCTACTTTAACATGAAAACCAACTTCCGTTACCCCATCAATTTCTTTAGTGGCTGGATTGAATGAAACACAGTTGATTTCAGCATTTGAAGCATTATGGATATTGGCACTTATGGACATTTTATATTTCCTCGGAAGGTTCGAATAGTCTTCGTTAAGGCGGAAATACTCAAATACATCATAAAGTACCTCGCGTGTATCAAAAAGTTCATCAGGATCGATGCCTGCCAGTGCATTACCGATGATATTACGTGTTATATCACCACAAGCACCAGCCGTAGTCAATCCAACCTTTTCCAAACGACTCAAGATATCCGGGACTTGTTCGATGGTCAGCCAGTGGAATTGAATGGCTTGACGGGTTGTAATGTCATATACATCCCTCCCGTAATCTTTAGCGATGTTAGCTAGAGTTATTTGTTGATCATAAGTCAGGATACCTCCGGGAATAACGACTCGCATCATCCAATAACCAGCTTCTTTAGGCCGTTGCAGGTATAGACCTGCCCATTTGAACATATCCCATTTCTCTTTAGGGATGGAATCAAAACCATTTGCTGCGTAATGTGGAATATCATCAAATATCTTCAAGCCGTCTTTTTCCAATTTCCAGATTTCCGTTTTATTTTTAGCGATTAGTGGATTTTCCGACCAAAATTTTTCGTAAACCATTACATTTCCTCCTTGATTAAATCGCTTTCTTTGCTGTCAAATAGCCGATTACCTGTTCAACGCACTCTTCAATGCTGTATTGGTCGGATTCTAAAATGATTTCCGGTCGTTCAGGTTCTTCGTATGGAGAGTCGATTCCGGTAAAATCTTTAATGATGCCTTTACGGGCCTTGTCATAAAGCCCTTTTGGATCACGCACTTCGCACTCTTCGATCGGACACTTTATGTATACTTCAATAAACTCCCCTTCTTCGAGTAAATCACGTACAATCTGCCGATCTGCCCTGAAAGGTGATATGAAAGCGGTCAATACGAACTGCCCACTATCCACGAATAACTTGGATACCTCACCGATCCTTCTAATATTCTCCGTTCTATCCTCTTCAGAAAAACCTAAATCTTTATTTAAGCCGTGGCGGATATTATCACCATCCAAAACATAACTTCGAATATTCCGATTGTATAACTCTTTAGCGACCGCGTTTGCAATCGTTGATTTTCCGGACCCCGATAGTCCTGTAAACCATAGAACCGTGCTTTCATGCCCGTTCTGCTTCCGTCGGTGCTCCTTGGTCAATGACGTCTCATGCCATGTGACATTCGTACTTTTACTCATTTGATAATCCCCCTCTTCATGTGACCCTTCCATTTATGTCCAATCAGTTATAAACTTCATTTTTTTTAAGACCTTCGATCAACACCTCGATGACTTCCTTACGGCTAAAGGTTGCTGGAGGAATTTCTCCATTACGCAACATTTCCCTTACCTTCGTTCCAGACAGGATGACATGGTCTTCCTTGCCATGCGGACAAGTTTTAGCGGAAGCCATATTGCCACATGCTTTACAGTAAAAACTATGTTCAAAGAATAATAGCGTGATTCCTAACTCATCTGCGTTAAAATTCCCGAAGATTTTTTGAGCATCGTATGTGCCATAATAATCGCCCACACCCGCATGATCACGTCCGACGATAAAATGGGTGCAACCATAATTTTTACGGACCATCGCATGGAAAATGGCTTCTCTAGGTCCTGCATAACGCATGGCAGCAGGGAAAACTGCAAGGGAGACGCGATCCTTAGGATAATATTTATCAAGCAGCACTTTATAGCTTTCCATTCTTACATCTGCCGGAATGTCATCTGATTTAGTGGCACCAACGAGAGGATTTAAGAATAAGCCGTCGACGATCTCCAATGCTGTCTTTTGAATATATTCATGTGCACGGTGAACAGGGTTCCTCGTTTGGAAACCGACAACCGTTTCCCATCCTTTTTCAGCGAAAGCCTTCCTTGTCTCGACTGGGTCCAAATAATGAGCTTGAAATAGCGGACGCTCTATTCTCTTGATCAACTTTATTTCCCCGCCGACATATACATCCCCGCGGTTATATAAATTTTTCACTCCAGGATGCTTCTCATCATCTGTTTGATATACCAATGTAGCTTCCAATTGCTTATCTGGAGTGTAAATATCGGAAACGGAGAGAACCCCGTATGTTTCACCTTCATGGGTTAATGTTACTTCTTCACCTATAGTGAGGCTTTCTGCAGTTTCTTCGGTCAAAGGCAGCGTAATCGGGATGCTCCATACATGTCCGCTGCTAAGCCTCATATCCTTTACCACTGTATCATAGTCACTTTTTGTAAAGAATCCTTTAATCGGGCTGTAGGCACCAGTGCCTATCAATTCAAGATCGCTTAAAGCAATTTCATCGATTTCGATTGACTTCGTTATTTTACTAAAATCATATTTTGGTTCCCAAAGATCGATTAATGTTCCTCCGTGCGGTATACTGATTGTCATGCTAATTTCCCCCTATGGTATCTATTTATTTAAGATAAATGCAATCCGCATTCCGTTTTTTGAGCTCCTTGCCAACGGCCTGACCGTAAATCATCTGCATTGAAGGCAGGTGCAGTACACGTTTTACATCCAATGCTCGGATATCCATTATCATGCAGAACATTATATGGAAGTCCATTTTTGTGGGCATAGCGCCAAACATCTTTCCATGTCCAATGTATGAGTGGGCATATTTTAACTGATTTGAACTTATTATCCTTATTGATATACTCGGTCTTAGCCCTTGTTTCGGATTGCTCCCTCCGCAGTCCCGAAAGCCAGGCTGTTGCTGTTGAAAGCACATCAGTTAGCGGAATGATTTTACGGATGTTACAGCACTTATTGGAATCTCTAAGCCATAATTCATCCCCATATTCCGCCGCTTGTTCCTCAAGCGTCAAGTCAGGTTTCTTCATTTCGATCAAAAGCTTCGGATATCGCTTCTTCACTTCCTCGATCAATTGGTAAGTTTCCTCAAAATGAACATCTGTATCAAGGAAAACTATTTTTGCCGAAGGATTGACCTTCGCCAATAAATCCGTAAGCACGATGCCTTCAATACCAAAACTGCAAGCATAAATCAGTTTGTCTCCGTAATGGTCATTCGCCCATTGCAGAACTTCCAAAGCACCTTTTGTCTCACTGCCTTCAGGAAATACAGGGAAGTCCCCTGTATTGAAATTTTCATAGTTTATTAATGCAGCCAACTTTGTAGCCCCCTCTAAAAACTTGCTGTATCAGGTTAGAGTAACTGTTGATCAATTCCCGTTGTAATATTCCCCGGGTTATTTGAATCTAGGAAAAAGAGACGAATCTAACCAATACTCTCTTTATATCAGTTAAACCCGCCTCTAGTTTTTCTAGTCAGCAGATACCTTATTTAATTCTTAGTTTTTCATTTCTTTCCATTTGAATGATTTTACCATCCTGGACAATAAGTGTAATGGATCCATATTTCATTGAATTAAGCATTTCTTGAAGTCGTTCAAAAATTTCTTCAAGCTGATTCTCTTTATCCAAACCAGTTCCTCCTTTAAGAAAATCCGCGAATTTTTTATTTTAAATTTCTTAGATTTATATAATTCCATACAACCTTACATTGTTATGGTCTGCCTAAAATTTTCACAAAAAACAAAAATCTTTCCATGATGGAAAGATCGCAAGGTAAATATCTTTACCTTATCTTCCAAAATGATCAACATTTTGTTGGAGGTAGCACCTTGCATCCATCATGCAGGTTGCTGGACTTCAAAGGGCCAATTCCCTCCGTCGCTCTGGATAAGTTTTATTATTTTAAATATTAACATATATTTAATCCTTGTCAATGGAGTTTTCTTATAAAATAACTTGGTTTAATATTATGGATGAACTGTTATTTTTATACACACTATTCAATTTATGATTTTATGTTCATATAAATACGAAAATAGACTCGTCTTTTTAGATAAAGTCTCCAAAAAAATGAGTCTATTTTCATTAATAGGCCTATTATTGACTCGTGTTATTCTAAAAAAAATATCTAGGGTTCAGTCTTTTTATAGAAGGAATTAATTTATTTAAGTCATTAATTTCTTAACTGTATCGCTTCTACAAATTCTTGAACCTGACTCTGGACGCGATCAATTAAATGCAAATCATTGATCGGGTTTTCTGGATTCTGTTTATCTATTTCCTTATCAACAAAATAAATCCCCTGCAGCGGCTCGCCTTTTAATATTGAAATTAATGGTTTAAGCGCATAGTCAATCGCCAATAGATGCCTGTTACTTCCACCAATCATGATTGGCAGCACCGGCTTACCCTTAAAAGCACCTTCTGGCAGCAAATCAATCAAGGCTTTCAATACACCTGTATAAGAAGCCTTATAAACCGGTGAACCTATAATGACTCCTCTGGCTGCTTGAATTCTCTCTGAAAGCTTTGAGATATCCTCGCTATTATATTTCCCTTGGAATAAATCATCTGCTGTGAAATCCGTAATCGAGAAATAAGCTGTAGTAAATCCTGCATTTTCGACTAATGATTGAATATGTTTTAGTGAAATGTCCGTTCTTGATGGAATAGCCGGACTTCCTGATAAAATCACGATATCGCTCATTTGATACCCTCCAATGTTACATGATTTCCAGATAAAATTTTCTTAAAGCATTTCGTGAAGTATACATTTATCGTAATTGTCTGAAAAATATAAGTCAAATCTTACACTCTGGACATCTACTCTTAATGAAAAAAGAAACGGTCATATTTACGGCTTGATGCTCATGCCCTTAAATATGACCGTTTCATTATGTATGATTCTGTTTCCCATGAATACCATATACCAAAAGTTGAGCAATGCTCTTAATTCGTTCAGAAGTAAAATATGGCTCCTTTTTTTGTTGATGGATCTCATAATGTGTAGATAAAGCCAATGTGAAAGAAATGATCCCTACATTAAATAAAATAATATCAGAGATATATTGTATCTCTCCGCTATCTATTCTCTTCTGTATTTCAATATGCCTGGCATTTGGCTTGAAAATCTGATCTACATATTGCTTTGAAATATCTTGATCGAATTGTGTTTCCCTAAATAATATCGAAAACTGTTCTTTATTTTCAAGAATTTTTTTTATCATGGTGGTAACATGATTCTCCACTAGATCATCCGTGGATAGATGGCTAGCCCCATCTTCGGATTCATCTTTTTCATTAGGGGTAATTGTAGCCAAAAGCAAATCTTTTTTGCTGTCAAAGTATTTGTAAATAGTAGCTTCGGAAACATTGCATGCAGAGGCAATTTCATTCGTTCTTGTCATGTCAAAACCTTTAGTGGCAAAAAGAGTCCGGGCTACATTTATGATTCGTTCTTTGGTTTGCTGCCCTTTTTTCAAAAATATCAACCTTCTTTTATAAAGATAAGACCGGTTTCACCCATCTATTTCCCATGATATATCGCTGGTATCAATCGGTCAATATTACCTTTGATCTATTAGAATTCAATATTCCCATATATCATAAATAGAAAACATCGTCTGGTTGGGACGATGTTTTCTATTTATGAATATCACTTAAAAGATGCATAGCCATCATCGACCATGACTACACTTCCATTGATCGCATCCGCTTCCTCTAACGATAATAGATAAACGGGATTTGCAATGGCTTCTGGCTTAATCAATTCACCGCGCATTTGACTTGCATTCAATTTATCGATGATTCCCATGTCTTTATAACCTTGTATGATAGGAGTGTCAACCCCGCCCGGCGCAATGCCCACAACGCGTATGCCATAAGCACCCAATTCCAAAGCTGCTGTCTGTGTCATCATTCTTACAGCGCCTTTAGTCGCCTGATAGGCAAAAGTCCCATGTGAAGCTAAGTAGCCAAACACAGAAGCGGTATTTATAATGACTCCCTTGTTACCCAGTTCCTTCATTTTCCATCCTGCTGCCATGATTCCAAAGGCCACTCCGTGCTGGTTCACTCCAATCGTTTTGTAGTAACCTTCCATATCTTGGTCTAGGATCATACCGCCCGCACCAATGCCGGCATTATTAAACATGATATCGAGCCTTCCGTATGTTTCCACTGCTTTATTGATTAACGATTCAACATCTTCCTGCTTAGAAACATCCGTTTTAACATAAATGGCCACTCCGCCATTAGCTGTTATCTGATCAACGGTTTCCCGACCCATTTCTTCATTAAAATCCGCAACAACGACCTTGTCCCCTTTTGCTGCGAATTTCAGGCATGTGGCTCGGCCTATACCGCTTGCTCCCCCTGTAATAATTGCAACTCTTGCTGTCATATACATTCCCATTTCAAATAAGTAAGTGATCACTTACTTATTTATTATAAAAGTAAAGAATAGTAAATTCAAGCAATATGTATTTTTATAGAGTTTTGAGCTTTCAAAAGTAAAGCTGTCCTATTAATAGGACAGCTTCATTTGTTTAGCAGGTTTTCAATTCGACCTTACTTACGGATGTCTTCACCATTTCAATGAAAAGTTGAAGGAAGCGACCATCACCTGTTAATTCTGGATGAAATGCACTTACGAGGACATGGTCTTGTCTCGCAGCCACTACATTCTCTTCATAAACAGCCAATACTTCTACACCTTCTCCAACTTCATCAGCAAATGGCGCCCGGATGAATACTGCCTTATAAGGGTCTTCCATTCCTTTGATGGATAGGTCAGCCTCGAAACTTTCCCGTTGACGTCCAAATCCGTTCCTTTTCACGGAAATGTCCATTAGTCCGAGATAGGCCTCCTCATCGCCAGTCAATTCATTGGCCGCCAATACCATCCCAGCACATGTACCGAAAATAGGTTTTTTACCTTCGAAGAAAGTTTTGATCGGTTCCATAAATCCATAACGATCCATTAGCTTCCTCATCGTCGTGCTTTCTCCGCCTGGAATGATCAAGCCATCGATTTCCCGCAACTGTTCCGGTTTTTTTACTATAATCGCTTGTTCGCCGGCAGCTTTGATTTGGTTCAAGTGTTCTTCAACCGCTCCCTGTAATCCTAAAACACCGATCGTTATCATATTACCATCCACGTTCCTGCATCCGTTCTGCCGGAGCTAGTTTGGAAATATCAATGCCTTTCATTGCACTGCCCAATTCTTTGGACAACTTGCCAATCAACTCATAATCGGTGAAATATGTAGTCGCTTGAACGATTGCTGATGCGAATTTTTCCGGATTTTCAGATTTAAAAATACCGGACCCAACGAAAACGCCATCTGCTCCCAATTCCATCATCAATGCTGCATCTGCTGGAGTAGCAATTCCGCCAGCTGCAAAGTTAACTACCGGCAATTTACCTGTGCGTTTGATTTCTCTTA
This sequence comes from Peribacillus sp. NPDC096448, assembly GCF_044762675.1. Taxonomy (NCBI): domain Bacteria; kingdom Bacillati; phylum Bacillota; class Bacilli; order Caryophanales; family Bacillaceae; genus Peribacillus; species Peribacillus sp. NPDC096448. Next base: position 363,503 of record NZ_JBIWEU010000002.1, on the reverse strand, counting down.
GAATTTCAAATGGAGCTCCAATATTTTTTGCCTCTGTCATTAATTCATCATCACTCATGATGCTCACTTTACGAATTTGTGACTGTACCTTTCTCATATGACGCACGGCTTCCACAATATTACCCGTACCTGGTTCTCCTTTTGTACGAAGCATTGATGCTCCTTCACCAATACGGCGTGCAGCTTCGCCTAAATCACGGCAGCCACAAACGAAAGGTACTGTGAAATCACTTTTTAGAATATGGTATTCTTCATCAGCAGGAGTCAGCACTTCACTTTCATCGATATAATCGACTCCCATGGATTCCAGGACCCTTGATTCAACAATATGGCCAATCCTTGCTTTAGCCATGACCGGGATGGACACTGCATTCATTACTTCCTCGACAATTCGCGGATCTGCCATTCTAGCTACCCCGCCAGCCGCACGGATGTCGGAAGGAACCCTTTCCAATGCCATGACAGCGACAGCACCTGATGCTTCTGCGATTTTTGCTTGTTCTGCGTTAATGACGTCCATAATTACGCCACCCTTTTGCATTTGTGCCATTCCTCTTTTTACTGTGTCAGTACCTAATAATTTTTCCATTTCTCTTCCCCCTAATATTTGCATTTTTTAGATTTGTTAGATTTAGTATAAAAAATAGTTGACCGCATTGAAAGTGTCAGTTTTAATAAATTTAATGGTGTCAGCAATAAATTTCTCTAAAAGGTGGAAACAAAATGAATATGCTTTCTTGTGATTTAAATCGGTTAAGTGAAGTACCTTTGTATGAACAATTATATTCACATATTAAAAAAGAAATCATAGATGGCCGTCTTCTTTTCGGCACGAAGCTCCCTTCCAAACGGAAATTGGCAGAGTTCCTTCAAATAAGTCAAAATACTGTCGAGACTGCATATGAACAATTGACTGCTGAGGGATACGTAGAAGTCATACCAAGAAAAGGGTACTATATTCAAACATTCGAGGATTTGGAATATACACAAACTAGCCAAGTATCCTTGGAAAAAAGCAATCATAAAGAAGGGGAATTGCTGTATCATTTTCATCCCAGCCAAATTGACACGGAACACTTCCCATTTGAAAAATGGAGAAAATACATGAAAAGCAAAATCGATGAATCGCATCAAGATCTTCTTTTACTAGGGGATAATCAAGGGGAATATGAATTACGATGTGAAATCGCCCATTATTTGTATCATGCACGTGGTGTACAATGCGTTCCCGAACAGATCATCATTGGTGCAGGAATGGAAATCTTATTGCAGCAGCTTGTCCTTCTTTTCGATAAAAATGCGATTTATGGTGTTGAAGATCCTGGATACCACTTGATTCACCGGATTTTACGCAGCTACCCAAATGAAGTCCATCCACTGCAAATTGATGAAGAAGGCGTAAAGGTGAACCAAATTGAAGATTCAAAGATCGACGTCGTGTATGTCACACCCTCACATCACTTCCCCAATGGGACGATCCTATCCGTTAACAGACGGACGCGATTGTTGAACTGGGCTCAAGGTGCAGCAAACCGCTATATTATCGAAGACGATTATGATAGTGAATTTCGTTATAGTGGAAAAACAATTCCTTCCTTACAAAGTATGGATGCTGGTGATAAGGTGATTTATTTAGGGTCATTTTCCAAATCATTGATGCCATCAATTCGGATCAGTTATATGGTTCTTCCCGCTCCATTGTTACAAATGCATCAACAGGAATTGTCTTTTTACCATTCAACCGTTTCTCGGATTGATCAACATGTGTTGACACAGTTCATGAAGGAAGGGGATTTCGAAAAGCATTTGAATCGCATGCGGAAAGTTTACCGTCGCAAGTTGGATAAAGTGATCGATCTGTTTAAACCCCATCAACAAATAAAGATCATTGGTGAACGGTCAGGATTGCATATCGTCCTCATCGTTAAGAACGGCATGAATGAACAGACACTTATTCAAAAGGCAAAGGAAAATCATATTAAAATTTATGGACTATCGACATATTCAATCGAAAAAATTGAGGAACACTCTCCAAAAATCATATTGGGCTTTGCAGGGATCCCTGAATCCGAATTGGAAAAAGCTATTCACCTTTTATTGAACTCATGGGGTTTATAAAGAAAAAGAAGTTCACTGTCGTGAACTTCTTTAGTTTGAGTGAAATGAAGAAATTTGCTTCACTCCCACTGAATGTCTGGGTCCAAGGCCCCGTTTGACGTCGACCGAAAGGGAACGGAATCATAATGTGTACCGCAACATGTATGTTCCGGAATCCGAATAATGCGTTGACGGTCAAAAAATTCTGGATGGTCGAATAAAGCACGTTTTAGGACGACAGACTGCTTCGCCTGAAGTTAACTGAGACGGTTTTTAAATAAAATCTGCAGGCAAACTCGCTTTCCTTCGAGTTTGCCTGCAGTCTGAGAATTTCACTCTTGTGGGATTTTTTTAGCTTTTAGATAAATACTGTTCCATCATATCCTTCGGTACCATGCTCCCGCCGGTCGCCCAGATGATATGTGTGGACCGGTTCATTTTATCCAGCAGTTTTTGATCCATAAGATATTCCCTTCCTCCAGGAGCTGACAAAAGTTGTATCGGACCAAATGCTCCTGCTAGGGCAGATGGCTCTAAATAATGACCTTCCGTCTCTGCCATTTCCCTGAGCAGTTCGAATAACCTTCTATCCTCTATGGTATAGCTGCCGCTTAACATGGTCGTCATCATACTGGAAACCAATGCTGAAGGCCTTCCAACGGCAAGACCGTCCGCTTCCGTCTTATTATCGATACCAAAGTCCTGCACCGAGACTTTGTCATGAAGTCCTGTCATCAATCCGAGCGTCATGCATGGTGAATGTGTCGGCTCTGCAAAAAAACAATGTACATCATCTTCAAAGGCTAACTTGAGCCCATATGTTATGCCGCCGGGCCCGCCGCCGACTCCGCATGGTAAGTACACAAACAAAGGGTGATCTTCGTCTACTGTAATGGACAAATCTTTCAGTTGTTTCTTCAGGCGAGTTGCAGCCGTTGCATATCCCAGCAGCAAATCCACCGAATTTTCATCATCAATAAAATGGCAATTTGGATCAAATGATGCTTCTTTACGGCCTTCTTCTACAGCTTTACTATAATCATCATCATATTCCTTTACAACGACACCAAGACTTGTTAATTTATCCTTTTTCCACTGTTTGGCATCTGCAGACATATGGACCGTTACTTTAAATCCCAGCTTAGCGCTTATTATTCCAATACTCATTCCTAAATTGCCGGTTGAACCGACAGCAATCGAATATTTTGAAAAAAGCTCCTTATATTCATCATTCGCAAGTACTCCATAATTATCAGTCCGCTTTAAACCACCATGCTTCATTGCTATTTCCTCAGCACGTTTTAAGACCTCATAAATACCTCCGCGTGCCTTGATGGAACCAGATATAGGTAAATGACTGTCACATTTCAGCAAAAGTTTCCCAGCCATTTTAGTTCCATAGGATTTTTCCAAGTTTTTTTGCATAAATGGAATCTCGACTAGTGGTGATTCAATGATCCCCTTCATTGGTTCGGTTTCTGGAAATGCTTTAATTATATAATTGGCGAATCTATTTAATCTTTCTTCTGCCGATTTAACTTGTTCAGCTTGGACGATTGGATTTTCTTGTTTGTTACCGTAATGCGGATTCGTCCAGAAGACTTCATTCATTTCCATCAAATTAGTAAGTATAGGGTCTTGCGCTTTCAATTCGATAATCGATAAACCTGCGATTTTATGCATCTCCACAGCAGTCCCTCCCAGAAAGTAGTATTCATCATCTACTATATCTCAACAAACTGCAATAAAGATTACAATTTTCACTTTTTTACGAATAATCAGCTTAGAAAGTTAAATCCACTTTTAATTTCCCTCGCACACTATTAATGAACCAAATTTCCTCAGCGTTATTGAGGTCAGCTTTTGAAATGGGTTTTTCCTTGATTTCCTTCTTCCTGATCAATTCTTGACGAAATGTTCCAGCAAGCAGACCTGCTTCCACCGGGGGGGTATAGAGGTCACCATTTATCTTCACCACTACATTTCCATTCGTGAATTCCGTGATGAATCCTTCTTCATTCCAAAGCAGAATATCCTGGAAGTCGGGATTATTCATTTGAAAGCCTTCATATACATCACGATTGGTGGTTTTATGAAATAGAAATGGATTTGCACTTGATATTGGAGCTTCAGCCAATATGGCCGTAAATTCTGGATCAAGGGGCTTGATTGGTTGTCCGGAGACTTCAATTTCACCATTTTCTTGTAGTAATACCCTTACCTTTTGCAACGCCCCGTGGTTTAATTCCGCATACTTTTGGAGCCGATCTCTAAGATGTAATTCAGAGAATCGGTAATCGAAGTACTCAGCGGATCGTTTCATCCGGTCGATATGATCATTCAACAAATAATATTCGCCATCGCTGAGCTTTATCGATTCCAATAGTTTGTAAGCAGGCCTTTCCACCGTCAATAATTTGGCTTTTAAAAAGGCTTCGTCATATTCTTCCGATAACTCGGAATCCCAAGTGATCCCCCCGCCTACCCCATACTCGGCTTTCCCTGTTTCCTTATCGATCACGACCGTACGAATCGGCACATTAAAAACGGCTTCGGATTCAGGAGTGATGAACCCGATTGCACCGCAATAAACTTCACGTGGTGAATTCTCGATATCAGCGATGATCTCCATCGTTTTAATTTTAGGCGCCCCTGTTATCGATCCACAAGGAAAAAGGGCCTTGAATATATCAATGATTGTTGTTCCTGGATTCGTATCGGCTGTAATCGTGGATGTCATTTGCCAAACGGTCGGATATTTTTCAATTGCCTTAAGCTGTGGAACCTCGACACTTCCTGGTTCCGCAATCATTCCCAAATCATTTCTGAGCAGATCCACAATCATGTAATTTTCGGCTTGATTCTTTTCCGAGGCTGCTAACCATTCTGCATTGAGCTGATCCAATTTCAGTGTCGTTCCCCGCTTTACCGTCCCCTTCATTGGCCGGGTAATCAGCTGACCATCTTCCCAACGAAAAAACAACTCGGGTGAAGCCGATAGGATTCGATGTGTACCCACATTCAAATAGGCACTATAGTTCGAGCGTTGAGCTCTTTTCAAACGTTCAAAAAAAGCGAAGTCATCTCCTTCGAACTGGGATTGCAAACGCATCGTATAATTGACTTGATATGTATTCCCTTTCTTGATTTCTGATTTTATTCTTTGAAATCCGGAACGATAGGTATTTGAATCCGTTTCTGATTGCCATTCAGCTAAATTAAATGCCCCGGTCATTTTTTCAGGTATTTCCTCGTCCGGTTTATCAAAAATCCCGAACCATAATAATGGCATTTGGGCTCCATCTTTTACTTTAAAAGATTTTTCAAAAGCAGGTGCCGCTTCATAGGAAACATATCCCGCTGCATAATGCCCCTGTTCGATCGCTTCCTGGACTTTTTGGAATTGGGGAAGGACATCCTCAATTGAATGGGCGGTGATCACTTTTTTCGGGTTCGCAAAATATAGAGGCCTGCTATCACCTTGTTTATCTGTGAAGTGAAATATTAAGGATAAAGGATCTTCTCGTTTCATTACTCTCTCCTAACTTTGTTTATGAAGTAAATCGGTATGTATTTTACAAAAAAGCTTGCAGACACGGAATCTGCAAGCTCATTCTTTGACACTTATTTCATTCCAGTAACCTCTGCAATGATTTCATAAGAACGAAGGCGTGCATCCTGATCATAAATGGCAGAGTTTATAATCATTTCATCCGCCTGGGTTTCATCTAAAAAGGTCTGCAACTGCTCTTTTACCTCTTCCGGGTTTCCTATAATGGAGGCATTAAGTTGTTTCATGACAATGGCCTTTTCATATTCTGTCCAAAGGCCTTCCATCGTATCAACTGGAGGAGCAAGTTGTCCTGGTGTATTACGGATCAAATTCAAGAATTGCTGTTGATAAGATGTAGCAATCCTTTGTGCTTCTTCCGAAGAATCGGCTGCAAAAACATTGACACCAACCATGACATAAGGTTTATCGAGAACATCGGATGGTTGGAAATTATTACGGTAACGAGCTAAAGCTGGTTGGGTATTTTCAGGGGAAAAATGGCTTGCAAATGAAAATGGCAATCCCAGCTGAGCTGATAATGCTGCACTGAAGCCGCTTGAACCAAGCAGCCAAATGGGAATGTCCTGTCCTTCCCCAGGGATGGCACGCACACGATTATGTTTAGAATCCGCATCCAAATAACTACGGAGCTGCGCCAATTGTTCTGGAAAATCCTGACCGTTATTACGTACATCACCCCTGAGTGCCATGGCCGTATATTGGTCGCTTCCCGGAGCTCGCCCAAGTCCCAAATCTATTCTACCAGGATACATTGCTTCCAATGTTCCAAATTGTTCTGCAATAACGAGCGGTGCATGATTCGGCAGCATTATGCCGCCAGAACCCACGCGAATGCTTTCCGTTTTTCCTGCCACATAGCCTATAAGCACTGACGTTGCAGAGCTTGCAATCCCAGGCATGCTATGGTGTTCTGCAACCCAGAACCGGTTATAATTCCATTGCTCCACATGCTTGGCTAAATCTACTGTATTTTTAAAAGCTCCCGAAACTGTACCACCCTCAACAATAGAAGCTAGGTCCAGAACGGAAAAAGAAATGTCGCTAAGTTTTTTTGAATGTTGATCAGCATTCATATCTTCATCTTCTTTCTTTCAATTATGATAAATTGGACGCAAAGCCATCATATAGAAAATACACGCAAAATGCACACAAAATGCTCGAGGGGATTAACTGTTAAGGATTTCCCTGGCAATCAATCGAAACGAATTAAGCCGATCCTCCAACTTATGAGTGATGGTTATCAGCATGATTTCATCTGCTTGATATTTCTCCTGAATCTCCAATAGGCGATCCTTAACTTGTGAAGGGGTACCAAAAATCAATTTTTCATGCATGGTTTCCATCTGTGTTTTTTCTTTTTCAGTCCATTCATGATTCCTTACCTCTTCTATACTTGGAACCTGCTTCATTGCCCCATGTCCACTTTGAATCTTCCATAGGGTGTTGCTGAGGGCGATTTCTTTCGCATATTCTTCCGTTTCAGCACAAATGGCCGATACCGTAACAATCGTTTTAGGTGCTTTGAGTAACCCTTTTGTTTGAAAGTGCTCACGGTACTGGTGAAAACTCTGCACGCCATCATTTTCACTCATGAATTCACCAAAGGCGTATGCAGTTCCATTCTCAGCGGCAAGTTTTGCACTTTTTCCGCTTGTTCCCAATATCCATGGTTCAGGTGATACCATTGGGATAGGAGCAGCAGAGACATTTGAAAACGGATGTTCATTCGGAAATTCATCTCTAATAAAATTCAGCAGTTCTTGAACAAGTTCGGGCATTTTGTAAACATTCTGAAGAAAATTATCGGATAAGGCCATCGTGGCTTCGGCAGATCCACCAGGAGCACGTCCCATTCCTATATCAATCCGGCCTGGAAAAAGAGTGGCTAGCATATTATACGTCTCTGCTATTCGGTATGGCTTATAATGTGGAAGCAGTACTGCCCCTGATCCAATCCGGATATTTTTTGTTTGTGCACCAATATAGCTTATCAAAACCTCTGGAACGGAACAGGCCAATCCCGGCAGATCATGATGTTCAGTAAACCAGATTCTGCTATAACCCAGTCTATCTCCTTCTTGCGCTAGTTGAAGTGAAGCCTGCAAAGCTTCTTGTGCTGATTGTCCGGATGCAATTGGGGATTGATCCAAAATGCTCAATTTCATTTTGTTACCTCCTTTCTTGGCTTTCGTAACATAATGGTAAATCATAATTAGTCGAAAGTCGCCTGAAACGCTTGCTTTGTTATTTTAGTTTGCAGCCTTTAGCAAAAAATATAAGGAGATGAATCCAAATTGGGGAGTATAAGTAATTAGTATATTCTAACGAGGTGTTTGTTTTAATATATCAATGACGTAAGGGACTGAAGTAATCGTCGCTTATTCTATCGAGGTCTTTTTAAGGATATATGTTAAAAAGAAAAGCCCTTTTTAAGGGCTTTTCAGGAGCTATTCACTTTTTTTGAATTGAGATAGTAATTCATCCGCCATTATTTGTGAATCCAAACGAGCCGCTATAAATGGGGGATGAACCCGATTATTGGACTCTACGGGCAAACCTAGCCAGATAACTCGATTATCAAAGATGATAAAGGAAAAGGAAATAGGTGAACAAATAAAATGATCCGGGTTGATATCAGGGTTTCTTTTTGCTGATATGATCGTCAATTTCACTGCTGGATTCCGTTTTATTAAATATTGCTGCCATTCTTCCGACAAACTGTTCAAATCCGGTACAGCGATAACGATGCCATGTTTTGTTGATTCAATATCTTCCTGAAAATCCCCCAATTTACGGGCATGCATCCATCGCAATTTCGGGTGCTGGTGGTTAACCCATTTTCCAATGTCTTTCTTTGATACAATCTGATCATTTTGAATTTGATGATCGACAAGCTGACGAAGTGTTTTACTGCGATAAACGTGTTTGTTAACAAACGAAGTGTCACATACATGTACGAACTTACCCTTAGTCCTTGTTATGGCCACGTTAATCAGCCTTTCACTTTCTCTCCCTGTCAATAACATTCCAGCCCTGTTTTGCGGATAACTATCAACAGTGTCAAAGATCATCATTTCACGTTCACTTCCCTGGAAACGATGTACAGTTGCAGCGATGATATCCGCCGTTTGCCGTTCTTTTTCATATAAGTCATCCAATAGTTTTTCCATCAATTCTGCCTGAGCCCGATATGGTGCGACATAACCAATTGACCTTGACCCGCCCACATAAGCTTCATGAATCAGCTGAAAAGATAAAAGCAATTGCCATAAATTCATTCTTGAGTGGGAGGTCCGTTCAGTGATGCAATATTCCCCTGCAAAGCTAGTATCGAGAAGTGCCGCTGCCCTATTGGCAAACGGTTCCGCCAGCATTATGCCCTCCCTGCTAGTCGCAACACTTTTATGATCGCCAACAAAATTGTTATAGACGACACGATTAGTGAATGCTGAAATATCCGGATGCATGCGGCGCTGTTCCTTTAATAGGAATAAATGGGGATGGAGTTCTCCTTCTTCAACAGACTGGGCGACACCGGCCCGATGAAATATGTCTTCCTTCAGCCATAGTTTCACGAGGGAATCACGAGCCGAAGCAATGGGTGGCAATTGTTTGAAATCACCACAAACGATAATATGCTTGGCTAACGCCGCAGCAAAAGCCACTTGAGGTACGTAAGCCATACTTGCTTCGTCCAAGATGACCAGATCATACTCCTTTTGATAAACCGTTTCGTCATTTGCTGCTTTAGCTAAGGTCGTCCCGATGACTTTTGCTTCTTTTACGAATTGAATCTCTTTTTGGCGGATTTTCTCCAAGACTTTGGCCAGCTTTTTCTCTATCTCAATTAATTGATCTGTATCCCTTTTACTGAAGGACCCTGCCAAGTCATATTTTAATAGACGTTTCTCTTCGCCAAGCTCTTCTTTTTCTTTAATTAATGTCGGTTCATGTTTACCTAATAATTCCCCCGTAACAATATCATCATGGATAGCTAGTGATTCACCGATTTGAGATCCATAGCGAAGCACATCGCCTTCTTTGAAACGATCCTTCTTTTTAATGAATGATGAAATTTCAGCCATCAAAACATCGACTGCCTGGTTGCTATGGGACAAAACCAGAACTTTTTTAGCTTGTAAATAATGATTGGCTACTGTACGAGCCAATGTATAGGTTTTTCCTGTTCCAGGGGGTCCCCAAACAAAAGTGACAGGATTGAACTTCGAGCGGGCATATAATTCTTTCACACTACTTTGTTTTTCGGTTAAAGGATGTTTTTGCGGCATGGACGGATCCATCAGGCGCTTGATCCGAAGCCTTTTCCTTTTACTTCTCTTGATTTCATCCAAGCGGATGTTCAATTGCTCCAGCAATTCCCAGGGATCATGGTATAAAAAGGCTTCACCGATGATATCGCCTAACGAACGATCAAAAACAATGATTATACTTTTCCCTTCCGATGAGAGGATCCTTCCATCCTGTTTAATCCCTCCCCATTCCAATCGAACGAGGGAACCGACAGGGATTTTTACCGATGAACCTGTTTCAAAATAATAGTTGAAGGAACCTTCACTTGTAAGCAGATGGCCGTTCGAAACCAAGTATTTTGTGCTGCCATATTTTTTCAAATGCAGGATTTCAAGTTGAAGTGCCTGCTGCCATTCTTTTATATAATTTACTGTCGAATTCATTTTTCACTTTCCTCACAAAATATGCCATTGTAGTACAAAGAAACTGGCCCATTGGCTAGGCTCCGATGTTGGAAATAACGCTGTCATCATCACTTTTTTCGCGAATTACCTGTTTCTTTTGCATATAAAATAAGGCCCAATCAAATTGATTGGGCCTTTCCTACGCCAATGTTTTAACTATAGCATTTTTTATAACATCATACCATGGGCTCTTTTGGAAGAAATGGTTTAGATTAGCCTTCTGTCAACTCAGTGAATTGGTCGACGAGATCACTGAAAATCTTCATTGCATTTTCGATTGGATCAGGTTTAGTTAAATCTACGCCTGTTTTCTTAAGAAGCTCCAATGGGAAATCGGAACTCCCGCTTTTCAAGAAGGTCAAATAACTTTCAAGTGTTTTTTTGTCCCCAGAAAGGATCTTATCAGCGATCGTAATGGCTGAAACGTAACCAGTAGCATATTTGTAAACATAAAATGGACGATAAAAGTGTGGGATGCGAGACCAGCCATACTTCACTTCTTCATCGAAAATTATTTCATCTCCATTATATGCACGAAATATCGATTCATAGGCTGTATTAAAAACCTCGGCATTTAGAGGTTCATCATTTTCAGCTTTTTCATGTACAATCTTTTCGAACTCCGCAAACATCACTTGTGTGAAGAATGTTCCTTTAAAACTATCTATGAAATGGTTAAGTAAATGTTTTTTCTTCTGAACGTCTTTTGTTGTCTTAATTAAATGGCGAATCAAAAGGATTTCATTCACAGTGGAAGCAACTTCAGCGACAAAAATGGAATATCCAGCACTTATTTGCGGTTGGTATTTTGAGCTATAGTATGAATGCATGCCATGTCCGGATTCATGTGCAAGTGTAAATACGCTGTCTAAATCATCACGGTGATTTAATAAGATGAAAGGGTGAACACCATAAAGTCCTAAATTGTAAGCACCTGAACGTTTTCCAGGTGTTTCCCTGACGTCGATATATCTGTTTTCCTTAAAGGTTTTAAGGATCGTTATATACTCTTCGCCAAGAGGTTTCAGTGCCTCCAACATTAAGGAAAAACCATCATCGTAAGAAATCTCCTCTTTAGCCCCTTCGACTAATGGTACACTTAAATCATAAGCACGCAATTCTTCTACACCCAGCAATTTTTTTCTTAAATGAATGTATTTATGCATAGGTCCAATATTTTGCTTAGTAGACATAATCAAATTATCATATACCTCTTTTGGAACTTGATCTCCAAATAAGGATTTTTCCAAGGCAGATGGATAATTTCTTAGTTTTGAAAGATTCACATTATTTTTGATTGCCGTGGAAAGTGTGGAAGCGATTGTATTCTTCAATTGTACATATGGCTGATAATATGCGAAATAGGCCTCTTTTCTTTTATCGCGATCATCATCTTCAATCAATTTGGAATACATTCCTCGCGTCAGCTCTACCCTCTCGCCGTCTTCATTCGTAACTTCCCCAAACTTTATATCAGCATTGTTGATCATCCCGAACGTTTTTTGTGGAGCTGAAAAGGCTTCGCCTATTTGGGAAAGCACCTCTTCCTGTTCTTTCGTTAATACATGGGCTTTATAGCGGAAGGAATCCAGTAGATCCTCCTCAAAATATTTCAAACCCTCGATTTCATTTATGTACCCTTTTAATGTGTGTTCTTCCAGGCTCAATAGAAACGGCATGAAAAATGCAGAAGCATTGCTTATTTTCTGCCCTAACTTACCAGCTCGATCCAGCAATGCTTGTGATGAGGTTACCCGCGTATCCAGATCCGCTTGCAGCATGGCAAATACATATAGCTTATTATAAATGTACCCAAGTTCCTCACTTAATCGTAAATACTCGAACAAATCTTGAGCTGACTTAATATGCCCATCGTAAGTTTTTAACTTTTCTGTCATCTTTAGGACTTCTTGATAATCTTTATCCCAATTACCCTGATCTTCGTAAATATCCTTTAAATTCCATGTTTCTTCTATTTTTATTTCGTCGCGTGATTTAAACGTTTGCATATCGTCTGCACTTCCTTTCATGCTTATAGCTTACCCTTTATTATAATCGACTTTCAGAAAAATCTGCATAGAAAAACCAGTATGCTAAAAATACATACTGGTTTTCCTTTTTAAAATTAGAATTTTGCTGCAGTTTCAGCAACTTTCGCCAATCCTTCTGCAACGATATCCTGTGAGCGATCTGGGTACTGATTATGTCCCTCGATTACGACTGTTTCCGGGTTTTTTATGCCCCATAAGTTTAAATTCATCGTTACATATTTCTCTGCCATTTCGCCAGCATCCATACCAGGTAATGCATAATCGGATCCACGCGCATTAAGTAAAGCCACTTTTTTACCTCCAGCTAAGCCGACAGGGCCTTCAGCTGTATATTTGAATGTTGTTCCCGCTTGGGCAAGATAAGAAATATAAGTTACCAATGGTGCCGGAACTGTTGCGTTCCAGAGCGGGAAGGCAAATACCACTTTATCCGCAGCAAGGAATTGATTCAAGTATTGTTGCACGATATCGGCAATATCCACTTCTTCTTCAGTCAATTCCATGCCTTGGTTGCGTTTATATAGGGCAGTGATTGCAGTGTTTCCGTAGTAAGGCAAGTTCAGTTTAAATAAATCCAATTCAGTTATTTCATCGTTACTATTTGCTTCCTTATATGCGTTCAAAAACGTTTCATACATTTTGACACTAATAGCTTGATCCGCTGGGCGGTCATTTGATTTAACAAACAATACTTTAGACATCTTTGTTCCCCCAATTGTTAATTTTGTATGTTTTTATAAAAATAGCATTTAATCCATATATCTCGAATTAACTGCAATTGGTACTTTCACATTATAAAACTGAAAATCCAATAAGGCAAGGATTATGTTTTTTAATTTTCAGCGCCTGGATTTTTTATCTCCGCCGCTTCCTAAGTAAGAAGCGAAAAAACCGCGAGCGATTTGCTCACGGTTAAGTTAACTCTTTATGATGGAAGGGACACTTACCTTTTATCGGTTCTATATCATCCCCTATGAAAAATTGTTTCCATTCATTATGATTTACATCGCCAAAGTGACTGATATCAGGATGTTTCGGAAGATTATCCCATTTCTCCACTCGTTCCCGGACCTTTTCACGCGACATGATTCCGCCTTTTTCCGTTCCTTCCAAGCCTTCAAAGATCATCCGGGGTTGGAATCCAAGGACAAGGCTATTTCCTAAATCGCGAGTTTTACGCTGTTTATAAGCAGGTGCATTACCAAAGACAAAGATTGGTTCCCCTGCAAAATGATAGTCCCATAAATAATGATCGGGATCTTTCGGCTTTTCAATTGGCCAAGGTTTTTCATCCGCTTTATGTAGGTATTGCAGGATATCCCAAAACCTTTTACGGTAAAATTCTATATCACCCTCTATTGATTCAGGCTCCATAAAGACGAAAAGGCCGTGCCTTATATATGGTGGTTCCTGAAATAAATCAAGAAAGCTTTCCACTGCTTTTGGTAGATTGGACCAATCTTTCTGTGTGATATAAGCATAACGGAGTTCCCCTTTATTTTCAGCTTTCATACCAAAATAACAAGGAAAGGTTTTATCGGTCACTGTATCATGGAATGTTTGATATTCCTTGATTAGCCATTGCGGCACTCGATCGGGATTTGTCATATCTTCTTTTGTTAACAAACTTGAATTAGCAGTCAGCATCATTTTTCTCCTTAAATCGTTTTATTATATGTTACCCGCTTTAAATAAACTAAAACTTCTTCTTAGAATGGCAAATCAATTCAATCAGGTTTATCCTATATAATCGCTGGATTCCAATAAAAAAAACATTCGATCTGCAGGTTAATCATTTTCTTTACATTAGGATAACCTAAGAAAAAAATAGGAGGAGTGTTGCTAAATGGCAAGGAGAAGGAAAATTTTAGTATCTGAAGCACGAAAAGGTCTTGATGATTTAAAAGCCAAAGTCGCTGGTACAACGAATCCCGAAGAGGTAAAGTTTGAAGTAGCGAAAGAAATTGGCGTACCGCTTAAAAAAGACTATAACGGTGAACTGACATCCAAGCAAAATGGAAAAATAGGCGGAAAGTTAGGCGGAGGCATGGTGAAGGAACTTATAAAGATGGCACAGGAAAACTTAGGAAAAAAGCATTAAACAGAGTAATGTTTGAATGAAAAATTATGGAATTAAACAGGTTAGAACGCAAAAAAAGCCAACCTTTACAGGCTGGCTTTTTTAGTGTCAATTAATTCTCACGGGTGAAACTCTTGAAACAACTGACATTATTAATTCCTCTGACATCGGGTAATTAGCGGCAGCTGGATCCGTCACGACTGCTTTCAGAATTCTTTCCATATCCGACTGGTTAATTCCATAGGCGCTGAAGTCGGAGGGCAGCCCAAGATCAGATAGAAATACACGGAGCTTTTCTACCACTTTCGCTAAGATCCCTTTTGAATCTTCATCCTGTATTTTTACACTAAAGGCTTCGGCTAACAAATGGACCTTTGGAAGATATAAATCGGGGGTTGATTCCATGACGACCGGTAGTAATACGGCATTGGCCAATCCATGCGGAATACGGAATAACGCCCCGTATGCGTGGGCAAAGTTATGAACCGGAATCGCATTCAATGCACTGCAAAATGCAGTGATTCCCATCATGCTTCCATGCAGCATTTCCATTCTAGCCTCAATATTCGTTCCGTCCTTTACGGCCCTCGGTAAATTTCTTTCAATAACTCGAATGGCCTGATATGCATATGCATCGGTTATTGATGTCGCTGCAGGTGAAATGATCGCTTCAATTGCATGTGTCAATGCATCGGCACCAGTATACGCCGTAATGTCAGATGGCAGTCCGACTGTTAAATCGGGATCTAGAATGGCAACATCCGAACTTAAAAAAACATTGTATATATTCATTTTGACTTTTTTATGTTCATTATATATGACTGCGATCGGGGATACTTCGGAACCGGTTCCTGCTGTTGTGGCTACGGAAATATGCGGGATATTCATGGATTGTGCTTTTGGAAAACCCTCATACAGAAAACCGCTTGGTATTGAATCATTTATATCCGTAATTCCTTTATATAATCCGTATTTCAATGCTTTTGCGGTATCGATGACACTCCCTCCGCCAATGGCAAGTATGGCATCGGCATGAACTTCGCGTGCATATTTCAATGCTTCGTTTACACATTTACTCGCTGCGTCTTGTGTAACACCCAGAAACTGTCCAACTATTTCAGCTTTGGCACCTAATTTCTGCTGTTCAAAAGTTTCGGCAACTTGTTGAACGACGCCTGCATTCTCCAAGCCCACATCACTCACGAGTAGAATCCTTTTTGCCCCCAGACCATTGAATAGGCCCGGAATGAGTGAACGAGTGTTAGTGCCACTGTAAACAGAAGACCTTAACCAAAAATTCGAATGAGCATTTACCTTCATAAAGTTTCACCCCAGATTTAATAGTCTATATTCGCAGTTAAGGATAGTTCACATTGCTTACATTTCCTGATGGCCATTCATTAACAAATATAAACCTCCCAGTATGCTTGTATCTTATTTCGGCATTACAAAACCCCATATTCCTTTTCGTTACTTTGATAGATCTCTTCAATCCCCTTCCCTTTTGCCCTGGCTAATATCTCCATCCGCACTGATAATTGTTTCAGTGTAAAATTCAATACAGCTTGTTGGTCATTACCAAAAGGATTTCCTAACCGATCATATCCCTCCGTATTTAAAGTGATGGCCAGTGGTGAAAGTTCCTCCATCCTCTTTTCAACCTGTTTAAAGATATGTGGATGTTCACTGATGATTCGCTGCAGCAGGAAAGTCCCATATGCAATATGGCGTGATTCATCCTTCTTCAAAAGACCTACACCTTTTAATAAACCAGGCATCATTTTATTAGCTTCGAGAGTCTGATAGAACCCGAAATATCCAGTTTCTGCAAGGACGCCTTCGGTAAACATATTATAAACAGTGGCTGCTTCTGCCAAAGCTTCTGGGGATTGATCGGTTAAAAGCTTCTCCATCGTTTCAGGCAATATTTCATAAAAAATCGATTTATAAGTGTCTGAGTGATAAACCGTCAAATCACCCGTTTCACCAATTTGATCTAATGTATAACGAAAGAACTCCATATGCTTCGCTTCCTCGAACAGAAATGTCGTTAAGTACATTTCTTCTTCGATCCGGCCTTCTTTGGCTATCGTCATTATGAGCGGCAGCAAATCCAAAGTCACGGCTTCTTCCCCGCCTTGAAAAAGGGAAATGATCCGTAATAACACTTCCCTTTCAATATCAGTAAATGACTTCCAATCTTCTTTATCCTGGCTGAAATCAATATCTCGAGGATTCCATATACCGAATTTCTTTGCCTTTTGGTAAAGTTTAAATGGTAGGGTATCTTCTCTAAAACTTCTGCTGGTGGTCGTTAAACTCTTTCTTTTCATGGTAATGCCTCCTTGAAATTATGAACTTTGAACTTTTTGAATCTCTAAGGATTTTTTTAATTTGTAAGAGTTTTCATTATATTGTAAGATATTAGTAGCATTTATCCTAGTACTGAAAATGTAGGGAGGAATAAAGTCGAATGCTTGAGGAAACTCTGATGAATCATGTTAAAAAGATTTCCCAACAAAAAGATATGGCAAATAAATCACAAATGATCGTGAAAGGCTGTGTGGATTTTTTTTCATTTCAACGAGCATCTTTATTCAGTTACTCATGTTTAACAGGAATGGGTGAAGGAATATGTGCATGTACAAGTGAAGATACCTTTTCATTACATAATGTTAGAGAAAATATTCATGATATATACCCCATCCACCAAGCAGTCATCCATAACAAACCCATATACTTAACCATCCAACATGCGAAATCCTCCATCCCTGCAAAATACGTTAAAAGATTTTCCATCTCTTCATTGGCTATCATTCCGATAATTGTGAATGACTTTGCCATCGGTTTAGTGTTGGTTGACCCAATTCACGCCAACGGACCAGTTACCAAAAATGATTTAATGAAACTTTCCCATTATTTGAAACTGGCTGTCAGTTCAACATTTGATTCCGCCCCTCCCACTTACCTTCTAAGCAAGCGTGAAGTGGAGGTCCTTCAATATTTAGCCAATGGGATGGGATTAAAGCAAATGGCACATGAAATGAGCGTTAGTGAATTTACTGTCAGAGATCATATTTCTTCTGCTATCAGGAAATTGGGAGTGAATCACCGGACCGAGGCCGTCGCTGTTGCCATAAGGCACAAAATGATTATGTGAAAACAAAAAAAACCTTCAAAGAAGGTTTTTTTTGTTTAAGTCATAGAGTCACTTTTTCTTCAACTTTCGTAGTCCAGTTCAACTCATCTGCAACTTTGCCTGTTTGGACACCTGTCAGTGTATCATAAAGCTTTCTGGAAAGTACGCCAGTTTCCCCGCTTTGAACAATCATTTTTTCACCATTCCACAAAAATTCACCAATTGGTGATATTACTGCGGCTGTACCCGTTCCAAAGGCTTCTTCCAATTGACCTAATTTATGGGCTTCATGAACTTCCTCCATCGAGATGCGTCTTTCCGACACGGGAAGACCCCAATGTTTCAGCAATTCAATAATGGAATCACGAGTAATACCAGGAAGGATACTTCCATTTAAAGCTGGAGTGATGATTTCACCATTAATTTTAAAGAAAACATTCATGCTTCCAACTTCTTCGATATACTTTTTCTCCACTCCGTCCAACCATAGAACTTGGGCATAACCCATCTTTTCGGATACTTCCTGGGCTTTTAGGCTCGATGCATAATTACCACCCGTTTTGGCTTCACCTGTACCTCCATTAACTGCACGTGTGAAAGCTGACTCCACTGCAATTTTAACGGGATGAATACCTTCTTTATAATACGAACCCACTGGTGACATGATGATGATGAACTGATATTTATCCGATGGAGAAACTCCCAGATAAGGCTCAGTAGCTATAATGAATGGCCTGATATATAATGATGTCCCTTCTGCCTGGGGAATCCAGTCCTTATCAACGCTAATTAAAGTCTTTAAGGCCTTCAACGCAAAATCAACGTCGATATCCGGTATGCATAATCGGCTATTTGAACTATTTAAGCGTTGGAAATTCTTTTCCGGACGGAATAAGATAATTTCATCCTCTGGTGTTGCATATGCCTTCAATCCTTCAAAAACGGATTGACCATAGTGAAAAATCATAGCTGACGGCTCTAATGAGAGCGGTTGATAAGGAACAATTCTTGGATCATGCCACCCTTGCCCTTGTGTGTAATCCATAATAAACATATGATCGGTAAACTGCTTACCGAACTCAAGCTGTTCCGCTTGTGGTTTTTCTTTCTTTGTTGTACTAAGCGTGATTTGCATGTCATGTTCCTTCATTACCAAAACCCCTTGTTGATTAAATTTACAAGATTTCACTTCCATAAAATCTATCTTTAATTAGTTTACTCCTATCAGGAATCATAGTTCAAGCCTTTAAGACTAAATTTTCGGAATTTTTTTAAAATAAATGGGATTTTTTTGATATCCAGACTATGATTCCTGAAAAAAGAATCAATTATTCCTGAAACTTCTCAAAAAATATCAATTCCATCGTTTGCTAAGTTATCTTGAAATCCTGAATATAAGGTTAATTTTAACAAAGTGATTACAATAAAGCCAATGAGAATAATTCTGGTTATTCCATCACGGTACCTTAAGTAGAACTTTTCGTTTCCTTTTTCTAACCCTGGGAGATCGAAAATAAAAAGATGTTCAACAGGTTGGTGATCACAGCTTCTCCATAGCACTTAGAGCTGAAACCCTATATAAGCTTTTATGTATATTCAAAAGACTAGGAAATATAACATTTTATCCTGATTCATTAAATTGTTTTTCTTAGTGCCATCCCCAAATTTAATCCAATGGAATATAGAGGGAATTTTTTCATGAAATTCAATTTAGTAGTTTACTACTAAATAATAATCTTATATACTTATCCCACAAGATAGATAAAACGCATGCAAAACGCTATATTATAGATAAAACACATGCAACTTTCTTATTTTTGACGAAAAGGGGTAACAACATGACAAAAAACAGATGGTTAATCGCTTTATCTGCCATCGCCATTCACCTTTCCATTGGTGGTGCATATGCATATAGCGTTTACAAAAAACCATTAGTTGAGACTATGGGGTGGTCTGAGACTGAAGTAACATTAGCATTCACAATAATGATGGCGCTTGCAGGAACTTCTGCTGCCTTCTTTGGTAAATTCGTAGAAAAAAATGGACCACGAAAGTCAGCTATGGTCGCTGCGGTATTATTCGGTTTAGGACAAGCCGGTTCCGGTTTAGCAGTAATGGTCGATTCACTTCCGCTCTACCTATTGACTTATGGGGTTTTAAGTGGACTTGGTATGGGGATCGGGTACATTTCTCCAGTATCCACTTTAGTCAAATGGTTCCCAGATCGCAGGGGATTGGCAACAGGAATGGCAGTATTAGGTTTCGGTGCCGGAGCTCTCATTACAGCCCCAGTCGCTGCAAGCCTTATGGAATCAGTTGGCATTTATACTACATATTATATTTTAGGCGCAGGCTATTTCATACTGATGTTCTTAGGAGCATCCTATATTGCACCTCCAAAAGCCAACTGGCTGCCTGAAGGAATGAAGAAAGATATTGAGTCCGGTAAGAAAGAACTAAAGAAAGACCTAAGGCAATTAACTGCAAAAGAAGCGGTTAAAACTAAACACTTCTGGATGTTATGGTCCATGAAATTGATCAACACAAGTGCAGGGATCATGATGATTTCGGTTGCTTCTCCTATGGCTCAAGACGTTGTCGGGCTGTCAGTAGCAGGTGCAGCAACATTAGTCGGTATCATGGGAATCTTTAATGGCGGAGGAAGACTTGGCTGGGCAGCAGCATCTGATTATATTGGCCGACCAAATGTTTTCATCATTTTCTTCATCATTCAAATCGGAGCGTTCCTTTTACTTCCAACGACTACAAATACACTATTGTTCCAAGGACTCATCTTGCTGGTCGTTAGTTGTTATGGAGGAGGATTTTCAAATCTCCCTGCATTTGCCGGGGATTTATTTGGAACTAAGGAAATTGGGGCCATCCACGGTTATCTTTTAACTACATGGTCTCTAGGCGGGGTTTGCGGCCCGATGTTGGTTACTGCAATCAGGGAAAGTACGAATAGTTACATCCCGGTATTCTACGTTTTCGCAGCATTAATTGCGATAGCATTCGCCATCTCCATCTGGTTGCGTCTAGACATCAAAAAAATGCAAAGAGAACAGAAACAAGGCGCAACGAACATATTAAGTAAAATATCCTAATTTAAAACCTTTATAAAAAGGCATTATCAAGTAAACTTCCCTAACCGGAATTTACCTTGATGATGCCTTTTTTAATTGGTTATGGCCGTATCGGTGCTTTTTGAACTATGGCATTCGAATAATATATGGATTAGGTCATCTCAACCAGATTCTTTGCCGGAGCAGTTGTGAGCAGTTCTTATACTTAAACGCAGCAGTCCTGGGAAAGGCAATTAGCGGTGCAATCCTAGTAGGTGGACCTTATTATCGACTTAGTTCCGTAAAAACATGTAAACGTCAATGTGGTCGATATATTTTTTAAATATGTCCTTCATTTTACGGTGAGAGTCTTGTTTTGCTTTCCATATATTAACTTCGTTTTTTGCGGCTATAGCTATTGGAATTCCAAAAATATTTAAAAAATACGAACTCCAGCTTTATGAACATGTGTTCAGGTAGTATTCCTTTTATGAATAAAAATTGTAACAGCACAATCTAATTAAAGTTGAATGATAATCGTTCATTCTTATAAAATGTTTTGCACCAAACATTTGAACAAGTTATTTAGTTTAACATTAAGCTAAATCAGGGAATTAAGTAAGAGATGGAATTAGGGGGGATTGTCTTGTGGATCAATAAACCGTTTTTCAAATATGCTTGCGGGATCATTTTGATCATTTTAATTATTTTTTTACTAGGTAAGATTGACTATGTTCTACTGCCGCTACAAAAAGTCATCGCTTCCATGTTTTTCCCAATTATTGTGGCTGGGCTTTTATACTATATACTACGGCCGGTCGTTAACTTGTTAACTGAATTTATCCCGAGGTCAGCTAGCATCTTCACCGTGTTTTTGATTATATTTAGCATGATTGGGATGGTAAGTTACTTTGGAAGTCCTGTAGTCGTGGACCAATTTCAAAAATTATCTGAAAACCTCCCCAGCAAAGTCAAGGAATTCTCTAAGGAATCTGAAGTCATGATTGAAAAAAATGATTTTGGCATGGTAAATATGGAAGAGTTGAAAGAAAAAGCGGTAACGCATCTGAAAGATTATTCGGAAAAACTCATCGTGAATGTCCATACCATTTTTTCCACGATCACTAGTGTCTTAACGGTATTGGTGATTACACCATTCATTCTATTCTATTTCTTGAAGGATGGAGAAAAATTACGGCCATTTCTATTAAAATATATACCGAACGATGTAGAAACAGAGGGAAACAAGATTTTAAAAGACGTCGATAAAGCACTTTCCACTTATATTATCGGTCAATTCATCATATCAATCGTCATTGGGACCTTGATGTATGTTGGCTACCTTATTATCGGTCTCGACTATGCACTCGTATTAGCCTTATTCGCCATGATTTTTACCGTTGTACCATTCCTTGGTCCACTAATAAGCATCATCCCCGCCCTTCTCATTGCCTTACAGCAAGACATTGGGCTGGCAGTGAAAGTACTCATTGTCCTTGCCGTTGTTCAACAGCTCGAGGGGCACTTGGTTACACCGAATATTATGGGGAAACGGCTTAACATTCACCCACTTACCATTATCTTATTGCTGCTTGCTGCTGGATCAATATACGGATTCACTGGCATTTTAATCGCTATCCCCACTTATTCCGTAGTAAAAACGATAATAGGTAATTTCAGGAAGTTTTACAGGTTACGAAATAGGGTTACATAAACAGGAAAGGTTGTCTACTTACTTAATTAAAAGAGTGCTTAAAAATAAATACAAAAATCACTCTATCATCGTTTCAGACTGTAGACAAACTCTAAAGAAAGGGAATTTGAGGAAAACCTAGTCTTACTATCATGGTTGGGATAGACCATTCCGCCTTTTATAGACAAAATTAAAAAACGTTGATGGCTGTATCAACGTTTTTTAAATAATTTTTTAACACAGCGTTTGAAAAACGCTGTGAAGCTTTTCTTTTTGATGACTTGCTGTACATGATTTTTCTTCTCGATATAAATTTCTTCTTTGTTTATGGCATTATTTTCTGCTAATACTAGACCCAAATCGGAGTTATGATCTTTGTTTAGGACAATTTTGTACGGAATATTATGACTCATTGCCAATTTTATATATTTCCCTAAATATTGATAGTCCATCTGACCATTTAAAAACAAATTTGAACGGGGATACTGCTTCATCAATTGCTCTATCTCCGGATATACATTCGTTTCAAAGACTTGGCTATTTTTTAGGACGATTACGACCCTCTCCCGTAATGTGCCCAAAAATTCCCTTCTTTCACCAGGCTTGATTTCTTTTGGACCATGGATGCCTTGTTCTAGATAGTCCTCCACGTTTAGGCGTGACAATTCTTTCCCACCTCCACTTTCACTTCAATAATGTATGTAATATGACCAAAAATAGTGCCCATCATTCTTTAAGCATGCATAAAAGTAGAATTTGGTCCAAGTTTGACTTTTCCCATAGTTAATTAGTCTACCCTTATTTTAAAAAAATGTCACTTTAGCCTCACTTCATGCATAGGATAGTATATGTGTAAATGTAGGTTGCTTAAATGAGGGACGGGGAAAAACATGAAAAAATTAATTGTATTTGTATTGATTTTCGCCTTTAGTTTTTTGGGGTTCAGTAATACTTCAGGTGCGGCAGCAAGACAACTGATTATCATCAATAAAACCAATAATCAGCTTGCCTATTACGAAAATGATAAATTGGTGAGGGTATTCATCGTGGCGACAGGTAAGAAAGCTTCCTACACTCCTGAAGGAAAGTTCAAAGTAGTGACAAAGATTGTGAATCGTCCCTATTATAAAGGCAACATTAGAGGTGGAGACCCAAAAAACCCTCTAGGTAAAAGGTGGCTGGGGATCAATGCAAGGAATACACCAGGTAATACGTACGCAATACACGGCAATAATGATCCCACAACCATCGGGAAATATATAAGTGCAGGCTGTATTCGTATGTATAACGATGATGTTCAATGGCTTTACGATAGGGTGAGAATGAACACCGTAGTCTTGATTGCCAGTTCGAATAAATCATTTGCCAACATAGCTGCCACGAATGGATATAAAGTAAGCGGTTCTGTGAGCCTGCCGGTAAATTCAAACGCCACCCTGAAGAAAGGAAGCAGTGGCCCCCAAGTAATCGAACTACAAAAAAGATTAACTAAACTTGGATACAGCACTAAAGGAGTGGATGGGTCATTTGGAAAAAACACCGAAGCGGCTGTGAAGAAATTCCAAAAGTCCAAAAAACTTACTTCTGATGGTATCGTCGGACCAAAAACAAAAAAAGCACTAGGACTTAAATAATTTTCTCACCGATATCCACTGATTAGAGGATATCTTTTTTATGTTTTAACTGTACAACCAATACATTATTACCCATATCGGTTTTAATTTTCCACCATCAGTTATTAACTTTATGTTATAATTTATACATCAACAGCTAATCATAATCGCACTGTCATTACATACAAGGAGGTAATACAAATGTACGATGATATTCTCGTAACAACAATTAAATCAATTTTTGTTATCGGCACCATTTCGATGTTTGTGATTTTAGGATTCGTAAAAGGACGCAAGTATTAACTTTATCCACTTCATTAAAAAATCCTCACTTGCCTGATTACTTGTATTATTTTTATACAGGCAATCAGGTTATTTTCTCTATAAAAAAAGCATATCCTCTTTGGGCATGCTTTTCCTTACCAATTCCAATTATCCGTTTTATCTAAAAGTTGATCGATGTCAAATGTATCAAGATGGAATGGAACTGACTCTTCTGCTATCGCTTCAGTGGCTAACAATAATTGGTCGATATCAATAATGGCCAAAACAGTCCTCTCCCTTTTTTAATGGTCTTTACCCTCATTTTTAATCCATTAAACACTTCGGTCAAAAGAAATTTTATTAGTGGGTATCCTTAAAATTTTACATTTGACATTTATTTAAGATTCAATGAACCTTTTTCAGATCCTTCGGGAGAAAGCGTATGTATCAACTTAACCAGCTTATAAAAGGTCCCGCTGCAGATTGTTACCTCGGGCAGATTATGAAATATTGATTTTTTATTAATATGATAATTGTCTTTCTCAGGCGAATACACAATAATTTTCTTATTTAAAGATAAAGCATATCCAAGCTCATATAGATTACCTTTTCCTGCCGTTAGGAAAATCAGCATGAAATCGGCTTCCTCAATCCCCTTTTTTTCATAATCTCCAATGCCGTCCGTTATTTGGTTTTTCTCATCATTTGTAATTAAATTCAAGTCATTCACACAAGTAAACCCTTTTGAAGTCAATTTCTTGATCAATGATTTAACTTGCTTCAAATTTTTTTCGTCTGATGCTATATAATATTTCACACATACACCTCCAAAATATATAACTATTGATACTTTTTACCTATGTTACCTATACTATACCTATTCGTTATAAAGAACGCAATATCCTTTCTCCAAAAATAAAAAATAATTAAAGGGAAAAATTTTAGCGAAACAAAAAACCATCTTTCCTTTTACAGGAAATGATGGTTCTTTATATTTTATGCAGTGGTATCATTATCACCGTCGACTTCACCTTACTATGTACTGGTCTGACATTCCGGGTTACAAATTGTTCATTGAATTTCAGGAAATCCAAAATAAAAACCTTGTCCTTTAACCGGAAAGGTTTTTTTATTTTTCGTATGTGATATTTTCTATTTCAATCCTGAAGGGTGCAGCCTCGCATATATTAATTCCCCGATCCAGATTCACCTTTTCCATTTCGCTAGCATCCGGGATTGTTTTTTTATCGTGAATAAAATGTTCGACCATGGATTCCAACAGTTCTTGAGCACAAGCTAAGGCATCTAACCGATTTTTGCCGCTAACGGAAGAAATAATTCCTTCTCGCCTAAAATCCGGGAAACAAACTTGAACGGAAAAAGAGTCGATAATCAACGGGTGCTTCTCATAATAGAATACGGCTGGGTACTCAAAGATTTGAATGGTCAAAATATCATCCCTTCATACAATATTTAGGTTTTTATACTAATTATAACATGAATTTCCATTTTATATAGGTTTAATTTACTTTTCTTTGTTTGTCAAGTTAATACATACATTCAATAGGTTGATATGTCCGTATTAACTACGAAATAAAAAAACACTAGGAAAATCAGTATCATGAGAACATTCAAGATTATTCCAATTATGCTGCACACTTTTCCAGCTGTCACTAAACCATTTCCAGATTCACCAGTAAGCTTAATTTCTTGTTTACTCTTCGATGCAAATATTAACCCTAGAATACCTAATATGATGCCGATGAATGGAATAAACAGGGATAATACCCCCATGATCAATGATACAATCGCTTTGCTATTGTTTCTTTTAACTTCCGACATATATCCCACCTTCTTTCTTCCTTTATATATACGGTTATTAAAAGCAAAAGATTCATTTTTTGTTACACATTCATCACTAATATTCCAGTTGATTCCAGAAGCCCCTCCCTTTCAACCAGCGGTCTGCCAAGCTCTTCAATATATTGGGGCTTTCATAAAACAGTTAAAAAACATAAAGGATAACATGGAATTGTGCTTGGTTCGAGGTGATTCCAGCCTACGGTTTTTTCTTAAATTACATTCCAGGTGATTTCAGAAATCCACTCCCTTTCCGACTGTCTGCCAAGCCTCATCAAAGCAAGCGTCTGCGGGGTCTCGGCTAGCCAGTAATTTGGCAGGAGTGTCGCAAATTCCTTTAATCTACTAGCGGTTCCATCCAATTAATATATAAAAAAATCATGGAGTAAACCAAGTCTTGTTTTATGATTTGGTGTGAGACACTTCCGAACCTCCCAGTCAAGTAGAAAACGACTCATTTCTGAGTCGTTTTTTTAGGTGCGTTTCAATTCAAGTCTCTGGGCTACCAAAGAAAGGCTATAGTTAACTATGAAATACATGAGCGCCACCAGGATCAAAATCGGTATTAAATACTTTTGACTTTGTCCATATATGATTTGACCATGATGAGTCAGCTCCGGTAAAGAGATGACAACAGCTAAAGAGGTATCCTTTAATAAAGAAATGAATTGGCTGACAATGGGAGGAACCATGCGGCGCAGCGCTTGGGGCAGAATAATATGTATCAATGCCTGTGTATAGCTCAAGCCTGATGAACGGGCAGCTTCCATTTGGCCTTTATCAATGGATTTTAGCCCACTTCGGATGACTTCAGAAAGCATGGCTGATTCGAAAATTGTCAAGGCAACAATGGCTGCTGGTATGATTTCCAGTTTAATCCGTATCTCAGGCAAAGCAAAATACGTAAAAAATATTATTAATAACAGAGGTAAATTACGTACCGTTTCTACAATTAAAGCTAATATTTGTGATAACACCGGCACTTTTGCGTATCTGATTATACCTACAAGCCCGCCAATAATGAAACTTAGAATAATGGATATAAATGCTACCTGGAGCGTTACCCAAAATCCTTCTAATAAAAACTTAAGATTATCTGGTGTATAGGCACCTGCAAAATCCATATCTTATACCTCCCTCAATTACTCTTAGCCAGACGTTTTTCCAAATAACCAACGCCAAAACTTAAAGGAATGGTAAGTATTAAGTAAAACGCTGCAACAAAAATGTACACATCAAACACGACAAATGTCCTTGAAGAAATCAAATCCCCGTGGTACATAAGGTCGAGTCCTGCAACGACGGCTAAAATGGAAGAATTCTTTACTAGATTGATAAATTGGTTCCCTAAAGGAGGAATGACTATTTTAACTGCCTGCGGCAGTATGACGAGTCTCATGGCCTGCCCATATGTCAGACCTGAAGAACGGGCAGCTTCCATTTGACCCTTTGGCACGGAAAGTATGCCTGCCCGAATTGCCTCAGCAATGAAAGATGAAGTGTAAATGGTCAATGCTAATGTCCCTGCGTATAGACCGCTTAGTTTAAGACCGAGAAAGAAAAAAAAGGTAATGATCAATAACGGTATGTTCCGAATGAACTCGACATAGACGGTACCCAGCCAGTTTAACGGCTTTATTGGCGCAATCCGCATGATGGCAATTAGCACACCAAGAATCAAACTCGCTACCAACGCGACCAAACTCGACATGATCGTATTTTTAAAGCCTAATAAATACATATCCAGATTCTCTGTTAAAATGGAGAAATCAAGCACGGCATACAACTCCTTTAACTAGTAAGGATGAGCAAAACGCTCATCCTCACAGACAAATGTTCAAATGTCATTCAAGGCCAGCTGCCCATATACATTTGCTAAAATGTTTAATGTTTAATCCATTTATCATGGATTTCGTCGTACTTGCCTGAATCTTTAAGTGACTTAAGGGCTTTATTCAACTCTTCAACAAATTCAGCATTTCCTTTTTTCACGGCAATTCCATAAGGCTCTTCCGTAAATGTACCACCAACAAGCTCATAACTTGGATCTTCATCTGCCATTCCATAAAGGATGGAATCATCCGTAGTCAGTGCATCCCCTTGTCCGGATTTAAGTGCAGCGAACGCTTCGGAATAGTTTTCAAATTCCAGCACTTGTGCTTCAGGAGCTTTTTCACGGATATTTATGGAAGAAGTAGAGCCCTTGACGGCCAATACCTTTTTCCCTTTTAAACTATCAATACCCTTGATATCGCTGCCCTTTTTGACTAACAGAGATTGTCCGGCGTCGAAGTAGACATCAGTGAAGTCAACTTCTTTTTTACGATCTTCCGTGATTGTCATAGTTGCTACAATTGCGTCGATATCACCATTATTCAATAAGGCCATCCTAGTTTTAGAAGTCACTTCTTTAAATTCAACTTTATTCTCATCACCAAGGATTTCTGCTGCAAGGGCTTTGGCAATATCAATATCAAAGCCTTCTACCTCTCCAGTACTAGGATTCTTCAATCCGAATAGCCTTGTATCATTTTTCACCCCAAAAACGATCTTATCCTTTTCCTTCACTTGTGCGAGAACATCTTCTTCCTTACCTTTACCTCCACCCTCTTCAGCTTTGTCGGAATCATTCCCCCCGCCGCATCCAGCTAATAAAATGACAGCCAGTAATGATAGCAAAGATAATTTTAACCATTTCTTTTTCTTCAACATGAAATTCACCCCTGTTTTTTATTTAATGATTTAATATACGGCTAAGGAATAAACGAGCCCTCTCTTCACGAGGATTGGCGTAAAACTCAGCCGGTGATGCCTCTTCTAAAACCCTGCCTTCGTCCATGAATACGATTCGATCCGCTACTTCACGGGCAAATCCCATTTCGTGCGTAACCACCACCATCGTCATCCCTTCATGGGCAAGTGCTTTCATTACATCCAGTACCTCGCCAATCATTTCCGGATCCAAGGCTGAGGTAGGTTCATCAAAAAGCATGATTTCGGGTCCCATTGCCAAACCTCTGGCAATCGCAACCCGTTGCTGCTGTCCACCTGAAAGCTGGGAAGGAAATGAATTTGCTTTATCTCCAATCCCCACTTTGTCCAGATACTTCAGTGCAACCTTTTTCGCTTCCTCTTCGGATTGCCCCAGAACCTTCCTGGGAGCAAGCATGATATTCTCGAGCACGGTTTTATGGGGATACAAGTGAAAATGCTGGAAAACCATGCCGATATTCCGACGAAGTTTGTTTATGTCCGTTTTTTTATCCGCTACATTTAAACCATTTATTGAAAGGGATCCTTCCGAAATGGTCTCTAGACGATTAATGCATCGAAGCAGGGTACTTTTCCCTGATCCGGACGGCCCGATGACCACTACCACTTCCCCTTTCTTGATTGTAAGATTAATTTCTTTCAATACATGGAAATCGCCATAATACTTATTCACTCGGTCAAAAACTATCATAAATTAGCACCCCGCCCATAATCATTCTTGTAAAACTGAAAATTTACAATTATCAGAATTCTAAAAGCGTAAATATAGCATTCTCTTAACTCGAATCAAATCTTATGTATAATCCTTTCTTCCAATATTATTTCCCAATATTTCAATATTGATAGTGAAGCGACCATTTTAATTGTTATTTTAAACTAGTAATTTAAATAATATATTCAATATTCTCATTTTTTATTATATATAACATTTCTTAAAATTACCATATAAACTTTAAATTGTTACAAACGATATCATATTTCATGATATTATTGCTATATTTCATAAAAATGATAAATTTAAACTGATATCCCCTTGGAAAAATTCCCTCTTTTTGTAAAAAGTCAGTTATTTCCCGAAAGCTGAATAAGGTTTAAAGAATACAAAAAGACAGCAATTGCTGTCTTTTTCATCATTCCTTTATCGCATCTTCAAACGGAGCTGAATATAAACCCTTTGGCGCCAGCATATCCGTATCCGATTCACGAATTTCCCCATTGTGGGTATATCGACCTGCTGAAAAAAAATCAAACAAATCACTTTCCTTATGTATGATTAAGAAATAATCGAATAAATCATCCATAAGTTCCTGATGTTCATCTATTTTCATGATTTCGCCATATTCATCAATATCAAAGTTTTCATTAATCGCATCTTGAAGCTCCTCATTATTTGAATACACGATATAAAAATCGACATCTCCGCACTCCATGCAAAGCAAGAGTTTTTCTTCCAGTGCTTCTTCATAGGTTTTCAGCACGATTTCCTTTAGTATGGCATCAATCTTTCCAGTATTAATCAGTTTAATTTCAGTCTGGAACACAAAACCCCTCCAATCAAATATAGGCATTTAAAAAAACGCCTGTTTAACAAGCTCACTCTTTAATATTAAATGAAATTGTTGAATATCATTTTTAATAACACCTAAATGCAAGGCCATAAGTTCATTAACCGCGATGGGAACCTAGACCAAGATCTGGTAATCAAGGGCCATGCTTATAATTTGGCCGGATCGAGTTTATTAGGTAGAAAACCTCCGATTCGTATTTATAATAAGTTTGCCCACATAATTAGAATCATAATCTTCTATAATACGAAGAAAAAGATGATTGGAAGTGTAACCAGGCTTAATGATGTACTAATGAACGTAGCACTTGAAACGAATTCAGGCTCCGTATTGAATTGGAGCGCATACATCGTAGTGTTTGCCGCCGTTGGCATGGCAGCTACGATGATCATGATATGCCTGACCATTTCACCCACTGGCAAGGCAAGTGATAACAGGAAGGCTATTGCTGGTGAAACGGCAAGTTTAAGAAGAAGCGAAACTGATAGCTTTCGATAGGCAATTTTTTTCAGGGAGATGTTGGCCAGCTGCATTCCCAATGTAATCATGATTGTTGGGATTGCTGCGTTTGCAACAAGGTTAATAGCTTCCATAACCGAATTGCTTAAAGGTATGTTCACGAACTGAAATACTGTACCTGCTAAAGCTCCATAAACAATTGGCATCCGGCATACCGCTTTAATTGCTGTTTGAACTCCGTTACCTTCCGGACTGCCCTTTGCTGCGAAGTATATGCCAATCGTGCACATCACTAACTGCTGTCCCACCATAAGGATGATTGCATAATCGAGTCCTGCGGCTCCGAATAACAGGAAAATGACGGGTGTTCCGTAATTCCCGTTATTCATGAAGGCCGATGCCAATATCATGCCGCTTGTTTCAGTGACTGTATAATTGCGAAAAAAAGATATTATGTAGACTACCAGTATGAGAGATAGGCAAAGTACTATCGTGAATAAGAACAGGTAAAAATAATTAATCGTAAATTCTGCGGAATAAAAAGTCCGGAATACAAGAAAAGGTGACATTAAATATAATGCCATCGTGGAAATCGATTTTGTATCAAGTTTAAACTTTTTCTGACCGATGAACCCTAAAACAAATATACCGAATATCGGTAAAAGAACTCCCAAAAAACCCATGCATATCACCTTCATAATTTTAATGATTTTCTTCTAACAATATCAGTTTTATAATTATTTGTAAAAATTCTTATAAACCACTTTAAAGTGCACGTCATATATTCTAACATAAAATGATTTTTCTTTATTTTCAGAAAACAATATTCCATTTCTGATTGCATATGGTATATTGTTTATTATATTTACGTTAAAAAACGTAACATTAACACTTTTGGGGTTATTACTATATGAAGGGGTGTTTTTTAGTGGATGTAAAATTCATGGAGATGGCTGTTCGGCTTGCATATGAAAATGTACTGGCGAAGAACGGAGGACCTTTTGGTGCTATAATCGTAAAAGATGGCAAAGTCGTAGGCAGAGGATGTAATAATGTGACAACGGCCAACGATCCTACAGCGCACGCCGAAGTACAGGCGATTCGTGATGCATGCAGGAATCTCGACAGCTTCCAGCTTACAGATTGTGAAATATACACTAGCTGCGAACCATGCCCCATGTGCATCGGTGCTATTTATTGGGCACGTCCAAAAGCCATTTATTACGCATGCACTAAAGAAGACGCTGCACTTATTGGCTTTGATGATCACTTTATATACCAAGAACTTGCCCTGCCAATGGAAAATCGCACAATTAAAATGAAACAATTGTCTTTTAATGACCACGATTTACCCTTCCGAACATGGGAAACCAATACTGAAAAAGTGAAATATTAACCGGTTATATATTGCCTAAGGGGTTATGAATATGAAAAAAAACTTGCTTAAAAGGAGAATTGACGTTGCAACAGGAAGAACACCTGCGGATTGCGTCATTAAGAACGGGCAAATCATAGATGTTTTCAATGGTGATGTCTATACAGGCGACATTGCGATCGCCGATGGTTACTTTGCTGGAATTGGGCGTTATGAGGGTATTTCGGAAATCGATGCTGCAGGAAGATTCGTATCCCCTTCCTTCATTGATGGCCATGTTCATATAGAATCATCGATGGTCAGGCCTTATGAACTCGCAAAAATCCTACTTTTACATGGTGTGACCTGCATCGTTGCAGATCCTCATGAAATTGCCAATGTTTCTGGCAAAAAGGGCATGGAATATATGATCGAACAATCCGATCAACTTCCTTTTGACTTTTACTTCATGATGCCCTCTTGTGTGCCTGCTACGGAGTTTGAACATTCCGGTGCGGTCTTAAGAAGTGAAGATTTAATTTCCTTTTATCAAAACCCGAGAGTGCTTGGTTTAGCCGAAGTAATGAATTTCCCAGCCGTTTCACATACAGATGAGGATATGCTGCAAAAAATATACGATGCAAACAGACTTGGCAAAAGCATCGATGGCCATGCAGCTGGATTATCCGAACAACAGCTCGATGTTTATCTGAGTGCAGGCATTAAAACGGATCATGAATGCACTACAGCGGAAGAGGCAAAAGTAAGACTGCGTAAAGGAATGTATCTTATGATCAGGGAAGGCACCGTCGCCAAAGACTTAATTAACCTGATTCCAGTTATTAATGAGCAGAATTTCCGCCGTTGTTTATTCGTCACCGATGACCGGCACCTTGACGATATTGTATCTGAGGGGAGTATCGATCACAACGTTAGACTTTCCATAAAGACAGGTGTCCCGCCAATTACCGCCATTCAAATGGCGACCATTAATGCAGCAGAATGCTTTGGTTTAAAGGAACAAGGTGCAATTGCACCTGGATACAAGGCAGATTTCCTTCTATTGGATGATCTTGATTCAGTCATAATCCACTCGGTCTTTAAAGATGGAAACCTAATGGTTCAAAATAATCGTTTGCTTAACTTTCCAGCTGATGAGAAAGAGGTTATTGATGACGGGTTGAAGCGCTCTGTTCATTTTCATGAAATAACCGGGGAAGATTTCGCGATACCTTTAAAAACTGAGTTCGCTAATATTATTGAGATAACTCCAAACAGCTTGATTACAAAGCATTCGATTGAATCGGTCACACTTAATCATAATGGTCTATTTCAGTTCTCCGAACATGTTGATCATCTAAAACTTGCTGTTATTGAACGGCATCATATGACCAAACGAATGGGTCTGGGAATCGTCAAAGGGCTCGGTTTGAAATCAGGTGCAATTGCCACGACAGTAGCCCATGATTCACATAATTTGATCATTGCCGGTACGAATGATCAGGATATGCTGCTGGCAGCTAAGGAAATCAAAAAAATGCAGGGTGGATTGACTGTAATCCAAAATGGGGAAATACTCGCTTCCCTTCCGCTTCCAATAGCTGGATTGATGAGTGAGCGTAATTATATGGATGTGGTTCATTCATTGAAAAAAATCGATGAAGCCCTATTGAAACTCGGTGCTAACAGTCATTTCAACCCTTTTCTTACACTTGCATTCTTGGCGTTACCTGTCATCCCTGAAATCAAACTGACGGATCAGGGTTTATTTTCCGTTTCTGAGTTTAGGCATATTTCCATCGAAGCCTCAAAGCCAGTCGATTTAATTTGACCCCTAGTCGGGTTTTTTTCTTATCACCCCAAAAATTTCTAAAAGAAAAAGGTTCCAACTCAACATAAACCGGGAAAAGGATATATGGATTTCATCTATGTTAAAATAAAAATAAACACAAATCTTTCTTGGAGGAGATAAATATGGCAAAACATGATCAACAGAACATTATTGGATACATAGGCACTTACACAAAAGGAAACAGCGAAGGTATTTACCGATTTACTTTAGATACAGCAGAAGGAAAACTCAGCACACCGGTTCTTGCAGCAGAATTGACCGATCCGACTTATGTCGCCATCAGCCAGGACAAAAAGAATCTTTACGCCATTTTAAAAGAAGCGGGCAGCGGCGGAGTTTCAGCCTATTCAATTAATGAAGATTCAGGTGAGCTTACCTTCTTGGGCAAACAACTGACACCAAATGGCTCTTCCTGCCATATAAGTGTCGACAGCAAGAAGCAGGTCTTGATCACTTCCAGTTATGGAGAAGGCGTGATTGAATCATACCCGCTTCATGGCGATGCGACCCCTTTGCCTGTATCATCCACTGTTCAACATGAAGGTCAAGGACCGAATGTTGAACGTCAGGAAAAAGCACACACTCACTTCGCTGGTTTCACGCCGGATGAAAGGTTCATTGCTGTAGTCGACCTGGGAATAGATAAAGTAATTACATATAAAATAAATAATGGGGTTTTGAAAGAAGTAAACAGCTTATCTGTTGCTCCCGGCAGCGGACCACGGCATTTGACCTTCCACCCAAACGGAAAATATGCGTATGTCATGGCAGAACTTGTACCAGAAGTCATTGTTTTGAGCTTCGATAGTCAAACCGGAAGTTTTTCTGAATTACAAACGGTACGGACCGTCCCGGAAGATTTCAAGGAAAATAACCAAGGAAGCGCCATTCATATTTCTGATGACGGGCAATTCATATATGCCGCAAACCGAGGACATGATAGTATTGCCGTTTACCAAATCAATCAAGAAACAGGCAAACTGGCATTCGTGGAACTGGTTTCAACCGAAGGACATTGGCCACGTGATTTTTCATTGGACCCTAGCGGAAAATTCCTGATCGCTTCTAATGAACAATCAGGAAACTTGACACTATATGCCCGGAATGAACATGACGGAAAATTAACATTATTGCAAAAAGATGTTCAAGTTCCCTTCCCTGTTTGCGTAAAATTCTTATAATCCATAATAAAAAAGGATTGAAGCTTGTACTACAGCTTCAATCCTCTTTTTTATATCCTTCTTTAATTCCATTTCTCCGCCATTTCGGGAAAATCTATATATGGGTTACGATTACCCTGCATTTCATGTATAGCGAGGTTTCTATGTTTTTCATATGTGCTGACGGGAAAAAGCCTATGCCATTCCAAAAGGAGTGCCAGGTCGATTTTGCCGCTATCGATGATTCCCTCATATCTGAGTAAAAAATACAAAGTTGCCCTCGCCACGATTCCTTTTCCGTATTCAGGCTCGAATTTACCTTCTTCTGATTTCCCGCAACCCACTTTTATATCGGCAGCCGATCTTTCAGGGATATACTCCTCAAAATCATGGTATGGATAGTTACTCCGGCTGCTATTACACGTTGGTTCACAGGCGAACAAATGATGCAAATCCCCCCTCATCGGTTCTTTTTTATCGAACCATGATTGAGGCACAACATGTTCACAATTAAGGAGAATGTTCTCCGAATTTGTTGATTCAATACCTCTTGACAATACATCCAGTATACGGATATCTTCCTCAATCACTTGTACTGGATCCATCCCTTTACCGGAATACAGACTTTTCAGCTGGCCATTTTCCTGTAAGTCCACCCATGGGTAAACATGACGATGCGGTGAGTAGTTCAGCTGGTTTTTATGGGTTGCCACAAGTAGGTCCTTCATTCCTTCCCGGTCCAAGGAACCATCTTTGTAGTATGCTAGCTTAAGTTCCTGATCTTTGGTTTCATCATAGTATTCGCGGTTTTCATTGAAGTTGACCAGTGCAGCCATTGCCATTTCCCGTTCTTTTTCAAGTACTTCAAAACTATACTTCATCCACTCATCCCCCCGTTTCTATTAAAAACCTAACTTTTACCATAATAAAAGCTTAATAGAAATAGACCGAAAAAAAAAGGTGCTTTAGAAGGGTCTAACGAAGAATTTCAATAAAATGGGTAAGGATTTTCGCCGTCATTCCCCAGATTACCCTGCCATTATATAAGTAAAAATATTCTTCCATCTGTTTCGGCTGCCATTTATAGTTCTCCCCGCCAACGACTAAATCATGGGGGAAGTTTTCATGCGGTTCCACTTTATATTCGACATGGTAAATTTCTGGCGGTTTTTCCATGAAAAAGGATAGCGGGACCGTAAAAATGGTTTCTACCTCAGCTGGATTAGGTACTATCCGTTGATGGTTACGAACAAATCCTGCATAAGGATAGACGATCATCCCAAATGGAGATACCAAATAATCGATTGGAAAGACATTATCGATATCTTCTTTCCGCAAATTAAGTTCCTCATATGTTTCCCTTAGGGCAGCCGCCTGTTCATCATGATCCAGCTTGTCTATTTTCCCGCCCGGAAAACATATATCCCCCGGCTGCCTCCTCAGTTTGTGTGAGCGCTCTTCGAAAAGAACATGTATTCCATCTTCTTTCTCTATAAGCGGTACCAATACAGCATACTTTGAAAAATTCCCACTCCCTAAAATTTCAGGGATATGTAATGTTAGTTTTTTTGTTATATCTTCATTATTCATGTCCCTCACCTCTTCTGCCGGTTAATAATGATTTTCTACCACTCCTTATCATTCCATTTTCGAACATCTGCTATAACTAAGCAAGGAAAACGATTCCAAAACCTTGCCTTTAATTCATACTAGATTCCTTTAACGCTTATTCTTCCTTGATCATAGAAAAAGCACCGTTCAAAGTTCTGAACGGTGCTAAAACTGAACGCAGCTGTCTCATTTAAAAAGCATATTATGTGTATCAACTGGTACATAATGAATTTGATTGAACATTCAGGTTTTAATCCTTATTTTCATAGTTCTGCTAGCGTTCGCTTTACCGTCGTTATGATGAATGAAAAATCCTCTTCCGTTATACTAAGTGGGGGAGCAAGAGTCAGGACATTATTGAAACCAGCTACTGTATCGCCATTTTTACCTATGATCAGCCCCTTTTCTTTGCATGATGCAATCACTTTATTGATTTTGGAAATTTCGATCGGTTGTTTTGTCAGTTTATCTTCCACTAGTTCAATGCCTACCAACAAACCTTTCCCACGTATATCCCCAACATTGGGATGAGATTTGATTTCTTCAAACTCTTGCAGAAAGCGTAGCCCTAACTCCTTGGACCGTTCTATTAGTTTTTCATTTTCATATATTTCAATATTCTTCAAAGCGACGGCACAGGCAGCCGGATTGCCGCCAAATGTATTTACATGCCGAAAGCGGTCATAAACGTCTGAGCCAATATACGCTTCATAAATTTCACGTTTGACGGCTGTAGCGGATAATGGCAAATAAGCGCTCGTGATTCCTTTAGCCATTGTTACGATGTCTGGTTTTACATCATAGTTCATAAATCCGAATTTCTTACCAGTACGGCCAAACCCGCAAATGACCTCATCCGAAATGAGAAGGACACCATTTTTCTCACAAATTTCTTTGACACGTTTCATATATCCATCGGGCGGCATCAAAATTCCGCCCCCAGTGATGATTGGTTCCATGATGACCGCAGCCACCGTTTCGCTCAGCTCCCAAGTAATGGTACGTTCAATTTCCGCCGCACTTTTTTCACCGCTTTCATCCTCTGGATTTCGGTAAGAATCTGGCGGTGATACATGAAGAAATCCTGGGGCGAGAGGTTCATATTTATACTTTCGCTGCGCCTGCCCGGTTGCCGATAGGGCTCCCATTGAATTTCCATGATAGCCGCGATAACGGGAAATGAATTTATAACGTCCATGTTCACCTTTTTGCTGATGATACTGCCGTGCAATTTTAAATGCCGTCTCATTCGCTTCTGAACCGCTGTTCGAGAAGAAAATCATATAATCCCCACCAAGCCACTCATTTAATTTCTCTGCTAGCTTAATAGCCGGGATGTGGCTATTCGTTAATGGGGCATAAGGAAGTTCCTTCAACTGCTCGTAAGCTGCTTCAGCCAGTTCCGTGCGGCCATAACCAACGTTGACACACCATAATCCTGACATCCCATCAAGGAAACGATTCCCATCAACATCCGTAATCCATGCTCCTTGCCCGTTTTTAATCACCATTGCCCCAGGGGTGGGTTCAGCCCCTTTCATATGATGCCACACATATTTACCATCCATCGCTTTAAGATCCTGACCCTGTTTTTCAACCTGCATAAGCTACACTCCTCCTAAATTGATGTATAAAGGAAGGCCGACCACAATTTGCGCCGACCCCCTTTTTCCTATCAGTATCTTGCCGTTAACATTTTCTTTCTAGTGTAAAATTCCACGCCGTCTTTCCCATTGGCATGAAGGTCTCCATAAAACGAACTCTTATATCCGGAAAATGGAAAGAATGCCATTGGCGCAGGTACCCCAAGGTTAATACCAAGCATCCCTGCATCAATTTCTTCGCGAAATTCCCGAATGGCTTTTGCACTATCCGTATAGAGGCAGGCACCATTGGCAAATTCGGATTGATTGGTCAATTCAATTGCTTCTTCAAGGGTATTAACTCGTACTATGGATAAGACAGGAGCAAAAATTTCATCACTCCATATTTTCATGTTTGTTTTAACATGATCAAATAATGTCGGTCCAACGTAATAGCCTTTTTCCTGATCGCCTTCATTCCTGCCGTCACGAATGAGGACAGCTCCTTCTTTTTCCCCGATTTCAATATATTGTTCTGTTCTCTTTTTATGAGTATCACGGATTACTGGTCCCAGGAAAACGTCCTTATCCATTCCATTTCCAATCTTGATGTTATCCGCTGCAGCCTTTAATTTCTCAACGAGCGTATCTCCCACTTCACCTACAGCAACAACCACTGACGCAGCCATGCAGCGCTCGCCTGCAGATCCGAAAGCTGCATTCGTTATGTTCGTTACCGCATTATCCAAATCTGCATCAGGCATGACGATCGAATGATTTTTCGCTCCCGATAAAGCCTGGACACGTTTTTTATTGGCAGCTGCCGTTTTGTATACATACTCTGCGACAGGCTGGGATCCCACAAATGATACCGCTTTAATGTCTTCATGTTCCATAATCCCATTCACGACATCGTGGGCACCATGGACAATATTGACAACACCATCCGGAACACCAGCTTGTGTCAATAGTTCCACAAGACGGTTGGCTAACAGCGGTGTCCGTTCTGAAGGTTTTAATATAAACGTATTTCCACAAGCTATTGCCAGCGGGAACATCCAACATGGCACCATCATCGGGAAATTGAACGGCGTAATCCCGGCAACGACACCCATTGGATAACGATACATGCCAGATTCAATGCCTGGGGAAATATCAGGAAGCTGGCTGCCCATCATCAAGGTAGGCGCACCTGCTGCGAACTCCACGCATTCAATCCCTCGCTGAACCTCACCGTATGCTTCTGTATAGCTTTTTCCGTTTTCGATAGTGACCAGCTTTGCAAGCTCATCCCAGTGTTCTATCAATAATTGCTGGTAACGGAATAAGAAGCGAGCTCTTTTTGGAACGGCGACCTTTTTCCATTCTTTATACGCCTTTTTAGCAACCTGCACCGCTTGGTTTACATCTTCCTTTGTTGAAAGGGGTACGATTGCCAACGCTTCTCCTGTTGCCGGATTAGGCACTTGTTCATGTTTCGAAGTTGTGGAATCCACCCATTTGCCACCGATATAATTTTTCAACGTTTCTACATCATTGATAACTGTCATTTAATAAACCCTCCATTTCAACACGATTTCATAGTTTCATTATATTTTTCAAATCGACTTTTTACATTAGACGTTTTGTATAGTTTTTGATTCAATATTTGCACATATTGTTTGTTTTTGATTTTCCCATATTCATAATAATCTTGATCAGCAATTCAGGCTTTCACAACCGATGTATGCTTCCTTATTACTTTCCCTTTAAACAGCTGACTTCAGCCATCACTTTATAATGGAATATAGCTTTAGGTCTTGATGCTTTCCCTTAACAAACATTCCTTTTCTTATGATTCCCTCAAAAGACATACCAGCCTTTTGCATGACTCGCTCTGAACCTGAATTTTCAACAAAGCACCGTGCTTGTATTCGAACTAGGTTCATACTTTCGAAGCCAAAGGCGATTATCTTTTGAGCTGCCTCCGTCATATATCCACTCCCCCAATATTCGGGTGCAAGCACATACCCAATTTCTGCACTATGATGATCAACCTGCCATGAAACAAAATCAATAGTACCAATCAACTTACCGCTTTCCTTGTGTTCTATGCCCCATGGAGCGATTTTCTTATCCTCATAATTTTGTAGGATAAATCGGATAAAATCTTTAGTATCACATAGGGAACGATGGGCTTCCCATGTGACGTAACGGGAAACTTCACTGTTGGATGCATAAGCGAACATGTCTTCGGCATCATTCATGGTGACTTTCCTCATGACCAAACGTTTTGATTCTATAGTAGGCAGCTGTCCATATATTTCTTTCACTTTCATGATTACACCCCATTCCATTGATTATTAGTATTATAGCAAGGTTGTTAAGCAATCGCTTTCCCAATTGAAATATTATCGAAACTTACGTATAATTCAGAAAAATGAACAGGAGGATAATTATGTCAAAAAGAAAACTCGTAATTAGCCAAAATTTGAATGAGCTCTTATTACAGAAGATCCAAGAATTGATCCCCGAGTGGACTGTTATCACTGGAAGATCTCCGGAAAAATGGAGAGATCATATTGCCGATGCAGAAGTGATCGCAGGCTGGAAAGCGGAAATGTCTGTATCGATTGATGCAAGCGATGTTAAATGGATCCAGACATGGAGCGCCGGAGTGAATGCCTTACCCCTTGCAAATTTAGAACAAAAGAATGTTCAGATTACAACTGCAAACGGTGTTCATGCGTATCCCATTTCAGAAACTATTTTCGCGTTAATGCTTGCCTTAACAAGAAAAGTAGATACATATATTAAGCAACAACAGACAAAGACCTGGCATCACGCACATATGAAGCAGGAAATTCATGAAAAGACCATCGGAATCATCGGTGTCGGAAAAATCGGAAAGGAAACCGCAAAAATTTCCAAGGCTTTTGGCATGACCGTATTGGGAATGCGCCATTCCGGTAAATCAGAAGAATTTGTCGATGAGATGTTCACATAAAAACAATTGAATGACCTTCTTCCTAGGTGTGATTATATTGTCGTGACATTACCTTTAACCCCAGAAACAAGGAATATGTTTGGCAAAAAGGAATTCAAGTTAATGAAGCACTCCGCTTTTTTCATTAATATAGGAAGGGGAAACCTCGTCATTCAAAACGAATTGATTCAAGCGCTTAAGGACAAAGATATTGCAGGTGCTGGTCTTGATGTGTTTGAAACGGAGCCCCTTCCTGAGAATAGCCCATTATGGGAGTTGAGCAATGTAATCATCACGCCGCACACATCCGGAAATACGGAATTTTACGACCAAAGGCTAATTCAGGATATTTTCATCCCGAATTTAAAGAACTATTTAAAAGGTAAAACACCTTCAACAAATTTACTTGATTACAAAAAAGGGTATTAAGAAATGTTCATGGTCTGTGTACATAAATAATCTTCCCTTGTAAGCTTGCAGATTCCGACATTATCTGTTATATTTAAAAAGAATTATTTTTGTTCGGGAAGATTGATAAGTGAAAAACTTTTCGTCTAATGATTGAGCAAGGGTAGTAACACAATGTGTGGATTCACACTAGGAGGCAACAACAATGGAACAAGGTAAAGTAAAATGGTTTAACGCAGAAAAAGGATTTGGCTTCATCGAACGCGAAAACGGAGACGATGTATTCGTACATTTCTCAGCTATCCAAAGCGAAGGATTCAAATCATTAGACGAAGGTCAAGAAGTTACTTTTGAAGTTGAGCAAGGTCAACGTGGACCCCAAGCTACTAACGTTCAAAAAGCGTAATTTTAAATACAATATATAACGGACCCTACTTGTAGGGTCTGTTTTTTTTGATTGAAAAAGCAATCATAAAAAAACCCTATTCACAGGGAATAGGGAACATGAAACAAGTTTAGTAAATGGTAAACCTAGTATAACACACTAAGAAAAGAAACCCTAATTTATCCGAAAAGTAAAAATTATCGCGCACTTCCGAAGCCCTGGATTTCGACCTCACCATTCATTCATTTCTTATCCGCTTCATATGTTCGATCCGTTCCCCATGGATAAAACGGAGGCATATCAGTGCTGCTTTTCATTTTGAAATCAGCTTTCCTTTTTTCGAGAAAAGCTTTGATCCCTTCTAATGCATCAGCTTGTTTTCCGGTCCAATGAATCATTTTCGATTCTATTTTGTGGGATTCAACAGGATGGTTTGCACCGAGCATTGACCACATTAACTGCCTGGATAACGTCACAGAGACGGAAGATGTATTTTCCGCAATGTCTGTCGCAATTTCCATTGCAGCAGACATCAATTCGTCTGGCTCGACGATCTTGTTTACCAACCTTCCCTCATATGCTTCACTGGCCGTAATCATCCTGCCGGTAAAAATCCATTCGGAAGCTTTTCCCATTCCGACAAGCCTAGGTAGGAACCAGCCGCTGCATGCCTCCATCGTTATCCCCCGCCTTGCAAATACAAAACCCATTTTTGCATCTGTTGAAGCAATTCTGATGTCCATGGGTAAAGTCATAGTTATCCCGATCCCGACTGCCGCTCCATTAATGGCCGCTATCATAGGTTTCTTCATCTCAAAAATCCGTAATGACAACATTCCCCCTGCATCGCGATATTCAACCAAAGGAGTGTGATCCATAAACGTTTCTGCACCTTTTTCCAAATCCATCCCGGCACAAAAAGCATCCCCAGCACCAGTTAATATGACGGCTCGTACGTCATCATTTTCATCCGCTTCATTAAAAGCGCGAATCATCTCCTCACACATCTTTTCATTGAAAGCATTCATTCTCTCAGGACGATTAAGGGTAACAATCATGATCCGATCGACGATTTCACTAGTTATCGTGGAATACAATAACATTCCCTCCTTCTCTCACAAATTGAAACATTCAACGGAATTTAATTTTTACATATAATTACATATTATATGTTTTATTTTCAGATTCCTAGTTATTTATTTTGACATGCTGATTATTAATTTAAATCTGAAGGATAATCACTCTTTTCTAAAAATATTTTACTTAAATGTGTAAAAAAAGACCAGTCGCATTTGCAACTGGTTTTTTTGTTTACCAATATAAATGACAAGCAACGAAATGCCCTGGTTTTTGTTCTTTCCATTCAGGTACAGCACTGGAGCATATCTCCATCGCTTTAGGGCAGCGAGTCCGGAATACACAACCGCTCGGCGGATTGATCGGACTTGGTACATCGCCTTTAAGTACGATTCTTTCCCGTTTAATAGTCGGGTCTGGTATCGGCACTGCGGATAGCAAGGCCTGTGTGTATGGGTGTAGCGGATCTTTCGTTAAAGAATCACTATCCGAAAGTTCCATCATTTTCCCAAGGTACATGACTAAAATGCGGTCTGAAATATACTTGACCATCGATAAATCATGCGCGATGAACAAATAAGTCAATCCCATTTCTTTTTGCAGCTCTTTTAATAAGTTGACCACTTGGGCCTGTATCGAAACATCCAAGGCAGAGATTGGTTCATCACAAACGATGAATTTAGGATTTAATGCCAACGCCCTTGCAATTCCAATACGCTGGCGTTGTCCACCACTGAATTCATGCGGAAAACGAGTGATATGTTCCGGACTTAAACCAACGAGCTTTAACAGGTCTTCCACCCGTTTTCTTCGCTCTTTACCTTTTGATATCCCATGAATGGCAAGTGGTTCCCCAATCAATTCCTCCACCTTCATCCTTGGGTTCAAGGATGCGTAGGGATCTTGGAAAATCATTTGTATTTCACGGCGGATATGTGACATTTCCCCGGGTTTGTAATCGAAAATATTTTTCCCCTGAAAGAGGACTTCTCCATCTGTCGGTTCATAAAGCCGAGTGATCGTACGACCTGCAGTCGACTTACCGCAACCGCTTTCCCCTACAAGACCGACAGTTTCCCCTGGGTAGATTTTGAGATCCAAACCATCTACCGCTTTCAGCGATTGAGAACCAATAGGAAAATGCTTCTTCAGATTCTTTATTTCAACAAGAGGAGAATTTTCGTTGTCTGTCTTTACTTTTACGGCCTTATTTTTCAGTGAAACCATTGGTTCTCCTCCTTTATACA
Organism: Peribacillus sp. NPDC096448; assembly: GCF_044762675.1. NCBI lineage: Bacteria > Bacillati > Bacillota > Bacilli > Caryophanales > Bacillaceae > Peribacillus > Peribacillus sp. NPDC096448. Next base: position 318,914 of record NZ_JBIWEU010000002.1, on the reverse strand, counting down.
TTAGTAGGTTCTTGTACCTGTGCTGCCTTTGCCATTGGGTGGTGCAGCCAGCATGCGGCTGTCTGACCTTCTTCCACTACTTCCAGCTCTGGATCATGGTCTTTACACACTTTCATTGCTGACTCACATCTTGGATAAAATGGGCATCCTTTTGGCGGATCCAATAAATCCGGTGGTGATCCGATAATCGGAACCAATGGAGCCGTTTTTTCCATATCCAGCCTTGGCACCGTTTTAAGCAGACCTCTTGTATATGGATGCTGCGGGTTTGAAAATATAGCTTCTACCGTACCCGTTTCCACGACCTTGCCTGCATACATGACGACTACCCGTTCACAAGTTTCCGCAACCACACCTAAATCATGAGTGATCAAAATGATGGAAGTATCCATTCTTCGTTGGATATCTTTCATCAGTTCCAAAATTTGCGCTTGTATCGTTACATCCAATGCTGTTGTAGGTTCATCGGCAATCAGCAATTTCGGTTCACAAGCAAGGGCCATAGCTATCATCGCCCTTTGGCGCATCCCACCTGAAAACTCATGCGGATATTGCTGCATCCTTTTTTCAGGCTGAGGAATACCTACCAGTTTGAGCGTTTCCAACGCCCGTTCGTATGCATCATTTCGGGACATGTTTTTATTATGCTTTAAAATACCTTCCATGATCTGGCTGCCGATTTTCGTTGTCGGATTGAGCGAAGTCATCGGATCCTGGAAAATCATGCTGATTTCATTTCCGCGAATCTTCTGCATTTCCGTTTCACTCATTTTAAGAAGGTTTTTACCGCCAAAATTTATCGACCCTTTTCCATACTCTGCTGGAGGTGTTTCCAATAATCTCATGATAGATTTCGCTGTAACACTTTTGCCGCATCCGGACTCCCCAACAATGGCAACGGCTTCCCCTTTTTTCACTTCAAAGTTCACACCGCGAACCGCTTGCACTTTCCCTGCATAAGTATGGAAGGTGATTTGTAAATCGTTGACTTCTAAAAGATTCTCCATCATCGTCCCTCCTATTCTAGTAATTTCAAATCTTTATGTTAGATGTTAGGACTCATTTATTTCCTTAGTTTTGGATCTAGGGCATCCTGCAATCCGTCACCCGCCACATTGAACGCGAACATCGTTAAGGAAATCAATATTGCAGGGATTAAAAGTTGGTAGAAGTTCCCTACCAGAATGCTTCCCAGGGCATCACTTGTCAATGTTCCCCAACTTGCCTGAGGCGCCGGCACTCCCAACCCCAAAAAGCTAAGTGTAGCTTCGGCAAAAATAGCAGTGGGTACAGTCAATGTTAAATTGACAAGGATCGGCCCCATTGTATTTGGAATCATGTGTTTTCTTAAAGTCCAGCTCGTATTGGCTCCAGAGATTGTTGCAGCATGGATATATTCATTCTCTTTCAGCTGTAAAACCTGTCCCCGTACCAGTCGCGCCATTGGAATCCACCCCGTAATCGACATCGCAATGATGATCGGCAGAATACCAGGCTTTAATACGACCATCATCAAGATAACCATCAATAAGTATGGGATCGCATAGATTACCTCAGCAAACCGCATCATGATATTATCCGTGTGTCCACCGCGAATGGCTGAAATCCCGCCATAAAGGACCCCTATTAAAAAGTCGATCAGCGCTGCCATCAATCCAATGAACAAGGATATTCTCGCACCATACCAAGCTCGCGTAAATAGATCCCTTCCTGATGAATCCGTTCCAAACCAATGCTCGCTATTTGGGCTAAGATTCTTTTTCTCGAAATCTTGTCCATAATAAGTATATCCGTTAATATACGGACCAAAAATCGCCATCAAGACCAAGAGGATTATAAGAATGAATCCCGTCATCGCCAGCTTATTTTCTTTAAAACGACGCCAGACGTCAGACCAATATGAAACAGTAGGTCTGGCTATTTTTTCGGCTTCCTTAAAGTTGCCTTCAGCGGGTTGGAACATATCTTTGGTTAAATGCACTTTATCTGCCATTATTTCTTCTCCCCCGTCACTTTTATTCTAGGATCAATCAACGTATAGGCTATATCAACTATGAATATCAATAGGATAAGCACCGCACTATACACAATTGTGGAACCAAGAATGACCGGGTAGTCTCTGTTGGATATTCCCTTTACGAACATATCTCCCATGCCCGGAATACCAAAAATACGTTCAATGATGAAGCTTCCTGTCACGATATTAGCCGTAAGGATGCCCAGAATCGTGATAATCGGCAATAACGCATTCCGAATCGCATGTTTGATTATGACACCGCTCCGTTTCAATCCTTTGGCCTTCGCTGTTAAAATGTAATCCTGCCCCATTACTTCCAGCATGCTTGTCCGCATCAATCTCGCGATGAAAGCAAGCGGCATCATCGAAAGGGCAATGGATGGTAAAATGGTATGCTGCCATGTCGCCCATGTAGCAACAGGGAATATATTCCATTGAATCGCAAAATAATTGATTAAAATAGTCGCCAGGATAAAGTTAGGAACGGAAATTCCAACGATGGCAATGACCATTGATAAATAGTCGGGCCATTTATTTCTTTTCAGTGAAGCCACGACACCCAATATCAGCCCAAAGAAGATGGCAATCACCAGTGCTTGTGCCCCTAAGTGCAAGGACACTGGAAATCCCTTCAAAATGTAATCATTCACGGAAATGGATGAGGATTTCAATGAAGGACCAAAATCAAATTGAACGACTTCCAATAAATAATTCCCATATTGGGTCAACAACGGCTTGTCCAACCCATAGTGGACTTGAAGGTTTTCATATACAGCAGGAGGCATGGCTCCTTCTTTCGCAAATGGATTTCCCGGAATCGTATGCATTATGATGAACGTTAATGTAATAACAGCCCATAAAGTAATAATCGCCCATTTAAAACGGTTTAATGTATATCTCAACATGGTAATCACCCCAATCATCGATTTTCTAAGAAGTTGAAAACGGAAATGAATTCATGAAATATTCAAATTCGCAATTGAAAAATGGGGTATGTCCTTAATCGGACATACCTCCCATTTCACTTTTATCCTTCCCTTACTTTTTATCCGCGTAAATAAAGTTCGGATATGCGTTAATTGGAGCAAAAACTCCAGTAACATTCGATTTAACCATATATGGTTTTGTATAGAAGTAAATCGGAAGGATCGGCATTTCTTCGATCAGAACTTCTTCTGCTTTATGTAAAGCAGCCATGCGTTCTTTTGGATCCATTGTGGATTTTGCCTGTTTTAATAAACCATCATATTCTTTGTTAGACCAATTTGCATCATTATAGGCACCGTCCGTTTCCCAAAGCATGAAAGTCATTGGGTCAACATAGTCACCAACCCATCCTGCACGGGAAATTTCAAAGTCGCCAGCTTTTTCACGATCAAGCTTAACCTGGAATTCTGCATTTTCAAGTGTCACTTCAACACCCAGGTTATCGCGCCACATTCCTTGAACAGCTTCAGCAATTTTCTTATGAGTATCTAAAGTGTTATACAAAATTGAAAACTCAGGTAATTCTTTCATGCCTTCTTCAGCAAGACCTTCTTTTAACAATTTCTTGGCTTCGGCAAAGTTTTCTTCAAATAGGTTACCTGTATTTTCCTGGAAATCTCCAGTTGCATCAGGAATGCCCGGCGGGATTACTCCATAGGCAGGTTTTTGACCGCCTTGAGCAACATTTTCGGTAATTTTTTTACGTTCGATAGCCATCGAAAGCGCTTTCCTAACTTTTGCATTGTTGAAAGGTTTTACTTCCGTATTAAAGTTGTAATAGTAAACGGCAAGTTCTGCGCCATTTTTGAATTCTTTGTCTCCTGAATTAACCAATTGACCTTGGACGTCCACTGGCAGCGGATAAGCGATATCCAATTCGCCACTCTGATACATTTGCCATGCTGTATTTTCATCTTCAATTAGAGCAAAGTTAACCGCGTCCAATTTGATTTTATCTTTATCGTAGTAATTTTCATTCTTTTCGATTTTCAGGCTTTCTTTATGTTTCCACTCCGTTAATTTGAACGGACCGTTCGATACGTGTGTTTTTGCATCCAAAGCCCATTTTGGATTTTCTTCCTGTACCTTTTTATTGATTGGATAGAAAGTATAGAAAGAAGTCAAGTCAAGGAAATATGGTGTAGGCTGTTCCAAAGTAACCACCAGCGTATGTTCGTCTGTCGCTTTTACGCCCACGTCCTCTTCCTTCCCTTTCTTACTGTTGTAAGCTTCCCCGCCTTTAAGGTAATAAAGTTGGTAAGCATAATCAGCAGCTGTTTCCGGTTTCAAAGCATATTTCCAAGCATATTCGAAGTCATTGGCTGTAAGCGGATCTCCATTTGACCATTTCAAACCATCTTTCAATTTGAATGTCCAAGTCAATCCATCTTCACTGATTTCCCATGATTCTGCAGAACCAGGTACGATTTTGCCTTCTTCCGTTTTCTTTGTCAGTCCCTCGAACGTGTGTTCAAGGATCCATGATTCATGAGTTCCTTGAGCATTGGCAGGGTGAAGCGAACCAGGTTCACTTGAATTGTTTACGTTTAATACTTTTGATCCGGATGAGTCACCCGAGCCGCCTTCTTTTTCATTCGAAGTTTCCTTCGAACCGCCGTTGCATGCCGCAAGCATTAGCATGATGGCCATAAGAATAGCAAGCACTGAAAATTTAGACTTTTTCAAAAAATATTCCCCCTCATCTTTGATCTTTCTTAGAATATTCCCATTTAAGAGATTATCCTTCTAACACCTATTAATCTTCCGTATAGTACATATAATGTGCGAGGAAAGTTAGAAGCATTCATTGCAGGAATTCACCCAAAACAATTAGCGAACCGTTTGCATAAATCTGAATTTCTACCTAAAAAAAGCAATTAATGCAGTTTACTAGTTAAAAGTCACCTTCATTTCAACCTCGCTAAGGATACTATACCTCGAATTAAAGATGTTGAATTTTAAGTATATTACGAATAAATCAAAAAATCAATAAACCGATGAGTACTTTTTCACAATATAGTAATTAATTGCTAATCAATTCGATCTAGATGCTAGGTAAAAAGAAATGATCACTCATTTTATGTAAAAAGGACTTCCGACTTCCAGTGATTTTTCCAAACACTTCTATATCAGTATTCATATAGGTTCTCTCGTCTATTTATTTCTAAATATTCTAATAATTCATGTCAGGTTGGTTACTAAGACAACTATCCTAGAAACCATCCCTGTTTCAATTATATATTTTAGTAGGATAATGCATTACCTCAATAAAATATAGAGTTCTATTTAATCAACTGCCGAATAATGGATATTAACTATATAGGAATAGAGATATTCCAGTTTCTCATCTTTATGAACGCGTCAAATCCAATGAAAAATGACCCTTCCTCATTTATGATTAAATAAATATAATGACACGAAAAGCAAACAAATTCCGGCCACCTTTTTGGCATCTAATGGGATGCGTATCCCTCCAAATAAACCGAAATGGTCAATGACTGCCCCAATTAATATCTGGCCTGCTATAACCCCGACCAAAGCCGGTGCCACACCAATCTGAGGGACGACCAATACTATCACAATGACATAAATAGCCCCTAACAGTCCACCGATCAATTGCCATTTAGGTACAGACGCGACAGCGGAAATATTTCCATTCCCCGCAAACAAAACAATAAATAATAAAGCAAGTGTCCCGATTCCAAACGAAATGAAAGAAGCTTCAATAACCCCCACTTTTTTCCCTAACCCACCATTGATTTGTCCTTGTATGGCTATGGTGATTCCGCCCAGGACCGCAAGCAACGGAAATAATATCTTCACTATGATTTTCTCCTTTTTATGTCCAACCGGACCGATTAATGAATTCGCATATCATTTTAACATGAAAATTATGTATATTGTCCTTTACTGATATAAAATCATCTGCAAATAAAAAAACTGGCACTATCCGCCAGCTGCAATGTTATATACCAAACTACAATCTATATGATCCCTGAACACTTTGATGTCGTAACTGGCAATACTCTGTACTCAACAAGGAAAATACCAGCGCATCATGCGACTGTTCGCGAAGAAATAGATAACTTCGGAGACTGCCTTCCTCTTTGAATCCAAATTTCTTCAAAAGGTTTCTGGATGGAATATTATCCTTGAAAGTTAAAGCTGCGATTCTGTTCAGTCTCAATTCTTCAAAACAATAGCGCAATACTTCGTTGACAGCTTCCAACGTAAAATGATTCCTCCAATATTCAGGATGGATTTCATATCCTATTTCGGTGCGTTTGTTCGCAAGGCTCAATTGATGCAGGCCAACAGTACCGATGAATTTTCCTGAATCCTTTAAAATGACTCCCCACCGCATCCCACGTTTGTTTATATAAGCACTTTTAAACGAGTCGATTAAGCGGCGGGCATCTTCAACTAAAGTTAAACTTTCTATCCCATCATATTTGGTCACTTCATCTTTAGAGAGAATTTCAAACAGACTCTCAGCATGATGGTGACCTATTTCGACTAAACGCAGCCTTTCAGTCTCCAATTCCTTAAACCACATCGAAGAATCCCCCCGGTATATTCAGCTGTCTACTTTATTCTATTTATGAAGAAGAGATACCTGTCTTAATGTATAATACTTTTTGAAAAATTCCTTTCCTTAACATAAAATGCCGAGTCCTCATTTCCTCCTTTTGTAATCAAATCCTGATGATTTGGGAAAGGATGACACTGTAAACCGTCCCATTCCCGCCATAACCTAATAAGAAATAGCAATTAGGATGGTTCGGATACATTCCTATTGTCAGTAAACCATCATGGGTCTCACCAAAAAAAGCTCCCCAATAATAATCAGCACAGACCCGATTTTCTAATTCTGGAAACAAATTGACAAGCTGCTTCTATAATTCAAAATCATTGAATCCCTTTTATCTAGATTACCAGTTGATTCATCAAGACCACCTATGTTAATTTGATTGTCAGGAGTTTTTCTTGCATATAAATAAGGCCGTGCCGTTTCAGAGAATCATCATATTATCATGCCATTTAGCTTCATCGCCCATTTGATTCGTTGCGATGGCATATGAACTGAGAATCACTGCATTTTTATCCTTCACTTCTTCTTGGGCTTCATACCCAGTTGCGAAGATGACCGCCTGTGCATGTACCGTATGACCCGTTTCGGTAAATAGCTGGGTTTGATTCTCTTTTAATATCATTCCATTGATTTTCGTATTTGTATAGACACGTACGCCTTTCAAAACAGCCTTTTCAATCAATAAGTGTGCATGTTTATAAGGATTGATTTCAGCATCATTACCTGTAACCAGCGCTCCTGCTTTCAGAAACGAAAATTTCCGGTTAATATTCAGTATAATATTCAATAGGGAAATTGCGGGATTTTAGATTACTATATTCTTCTTTAAGCTTAGAAACATCCTTCGTATCGGATGTATAGTATAAGTTTTTTCTAATTTTTTAAAATCAAACTTGGAACAACCTCGTTCTCAAGTGTCCGAATGGCGTCAAACAAAGCTGAACATGCCGAGTCCCAGCTTCTTCTCCAAAACTATGAATGAGGGAAGTTAATGTTTTATCATTTGAATACTGTAAAAGTCCAGTATTCGCAACCGTACTCCCTTCACTTATATCCTGTTTATCGATCAGTACGACATTCAGGCCAGTCTCTGCCAAAAAATAGGCACAGTGTGCCCCCGATGAACCACTCCCTACTACAAACATCACATGAAAGATCCTCTTCCAACATTGGATATTTTTTAGCTTCAAATGTATCTTTCCAAAACACTTCCCCAGCCTTTAAATCCATACAGCTCCACCCTTGAGATAATTTATTATTCCCATCATTTTTAGTTACATATAACTATATCGTTTTGATGTACTTATTATTTACCCTGACAAACATGGCCCGCAAACGTAAAATGATTCTTTTTTTACAGTGAATCCTCCTTCCAATTTATCAAAAAGCCCTATGATTTTGAGTTACCATATAAACTGCCAAGTTATATGGACCCGTATAGTATATGTTCTCCTACGATACCTTTTTCCTATTCAGATAAAAAATGAGAATGAGCTAATTTTACACAAAACTATTTTTATAGGATACTATACTTCCAATCCAGATATTCTACTAGGAGGAATCAAAATGAAGAAAATCATCCTTTTATCAGCACTGACGCTATCCCTTTTATCTCCAAAAGTTGCCTTGGGAGCCAATACTTACGAGGTGGCAAAAGGAGATACCTTAACGAAAATCGCTTCTGAATATGATGTCAGCATTGACGAACTACTTAAATTGAACTCCGCTATAAACGATGCAAATCAAATTCGAATTGGACAAACCATAAATCTTCCCGCATCCAATACCACAGTTAATCGCGAAGAAAGTCAATCTGTTGAACAACAGGTCCTTAGTTTAGTGAACGAAGAACGGGCAAAATCGGGCCTTCCTTCACTTAAAATGGATGCAGCCGTATCCAACGTAGCAATTCTAAAATCTGAGGATATGCGGGATAATAATTATTTCAATCATACAAGCCCCAGTTATGGATCGCCTTTCGAAATGATGAAATCCTTTGGGGTCAGTTACAATTACGCAGGGGAAAATATCGCAGCAGGTCAACCTAGTGCGGATGCTGTCATGAAATCATGGATGAACAGCCCCGGACATAAGGCCAATATCCTTAACAAGAACTATACGCATATTGGAATTGGGCATGTAACAGGAGGGAAATACGCCCACTATTGGACCCAGCATTTCATTGGAAATTAAAAACGTTAGAGACGGCAAATTACCGCCTCTGAGTTTGTCGACAAAAGGAGGTTCGGAATGCACTCACCCCGGACCATGATAATATAAGGAAACTTGGTTATTCTTCATGAATTTTTACCTATTTGGAATGAACCTCATTAGATTGAAGAAATTTGCGACACTCCTGCCGAATAACTGGCTAGCCGAGACACCATAGACGCTTGCGTCAAGGAGGCCAGGCAGACAGTCGGCGGAAAGGGAGTGGATTTCTGAAACCACTGCAACTTTTTAAAAATAAAAAACTTTAGACTAGCTTCGATTTTCATCCAATTTGTCTAAAGTCTGAGAGGCGGCAGATTGCCGCCTCTTTTTATTCATTCTTATATTCCAAGTCTAATGATTGCTATTATCCGTGATTATATACCTTCCTCACTTTATATCGAAAAGACGTCATTTTAGTTTGATCGCTTCAATAAGAAAACGTTCTTGATTATTACTTAGTTGGATGGAACCCAAGGAATACACGTAAAGTAGTTATATCATACTATCTTTCAATAATCTTACTGATAAAAATTAAATTATGTTAAAATAGAATTCTAGACATAGGTACAAAGGGGCAATTGTAATGAAAATAGAGGTTGGCTCTGTTATCAACGAATTACGAATAAAACAAAATCTTACAAGAGAAGAACTGGCTAAGGATATATGTGAACCTAATGCCCTGTCAGATTATGAAAGAAGCATCACTTCTCCAACCATTGATGAATTGGCACTTTTTGCGGATAAACTTAAAGTTGACCTGCCGTATTTCTTCACTACCAAAAATGAACCGATTTATAATTACATAGAAACCATTAAACTTTTGATTAACAAATACAAACGGACACGCAATTATGAAGCAATTTATGAAATCGTCCAAAAAGAAATGGCAACTGCACCGGAAAAATCGATATCATTTTATCAATTCTTAAAATGGCATGAAGGTATCTCTTTTTTTTATTTGTACAATGACAAACAAAAGGCTATAGAATTATTGAATGAGGCCATTCAGATTACCATGGGTAAACGGGTCATACTTCATCAACAGGAAATAGAAGTTTTAAATAGTATCGGGATCATCCATTTTAAAACGAAGAATTATGAAGAGGCCATCACCATCTTCAATGAAGCACTGGAATTTATCGAGAATATTCCCCATGTGAATCAAGAAGGTACCATTATCGTGAAGATCATTCATGGATTAGCACAAACATTGACTGAACTTCATTTTTATCAGGAATCATTAAATTATACTCTTAAAGGAATCAACATCTGTAATTCGATAGAATCATTATATTTATATGCGGAACTCCATCTCTTAACTGGTAGGAATCTGGTACAACTGCAACAACCTGAAGAAGGACTGTACTATATAAAGCAATCGAAGAACATTTTCAGTCTTCAAAAAAACGAAGAATTCGTACAAATTGCCGAACAAGAATTGGAAAGCATTATGCACTGCATATGAACATGAAAGGTAGAAATTCCTTTAAAAAAGGAATCTCTATCTTTTTTTTAGTGTCGTTAGTTCACCCTTACCTTCAATCAATTTCAAATCATTAAAACGATCATTATACTTTCAATAGCCATTCTATGTCAGCTATAATAGAAGAATGTAACCCAACTGGAGGAAAAAAAATTGTCTAATAGATTAGGTTTAGTGCTTGACGTAGAAACAACGGGTTTACGTCCCTCTTCAGATGAAATTATCGAGCTTGCCCTTATACTATTTACATACAGCAGTGAAACAGGGGAAATCATTAATTTTATCGATCAAGAATCATTTTTAAGGGAGCCTCTCTCCTATGGAGCAAGAAGGAATTATGATCAAGCATACAGAATTCATGGAATTCCATACAGCGCCGTAGAAGGAAAAAGTTTTCACGATGAAAAAATTAAATCCTTCATTGCCCGTACCGATTCGATTTTCGCACATAATGCATCTTTCGATAGAAGTTTTCTCTACCAAATGTATCCGGAAATCAATGATCAAAAGTGGTTCTGTACGATGCGGAATGTACCTTGGAAGCAATATGGATTTGAGAATAGTAAACTCTTAACATTACTGCAGGCACATAATATCACCAATTTTCAAACACACAGGGCTATGGACGATATATCTTACCTAATGGAACTTATGAGAAAACCAGGACCTTCTGGCCTTCCTTATTTAAAGGAAGTCATTGCAAAAAATCCAATGAAGAAATATGCCCCTGCTTCTCAAAAGACAAGAGTATAGCCGTTTAAATAATTACTTATTGTTCATGGTGCATCAATGTTTTGTCACAAACAAACCGTTGCCCATTCCATGGAACAGGAATGCATATCTTTATGATGGTTATAATTTTTGAGGCACTTTTATTTTCCTGCATTTCACTTATTACCTGATATTTATCAAAAAAACAGCGACTCTTCTGGGTCGCTGTTTTTTTGATCATTATACAGTTGCTTCTTCCTGTTTTTCATTTATTGCGCGTTCATTTTCTTATACCGAATAATAAAGTAAAGAAGTGATAATATTAATGCTGCAACGAGGAATATGGCCAATATGGCAAGATTATGCCACATGAAGCTATAATCTCCTGTCGAGATGACAGCACGAAAAGCATTAATGGAATAAGTCATCGGTAGGAACGGTGTGAATCCTTGCAAGAAGCCAGGAACTAATTCATTTGGGAATGTTCCGCCACTGCTGGTCAGTTGAAGAATCAAAATCAATAATGCTATGAACCGGCCTGGATTGTCAAAGGCTGAACCCAGGAACTGAATGATTGCCATGAATGTGCAGCTAGCAAGAATGCTTACTGCAAAAAACAGCGGCAGGCTCGTAACATTGATTCCAAGACCTAAAATTAAAATCGAGTCCACCAATATAGCTTGACAGATTCCTATGAGTGCCATGACGCTGTATTTACTAATAAACCAGCTAAATCCACTCGCAGGTTTAACAGCAGGATCTCTTAACGGGAAAATGATCGTCAGAACGATAGCCCCGATAAATAAACTTAATGAAATTAAATATGGTGCAAAACTAGTGCCATAGTTCGGTACATTATTAATTGGTAATTTATCCACTTTAACTGGGCTTGCAAACATGTCATATACTTCTTCATTGGATTTTATCTTGCCTGCTTCGTTTGCCCCATCATTCAATTCGTCATGTAGTTCTGCAGATCCATCTGAAAGTTTTGCGATTCCATCTTGTAACTTGATGGCTCCATTCGCCAGTTCTCCCATACCGCTAGTAAGGCTGGATGAACCTTCCTTCAACTTATCCGTTCCTGTAACCAGACCTTTCGAACCTTCGGAAATCTGTGAGGTACCACTTGATAATTGCTTGGAGCCATCTTCAAGCTGATCAAGCCCGCTTACCAAGTTATTGCTGCCTTCTGTTAATTGTCCAAGGCCACTCTGCGCTGAATCTATACTATCGCCAAATGTTGTCAAACCAGACACCAATTGACCTTGACCATTTTTCAGTTCATTCGCCCCGTTGGCGAGTTTATCCTGTGCTTGCTTCAATTGCGTGAAACCGCCGCTTAACGCACTTGTGCCTTCACCTAACTGATTTGCCCCATCACTAAGGCTATTTGAGCCTTTAGCAATTTCGGTTGCACTTGCCGATAGTTTCCCTACTCCTTCAGATACCCCTTTACTACCTTCACTGATGCGGGTTAGAGAAGAAATCACTCCCTCCAAACGCTCTTTCTCTGCAGGATCATCCGTAGCTTCAGATTGTTGTTTCAATCCTGAAATAACCTCATCCAAACCTACCGAAACTTCAGCTGCCCCCGCTTTTGCTTCGTTCGATGCTGCGCTCCATTCAGACAATGAACCTGAAAGCTGAGCGGCACCAGAAGCTACACCATTTGCCCCTTCAGTCAAAGCGGGCAGCTTTTCTTCTATTTGATTGAAGCCCTCTAATGACTGCTGCAATCCAGAGGCCAATTCATCAGTTCCCGCTTCGGATTTCTTAGCTCCTTGCAAAAGCTCGGATTGGCCATCTTTCATTTGCCCAATACCATAGCTGAACTGTTGTAACCCTTGATTAAGTTCCTTTGATCCTGCAGCTGCAGAACCGACCCCATTTGAAAAGGTCATTGATTTTTCAGCTAATTTTTCCAGGTTTTCATGGATTTCGACAGAACCTGAATGAAGGGAATCAATTCCTTCATCCACTTTTTTGGAACCTTCTTTAGCTGAGATAATCCCTTCACCAAGTTCACTGGAGCCGTTTTTCACTGTATCCGTTCCGTCTTTCAATTCTCCAGCTCCATCACTGGCACTTTTGAGTCCGTCAGCCACTTCGTTCAAATTGTCGAACATTGACTCAGCATAGGTTTTCGTAACGGCTGACGAAACCTCCCCTTTGATTCTCTCCGAAGCTGCGTCACCTATTTTAGTCGATATATAGTTGAACCCTTCATTGGATGTATAAATTAAATCAAGTTTTTTCGGATTGTCCTCCTGTAGGGTCGTTGCATTCTTCGAAAAGTTTTTCGGAATTTCTATTTTCATGTAATAATCTTGATTTTCCAGTCCTTCATTAGCTTCTTCTTGACTGACGAAATGCCAATCGAAATCCTTCTTTTCCTTTAACTCCTTGACTAAATCTTTTCCTATTGTGAGTTCCTTTTCATTGAACTCCGCCCCCTCATCCAAATTGACAATGGCTACAGGCAATTGGTCCACCTTACCATATGGATCCCAAAATGCCCACAGGAACGTGCCGCTATATAATAAAGGTATCAGTATGATCCCTATTATGGAAATGAGTATCATAGGATGTTTTATTATCGCTAAAAATTCACCCTTTAAAGATTTTAACACGCCTACCAAGCCCTCCTATACGACGAATATGCCGCTTATTTAATCTATCTCGGTGAGAACGGATTGAAGAATACAAAATTAAGTCTATTGCTTTTGCAATAAATATTTAACATTCTTCATCTTCACCTAAATACATATTACTTTTAAACAATCAATAATTTATGACCAAATTGTTCATTTGGTCATTATCACGAAAACAATATAACATTTATCTTTCTTTTTATCAATATTTTTTCACAGTCTTACATCCTATATTTACTGTTTTTAACGTTAAAACCTATTTAGATTGCCTTTTAAGCTGATTAAGACTTTATCATGAATTAGCTCTGATATAACATAAAAAAAGGGTATCCATAATGGATACCCTTTTTATTAGCTATATTAGCATAACTAAATGAAGCGCTTTCATATCATTTTGATATAATTCCTTTTAATTTTTCCGCCTGCCCGGTCAGTTTCTTCAAAGACTCCTGATATTCTTTTTCTAATTGTTTTATGATGCCTGCAGCGGTATCTATTTTTTTAATCGCACCTACACCATGACCTGCTGACCAAATATCACGCCACGCTTTAGATTCAGATGATTTGGACATGCTGTCAAAATCGACTTTTTCTTTTTTGGCCAATTGTTCTGGGTCCAATCCTTCCTTTCTGATGCTCGGTTTAAGCATATTACAATTAACGCCTGAAAATGCATCAGTCAAAATGATGTCATCATGGTCAGAATCGACAAGCATTTCACGATATTCATCATTTGCCCTGCTCTCTTTCGCCACGATAAAACGTGTACCCATATAAGCAAGATCCGCTCCTGCCGCCTGAGCTGCCAAGATACTGTGACCAGTACTGATGGATCCGGCAAGCAAAATGATTCCGTCCCAGAATGTCCTTACGCTGTCCACGAAAGCAAAGCTATTTATCTCACCAGCATGACCGCCTGCTCCCGCTGCAACCAAGATCAATCCGTCCACACCTGACTCCGCAGCTTTTTTTGCAAAATCCACAGAGCTGACATCCGAAAAGACCAACCCGCCATAGCTATGTACGACATCCACCACATGTATTGGTGAACCTAATGATGTAATGACGATGGGAGGCTGATGTTTTTTGACCAATTCCAACTCATCTTCAAGCCGGCTATATGTACGGTGAACAACCATATTCATTGCCCATGGAGCTATCTTTGAGCCTGGTTCTTTATCCTTTGCTGCAATCAATGTGTCGTTTATATCACCCATCCATTGATCCAGGACCTCTATCGGCCGCGCATTCGGTGCTGGAAAAGAGCCGATCACCCCATTCAAACAGCATTCTTTCACTAACTCAGGACCGGATATTAAAAACATAGGTGCTGAGATAACTGGTAAAGATAATTGATTCCACCACTGTTCAGGCAAACTACTAGTCATCCTTAAACCTCCCATAATTAATATATTACCAAAATATAACACTACTAGATTATCATACTTCTAAAAGACACAATTTTCAAGAAATTAATTCAGCAGCTAAAATTTAATTGTCATGCAGCTCCATTTCAAAAAAACTGTATATGGAATACGTCCCATATACAGTTTCGATTCAATTTGAAAGCACCCATTTACGAATGGCCTTAGCCACACCATCTTCTTCATTTGTCGCTGTAATCCAATCTGCTTTTTCTTTCACACTTTCCTGGGCGTTTCCCATTGCCACACCCACTTTTGCTTCGGAAATCATCGCAAGGTCATTAAGGCTGTCACCCACTGCCATAACATTATCCATGGTAATATCGAGCAATGAACATACGAGCTTTATCGCTTTCGCTTTATTGACGCCCATGGCATTCACTTCAATATTCGTCGGGCTTGAATTGCTTATTTCAAAGGTTCCTTTTGATACCAGTTCATCCATGATGATTTGGCGGATGTTTTCATCATTTGTATCAAAACCGAATTTAAGCCATTGCGAATCATGGATTTTTTCAGGCATTTCAGCCCTGTAAATATTATCGCAGCTAATTGCCCAAAAATGTGTACCATGTTTTTGGCTTAATTCCCACATCCATTGTATGGATTCACTATCGACGATATTCCTTTCCACCAGTTTTCCTTGATTATCGTAAATTTCGCTTCCGTTTACTGTAATGAGGTATGATTGAAGTTCCATTGACTTTGCAAAATCACTGCATGTCGCATAGGATCTTCCTGTGCTCAATACCACAAAAACCCCTTGATTTTCGGCTTCTTTTATCACTCTCCGATTTTCGTCAGATATCTCTCCAGCCTTATTGAGAAGCGTGCCATCCATATCAAGTGCAACTAGCTTAATATCTTGTTTCTCCATTCTTATTCACCCTTCCATAATCCTTCTTTATGTAACTAAGTCCATGATAGCTTATAATGCATACCCAAGGAAAGTAAGTGATGAATTAAACAGGCATTAACATCTGTGTCATGTTTTATAATCAAACAAATATCCTGATCATGACACTTAGCATTCTGCCATTATTTCTACTCCCTGTCTTTTTTCATTTCATTCAATTCTTTTTTTATCTGACCTTCCCATTTTGGGACACCATCATTTTCATCAAATTCTATAATGACATCCGTTACCCCTCTTTCCTTGAAAATCTGATTAAACAGCCGATCTTTTATGTCGTCCGCCTGTTCGATTGAAATATGGGGATCAAGTTCAACTTCAAGTTCAACATGAAAATCTTCCCCTTCTTTTATTACGGCCAGTTTCTGTATATCCCTTACATCTGGATCATCCATGACCATCGTTCCGATTTTTTGCCGCATTTCAATATCGGCTTCCCCAAGAGCACCTGCAGCATTGTCAAGAAAAACCCTTCCAACAACATAGAACATACCGAGACCGATCATGACGGAAGCAACTCCTTCCGCTTGGATGAAAGGCGTGAAGTTTGCTAATAAAATGGCAATTATCGCGAGTACTCCGCCACCGGTCGCTACCATATCTTCCATGAATACTAATTTCGTCGCCGGTTTTGCCCTTTTTAAACCAGAGAAGCTCTTGAATATGACGGCTGCTCCTTTAGCTTCGATTCCAGTTTCATGTACCACTTCTTTCATCGCTTTAAATAATACATATGATTCGAGCACAACCGCTAACGAAAGGACGGACAAGTTAATAAGGATACCAGTTGATTCTGCAGGATGCAAAATGTGATGGAACCCTTCTTTAATCGTTTCATAGGACATGATCCCGACAACCAATACTGCCCCTAGTAATACAAGGTTAACCAAACGTCCAAAACCATCTGGGAATCGATCAGTTGGTGACTTTTTACTAAGTGCGGAACCAATGAAGACGAAAAACTGATTCGCAGCATCGCCCAAAGTATGTAAAGTTTCAGCAAACATAGCGACATTCCCCGTCATGAAATAGGCAATCCCCTTTAGCACAGCGATGATACTATTCACACAGGCAGCAATGAACGCCGATTTATTACCTTGTTTCAATAACCGAAATAATTCTTTCATCTAAAAATCCCCCCTAATCTTTTTATTAATTCATTATCATAATGTATTATCCCCAACACCGGAAAATATGAAACCACAAAACTCAAACCCCAACCTATACGATTGGAGAATGGTTATAAGTTGTATCTCCCACAAACGAATATATTCCAGGAGTGGACGCATCTATTCTAATAAGTTCACAATGAAAAGCATTCATTAGAAGACTGAATACTGCAACAAAAAAAGGAGTAAGCTGCGGCTTACTCCATATCATCCAATAACTTCAAGCGTTATCCTTCCTTTTTCACTAACTTAGATGGATTATTCACTTTATAGCGTATTTCTTTATTGTATTTTTTGTCGACCACTTTTCCATCAAATTCGATTGCGTCTCCTTCTTCGAGCTCAGCTTTTTTTAATGTCTTGCTATATCCACACCAAGCATCGCCAATAGTCAATTCAGGCTCCGTTGTCACTTTGACATTCTCCAAGAGTATGACTTCATCTTCTTCTCCAGTGAAATGGTTCATTTTCGCAGTGAACTCCTTGACAGTCGCGGTGAAATGCACTTTCTCCGCAGGCAAGTCCAACTTAGGTTTTGCTGTCGTCTTTTTAGTTTTGGTTTTTGCTTTTTTGGGTTCTTCATTTAGCTGATCGGAGTTTTCCGTAATTGGTGCTTCCATCACCTGATCACTATCATTTGAATCTGCGGATGTTTCGGAAACCGGTCCACTCAACAATTCTTTTCCGAAACTGGAGCTTTGCATTTCCTTTAAATAAGAAGGGTGAATGCAGCTAAGCTTACCATTTTCAAATTCAACGACTATAGTGTCAAGACCATTTCCATATTGTTCATAACCAACCAATTTGACTTTTGCTTGAAAACTGCCGCTTTTATATAATAGTTCCCTTTTAACCGAACGGGCAGTGAATAATTTCCATTCCAATCCTTTAGCGATATAGTCCGTATCATCCAAAAAAGGGACATACTCTCCTTTTGGTGCAATATAATGAATCAAATCTTCAGCTGGAGTTTCAGCCACAGTCACCACTCCTAATCTTTTCTATAGATTATATTCTAGCAAAGGATTTCAAAGTTGCAAATGAATGAGTATCATAATTGTTCAGAGGGGATGGCAGTCACGGTTACAATCAAGCTTAAATGCCCCCATAAAAGGAAGCAGAAAAAAGGCTGCCCACTAAGAGCAGCCTTTTTGTTTGAATAGTCAATCATTTCTTTCTATAATCGGACAAAAACGACTACATCCCTTGCCCTTACTTAACGTGAATTTTTTTTAGGTTTCCTTCTCGTTCAGGAGTAATTACGTTTTTCTTATGATAAAACAAAAAGTATGACCCAATAACTAGAATCGTGAGAAGGGTTGTAAGAAAGAATTGCAATCTCATGGAATCAATAAACGCCTGAGCAACGAATATAATAAATAATACGGCAATGGTCGCGTAGGTTAAATAAGGGAAAAGCCACATTTTCACTTTGAGTGTCCCCGGATTTTCTTTTTCGGTCTTTTTTCGTAAATATAGATGAGAAAAGGCGATAAAGATATACATGATCATCGTGACTCCTCCAGAGCTGTTTGCGAGAAAAGCAAACAATTTATCTGGAGAAACAAATTTAAAAGTCGTGAACACATAAGCAAAGAAAACACTTGCCATTAACGCCCAAATCGGGATTCCCCGTTTATTCACTCGGGAAAGGATTTTCGGTGCATCACCTTTTTTTGATAAAGAATATAACATACGAGAGCTTGTATATAGTCCTGAATTCAAAACAGAAAGCAATGAAGTGAAGATTACGATATTCATGATTTGACCCGCTGCCGGCAGGCCTGCCATGTCAAATACGCTTGCATAGGGGGTTTTCAGTAAATCTTCTGCCCCTTGGGGAATTACGAGAACCAACACGGTCACTGAACCAACAAAGAAAAGAAGGAGACGCCACACAACACTGTTTATGGCTCTAATAATATTTTTTTCAGGGTTTTCAGACTCTCCTGCAGCAATGGCAGCTACCTCACTTCCCGATAAAGAGAAAGTAATGAATATCACACTAAGAAGGACAGGCAGAAAACCTTTTGGTAAAAATCCTCCATCTCCAGTAATGTTTGAAAGGCCTGGTGAATCAAATCCCGGAACAAATCCAAATATCATGGCCGCACCCAGGATGAGGAATATTACAATGGCAGCCACTTTCATGAAAGCTAACCAGTATTCAAATTCCCCATAAGCTTTGACTGAATAGATATTCGTAATCATCATTAATATAGGGAAAGATAGACTGGCAGCCCACATAGGTATACCAGGAAACCAATCATGAATCATAGTACCTAATAACGTAGTTTCAATGGCAATGATGATTACCCAGTTGAACCAGTATAACCAGCCGATCGTGTAACCGGCCCAAGGACCGAATGCTTGATGTGCATATGTTGAAAAGGATCCGCTATCAGGATTTACCACAGCCATTTCACCCAGCATACGCATAATAAGCACAATCATCAATCCTGCGATTATATAAGATAAAATAGCACCAGGTCCTGCTGAATCAATTATTGTTCCGCTTCCGATAAATAGTCCTGCCCCAATTACCCCGCCAATAGAAATCATTGTGACGTGCCTGGTCTTGAGACCATGTTTCAATTCATTTGTTTGAAGTGCCACTATTGTCACCATCCTTTAAAACTGTCAATTTACCGTTTCGTAAGCAGTAAACCACTACTCAAGGGTAACCTAGTAGAAATCTTTCATTCAAAAACAATGTTTACAGTCCTATCCCCGTTTCATCAATAGTTTTAATTAGGCCAAATTCACAATCGTTATATGTATATTGCACAGCGTATATTCTATTAACCGTAATGCTTTTCTATTTATACTCCCTCTTTACTACATCAGCCCCTCAACTAAAAACACGGAAAGTACAATGACCTTGTTGATTTTGCACTTTCGCTTTTTGTTGAGTGAAGTCCTTTTATGTAAAAATATAGTTACCCAGCTCTATTCTTTCTTTACCTCACTATTCTTTTTTATAAAAGCACCCTCTCTCACTAAAATTTTATACATATATAATAAAAGCAATATCCATGCCAAAAAAAGGATAGTTATTTTATTAGGGTTTAACGCTTTTATGAATCCAAAACGATTCATTATTGCATCATAAATATATTTATTGATTCATATACTAATTATTGACCCTTTTTGATTCACAATCGAATTAAAAAATGACAATTTAACTGTTTTCTTTTTTCATTTCGACAAATATACATACTAAAAAATAACAGAGATAAAAAGAAGATGCTAAAAACCAAATTATGATTTCTTGGCATCTTCCATATATTTATTTTCAGTGAGAATGGTTTTATGTAAAATACCGGCAGAGCCGGAATCCCTTCCCTATTAATCAAAGATCTGCGTATATGCTTCGAAAAATATCGATATGTATATAATGCTAAATGTAAAGTCACTATATGATATGTATTAAACCCTTATAAATTCATTCTGTACTTTAGGGAAATGGATGCTGAATGTGGTTGAATTTTCATTGGAGTCACAATTCATATATCCATCATTACTTTCAATGATCTTTTTACATACGTATAACCCAATTCCCGTTCCTAACTCTTTCGTTGTGACAAAGGGTTCAAAAATAGATTCGATCAATTCACTGGCAATGGCCGGTCCATTATTTGAAATTCTAATTATTCTTTCATTCGCCTCAATTAAAGAGTTAATCCTCAAAATTCTTGGATGTTCCTTATCCTTTAAGGCATCAATCGAATTTATAAATAGATTCAAGAACACTTGTTTTAACCCATCCTTGCTCGCTGTCATGACGAAGTTTGGATAAATATCTATTTCCACATTAACACTGGCATCCACAATATTTGCATATGTCAGTTCTTGTATTTCTTCAATTAACTTTAACACTGAAATTTCCTCTCTTTGTTCCTCATTAAAATCTGATTTAGAGGTATGGAGGAATTGGGTTATCCTGAAATTCAGCTGATTTAATTCATAATCAATGATATCCAAATATTTTAAGCCCGGGTTCTCCCTCTTCAGTAATTTATTGAAGCCCATGATAGCTGTTAGAGGGTTTCGGAACTCATGTACAAAGCTTGATGATATCTGACCGAGTACCGCTAATTTATCTTTGTGGTTTTCACTAATATAAGACTTTTTTTCCTCAATCACTTCATTTGTAAGATTCGTATATCTCGTTACTGCATGGTAGCTGAACGTATCAAAGTGCAAGTTGATGTCATTAATGAATTTCTGCATATAATTAATTGGGACATTTGCACCAAAGAGATTTCTGATTATGATATTTCTCCCCAAATTGATATTATAAAGAAAATCCCCAATGTTGATATTTGCTTCAAGACGTTCTTTTGCAACCTGGTAAGCCAATTTTATCAGCACATCTTCAGAGAGTACCTCCTTGAACGTTTGGATGACCAGTGAGTACATCCCATAACCATTTTCTTTAATCTTTTCTTTGTAGGGGTCTATTTCATTGATCTTAATAGTCTCGTTCCATTCATTTAAAAACACAGATTCATTTTCTTCCAAATATTGAATCAATACATGTTTATACTTCTTATGTTCAGATGACAACTCCATACTATTGACCACACATCCCCTTACGGAATTTTAGATACTATATCAATTACATCATTCTAAATGAGATTTTGATTTCCTGCACTTCATTATTCATTGTTTTTCAGGTGAAATATAGCTTATAAGGAGACAAGGTATGATAGTTACTTGCAATAACAAAGAACCGACCAAATCAGGTCGGGAATCTGAGATTTTCATAAAAAACAAACTCATCATTCATCTTTTTTTTATATACTAAGAAACTATTACCTTTGAAAGTTGATTCCATATTTTTTCATTTTTCTATAAAGCGTATTTCGGCCGATGTCAAGTTGTTTCGCGGCGTTACTGATATTTCCATTTGTTCGTTCCAATGCATGTCGAATAAGTTGGGTTTCTTGTTCTTGAAAGTTTCTTGGTTCTCGATCGGCATTTGCCCCTTCCTCATTTGTAATGAAAGAAACAGGACAAAGTGCAACAAACAAGTCTCTTGTAATCGGGCCATTATCAGCTAGGAATGCAGCCTGTCCGAGCACGTTTTGCAATTCACGGAAATTTCCCGGCCACGAATATTCCAAAATGAATGTTTTTGCTTCGTCAGTTAGTTCGGTATGTTCGCTCTTATAAGGTAAATCCGCTAAAATGTATTCTGCTAACAGCAATAAATCGTTACGACTCCTCAGATTTGGAAGTTTTAAAGATAATCCACAAAGGCGGAAAAATAGATCTGCACGGAATTCTCCGGCTTCAATTTCTTTTTGTAAGTCTTTGTTGGTGGCAGCAATGACCCTAACATCGATTGGAATGGAAGCATGTCCGCCGACACGCGTCACGCATCGTTCCTGAAGCACACGGAGCAGAGTCGCCTGAGCTTGAAGCGGCATGTCCCCGATTTCATCCAAAAACAAGGTTCCGCCATCTGCAGCTTCGAACTTCCCCTTATGCCCGCCGCTTTTTGCTCCAGTAAAGGCACCCTTTTCATAACCAAATAACTCACTTTCCAATAAGTTTTCAGGAATTGCGCTGCAATTGATGGCGATGAATGGCTTATCACTTCTTAAGCTATACCCATGAATGGATTGAGCGAACAGTTCTTTTCCCGTTCCGCTTTCTCCAGTGATTAGCAGGCTGATATCAAGCGCTGAAGCTCTTTTAGCAATGGATATGGTTTGATTCATTTGCGGATCATTACTTATTATATCGGTAAATTGATAACGATTAGTTGTTAATCCATCAATCAATTTCTGTTTTTTTAACCGCACGATCACGGATGATTGATGTTCTATATTTTTGCCAAGGGTTTGAACCAAGAACTCCTGGTCTTTAATTGAAACTCTCTGTTCTAAAACAAGTGGGTCTATTCCTGATACAATATTCGATACCGGTTTTTCCAGTGTGCCGATAACATGTGACGCCGCTGAATTGAGATCTGTAACTTTCCCCTCTTTATCAAGGGTAATTAACGGATCAGGGTATGAATCATATATAAAATAAAGGTTTTTCTCCCTTTTTTGTGTATGGGACAATAAGAGTGATTGTTTGATGCTATCAGCCACCCTCTGAACTAAGCTAATGGAAAAAGGATGATAATTCTGTTGATGACTGCTTAAGTTCAAAACACCAAGCAGGTGCCCATCTGGGTGATAAATGGGCGATGCGGCACAAGTAAGGAAATGGTTATCCTGATGAAAGTGCTGACTGCCATGAATCAATACAGGGTTTTTCTCCACAATGGCTGTTCCTATTGCATTTGTTCCTTTTGATTCCTCTAGCCAATTGGCCCCTTTCCTTAGGGAAACATTATCTGCATGACGGATGAAAGCTGGATCCCCAACTGTTTCGATGATATATCCTTCAGGAGCAGCAAGTAATAAAATGGACTCCAAACCATTAATCGAGTGATAAACTTCTTCTAAAATGGGAGAAGAATGGTACAGGAGTTCCGCATATCGATCGTGGTATTCAGCCAACTCAAATGCACCAAGCATATCTTCCTTATCCATCATGCTTGGCTGAAGTCCCTTCGAAATGCACCGCTGCCATGATTCTTGAATAAATGCCGGTATGGTTCCTTTATCCGCGCTTATATTAACAGACATTGAATAATCCTCCCGTATGTATAATCCAGTAAATCGGCTTCTGTTTTTTATTCAATTTCATTTAAACTCTATGTGATTCAAAGCTTCAGAGCATTCAGGGTTCGTTCATTCTATTTAATTATAACAGAAAATTCAGATATTCACCAAAATGAAAACAGCCTAAAGGGAACTACTAAACTTTTTTTGTCCCATATTGGAACACCTGCCTGCTCCAATATGGAACAGTAAGGCACCTTCCCATATCCCTCTACCATCTTCTTTAGCTGATTTCATCGGGTTTTTTGTTTATGGCATAAGTCTTGCATAATTACATGTCGAGAAATTGATTCCATTTGATAAAGGGGGGAAAGAAATCAAGTAATCCAGATTTAAAAGAGATCCAGAATTGCTGCAAGTCTGCCAAAGGGAATTGTATAAAAAACATAATAGTATGCCTGATCCTTTTACTTAGAGCCATTGTCCAAACAGATATAGAACTTAAAATCCAAATGAAAAGGGGTATTATACATGGAACAAACTATTAAACTTAATCCACGGGTGCAAGAATTCTTGAAAGGCACTAAAAAGCTTTTGATAAATGGGGAATTGGTGGAAGCTACTTCAGGAAAAACCTTTGAGACTCTCGATCCTTCAAACGGCAAGGTTTTAGCGGTTGTGAGTGAAGCAGGTCCGGAAGATGTAGATAAAGCGGTCAAAGCAGCCCGTACGGCTTTCGACAACGGTCCTTGGAAAAAAATGAGTGCATCGGAACGCAGTCGCCTCATTTATAAACTAGCGGACCTCATGGAGGAACATAAAGAGGCGTTAGCACAATTGGATACCCTGGATAATGGCAAGCCAATTGGCGAAACCACTAATGCCGATGTCCCCCTTGCAATCGAACACTTCCGTTATTATGCTGGATGGACCACTAAGATAGTAGGACAAACAATACCTGTTGCTGGGAATTACTTCAATTATACCCGTCATGAAGCGGTTGGAGTGGTAGGACAAATCATCCCTTGGAATTTCCCTCTACTTATGGCCGTATGGAAATTAGGCGCAGCCCTTGCAACTGGATGTACGATCGTTTTAAAACCAGCGGAGCAAACACCGCTTTCAGCATTATATTTAGGTCAATTGGCGCTTGAAGCAGGTTTTCCTCCTGGCGTTCTCAATGTCATACCTGGATTTGGTGAAACAGCAGGGTCACCGCTTGTAGACCATCCAGAAGTCGATAAAATTGCCTTTACCGGTTCAACCTCAGTAGGAAAAATGATCATGCGCCAAGCTTCGGGAACTGTGAAAAAAATCTCGTTGGAATTAGGCGGTAAATCACCTAATATCATTCTACCGGATGCAGATATGAGTAAAGCCATTCCCGGTGCATTAATGGGCATCATGTTCAATCAAGGACAAGTATGCTGTGCCGGTTCCCGCCTGTACATTCAAAAGAAATCCTATGACAACGTGGTGGCTGACTTAGTGTCCCATGCAAAAAACATTAAACAAGGGGCGGGTCTTGATCCAACTACCCAGATAGGGCCTTTGGTTTCCAGTGAACAATTGGAGAGAGTGGGCAGTTATATCGAAAAAGGAAAGTCTGAAGGAGCTGAGGTGGTTACCGGGGGCAATTACGGACAAGGAGAGGGTTATTTTGTAACACCTACAATATTTGCAGGCGTTGAAGATGAAATGACAATCGCTAAAGAAGAAATCTTCGGCCCTGTTGTAGCTGCCATGCCTTTTGATGATTTGGATGATGTGATTAACCGTGCAAATAACTCAGAATATGGATTGGCTGCAGGTTTATGGACACAAGATGTAAAAAAAGCCCATTATGTGGCTAATGAATTAAAAGCAGGTACAGTTTGGGTAAACTGCTATAACGCCTTTGATGCAGCTTCTCCATTTGGCGGGTATAAACAAAGTGGAATCGGTCGGGAAATGGGCAGTTATGCTTTGGATAATTATACGGAAGTCAAAAGTGTCTGGATTAACTTAAATTAAAAAAAGAGTGAACGCTGCATATGATCATTCGGCTCAGATATCGTGATTGAATGCATGTTATCGTTCCCTTTAATAATCGCAAAAAGGTGTACCAAAGTGCGGACTTTGGTACACCTTTTTCTTGTTTTGTAACTTAAAGGGCTTAGATAAAAGAAAAGACCTTTCATTTTTGAAAGGTCTTTTTGTATCCATCATCCATTACGTTCGATTTGCATTTTTTCTCTGTTTGCTTTTTCTTTTTCGATATTTTTCTGTCTTGAAGTTCCGGCTACCAGGATTCCAATCACCACTATTGCTTCAAATCCATATTTAATGAAGGGATTTGTAAAGTAGTCGTGCATGAAGGGTTCAGCTACGATCATTTTAGCAGAAGTCCAGCCTAGTATTCCCGCACCAATTATTATGATGACTGGGAAGCGTTCGATCAGTTTCAGGATCAAAGTGCTTCCATACATCACTACTGGAATTGATACAAGTAAACCGATTACCACTAAAGTGAAGTTACCATGAGAAGCACCTGCAACAGCTAGGACATTGTCCAATCCCATCAATGCATCTGCAATAATGATAGTTTTTATAGCAGCCCACATCGAGTCTGCAGGCTTCACATCATGTTCTTCTTCATCGATAAGGAGCTTATAAGCAATCCATACGAGGAGTAATCCCCCTATTAAATGCAGTCCTGGCACCTCTAATAGCCAAACAACCAGCAGCGTTGCGATGATCCTTATCACTATTGCCCCGACCGCTCCCCATATTATCACCTTTTTTTGCTGTTCTTTTGGAAGCTTTCTTGCAGCCAATCCAATAAGGATCGCATTATCACCGGCTAGAACCAAATCTATCATAATGATCGCTAAAAGTCCTGAAATGAATTCACCTGTTAAAAAATCCAACACAATTTCCTCCCTTTTACAAAAATAAAGAGACCTCTGCCATATATGGCAAAGGTCTCGCTAAGCACTAAATGAATTAGGCCAATAAAGCCGGTGGGATTCCCACGTAATGACGACTTTATTTCAGGTTATCCCTGACGCTACTCCCCTTCACGGGAATAAAGAATATGTAATTCTTTAAAATCTTTCCATTAGGAAACTACCAAGAAAAAATATCACTAATTCAGTATACCAAAAATACAAATAAAATAAAGAAAAAAATAAGAGATAGGGAGAATATTCATGAAATTAATCTTGCCTAAATCCTTTTAAAGGATAATTTCAGTCAATCATCCCTTCTAGATATTGGCATAATTCGTTTCCAAGGTTCGGGATATCGCTCAAATCCTTCCCCCATAGATATTGATTACTTAAGGTCGCCTCTATCAATTGTCTAAGCGGGATTTCCCCATTCTCATAACTAAGCCATTGTTCACTGAAAAATTCAATTGTCTTTATATCGTCTTCAACGACATAGTCTTTACCCGCAAAGCTTTTACCAAGATAACTCCCCTTCATTTCATTAACCTTGTAAAATCGGATCAGGCCCGAAAAACCTCGTACGATACAGTCGGGCAGCCTGCCTTTCGCCCTATGATATTCCTCTAAGGTAGGCAGGAGACGAACCTTGAACTTCGAAATGCTATTCAGCGAAATATCGGCCAGGAGGTGATGTACAAAAGGATTCTTAAATCGCTCAAGAACACTTTCCCCATATAGCATCATCTCATTTTGATCAAAAGGTAATGAAGGAATTATTTCCTTTTCGATGGCATTGCTCAGAAATTGGTTGAGTTCCGGATGATCGATTGCCTGTTTTACTTCTTCCAATCCAGATAAAATCCCTAAAGGAGCCAACAAGGTATGTGAACCATTAAGTATCCGTACCTTCCTCATTTGATAAGGCGTTAAATCTTTTACCCAACGCACATTCAATCCGGATTTTTGTAAAGGAAGACGTTGATCAATACAAATGTCACCTTCAATAGCCCATAAATGGTAGGGTTCTGCCGTATTTAGCAGAGTATCCTTATATCCCCATGCCGCAAATAGTTTTTCCGACTCATTGGCTGGGAATCCTGTAACGATACGGTCTACCAGCGAGTTAAGGAAGAGGTTGTCCCGGTCCAACCACTCAATGAATGACTTTGGTAAATCCCAATCCCTGCTATGCTTAAGAACACATTGCTTCAATGAATCACCATTTCTCTCCAAAAGCTCACATGGAAGCATGATCATTCCTTTTTTCGCATTTCCATTGAAATGAAGATAACGATGATACAAAAAAGCAGTCAGTTTTCCTGGAAAAGATTCAATCGGCTTTCCTTCTACCAAAGGAATCGGCTGATATTTAATCCCTGCTTCAGTCGTGTTGGAAATTACAAATTCCAATTCAGGATTTTCTGCTAGTGCTAAAAATTCCATCCATTCTTCATATGGATCAATTGCCTTCGAAAAAACGGAAATGATCTCTGTATGTTCCACTTTCTCCCCTTGGTGAAAACCATGTAACATTAATGTATACAGTCCATCTTGCCGCTTTACTTCCTCTATTTTCCCTTTTCCTGCGGGCCGAGGCTGGGTAACTGCAATGCTTCCCTTGAAATGACCTTGTTTATTACATTCATAAATCATCCAATCAAAGAAGCCTCGAAGAAAATTCCCCTCCCCAATTTGCAATACTTTTATGGGAAAATCCATCATATGTGAATATTGGACAGCTTTTGTATCTTTACTTAGACGCTTTAGTTGACTATTATTTATGTTCATGATCAAGGAACTCCTTTCTTATTGAAATATCCATTTCAGAGTACGATTTAACAGCATACCTAATGCTTATATTTCGACAATAGCCTTGATCACTTTAGCTTCAGGAGTTATCCACCCTTCAAACTGATTGATCATTTCATCCATATGTGTGCGGTGTGTAATAAACTGGCTCATATCCAGTTTGTCATTCTTCAGCGTATTCACGACATAATCAAAGTCATCCTTTGTTGCATTACGGCTTCCCATTAATGTAAGCTCTTTACTGTGGAATTCAGGATCATTAAAGGTAATATCCGCTTTAACTAAACCTACATAAATCAATCTTCCGCCGTGAGCAGGATATTTAAATGAGTCCATCATTGACTTAGCATTACCAGTCGCATCAAATACCGCGCTTGGCATATCTCCATTCGTCAATTGGGCTAATTTCTCCAGTGGATTCTCCATAACATTCAAAGTATGATCGACATTTGCCCATTTGCAAGCAAATGCAAGGCGTTCATCATTTACATCCATTGCGATCACCTTCGCACCCTGTTCTTTAGCGAATGCCATGACTCCCAAACCAATTGGACCAGCACCAATTACTAGCGCAAATTCCCCTTTATGAATAGCAGCGCGCCTAACTGCGTGAGCCCCTATACTTAAAGGCTCTATCATTGCGGATTGATCAAGTGTGAGACCCTCTGTTCTCACCAAATGATTATAAGGAACCGTAATCCACTCACTCATGCCTCCTTCAGCATGTACACCCAACACTTTCATATCCGTACAGCAGTTGGTTTTTCCACTTCTGCAAGCCAGGCATTTTCCACATTCCATATAGGGGATGATCGATACCTGATCCCCGACTTTAAGCCCTGATTCATTTTCCGGTATGGACTCAATAAAGCCGGATAATTCATGACCAAGTATTCGAGGATAGCTAAAAAAGGGCTGATTACCTCCATAGGCATGAATATCCGTACCGCAAATCCCTATACGCCGCACACGAATCAAAGCTTCCCCTGAGTTTGGAAAAGGTTTTTCCAATTCGATCATCTTAAATTCAAAAGGTTGTTCACAAACGATACTTTTCACTGAATAACACTCCTTTTTTATAACTTAATAGAAACCGTGTACTATTAAAGAATGACACCTTCTTTAAAGATGCTTATCTCCCTATATCCGAATTTTTCATTATTCGTTTTCTTTTTACCGGATGAAAGCTCAAGAATGTATTGGAATAACTCTTCCTTTAATTCCTCGATCTCTTTGCCTTCAATCAACCGCCCGGCATTATAATCAATCCAATGCTTTTTACCATCGGCTAATTCCGAATTCGTAGCTATTTTTACAGTTGGCACCGGTCCACCAAATGGTGTTCCTCTTCCCGTAGTGAATAGAACGATATGTGCGCCCGCTGCTGCCAAAGCCGTCACCGAAATCAAATCATTTCCAGGGGAATTGATTAAATTCAAACCATGCTTCACCACTCGTTCTCCATATGGTCTTACATCCACTACAGTGGCATGGCCCCCTTTTTGTGTGCATCCAAGTGATTTTTCCTCCAATGTACTTATGCCGCCTTCCTTGTTTCCAGGCGAAGGGTTTTCATAGATTTCTTGATCATGACGAATGAAATACTGTTTGAAATCATTAATAAGGCCAACGATTTTATTAAAGGTTTCTTCATCTCTTGCCCTGTTCATCAATATCGTTTCCGCTCCAAACATCTCAGGCACCTCTGTCAATATCGTGGTCCCTCCATTCTCTACAATAAGGTCGGAAACCGCACCAACCAGCGGATTAGCTGTAATGCCTGAAAAACCATCGGAACCCCCGCATTTCAAGCCGATTTTCAACTTTGAAACCGGTACGTTCCGGCGTACGAACCCTTCCGCATATTCCACTAATTCCCCCAATATACGTAAGCCGCTCTCCAGTTCATCTTGAACCTCCTGGGCTTTTAAAAATTTAATCCGACTAGGAGGAAATTCACCTATGACTTCTTTAAATGATTCGATTTGATTGTTCTCACACCCTAATCCTACAACTAAAACCCCTGCTGCATTTGGGTGTTGAGCCAATGCTGCCAATAGTTTCTGCATATGGGTCAAATCATCTCCCAATTGTGAACAACCGTAAGGATGGGAAAAGTGATGAACCCCATCGATTTGACGATCTTTAAACTTCTCATTGCCCATTTTAGCGAGAAGTTCACATGTTTTATTGATGCAACCTACCGTATTGATGATCCAGATTTCATTCCGGATACCCACTTCCCCATTTTCACGGATATATCCTTGGAAGGTATGATTTTGACTTTGCTCTTTTGTATCTTGAATGCTAGGTTGATAGGAATAATCCAATATACCCTGCAAACCGGATGCTAGATTATGGGTGTGAATCCAATCTCCAATGGAGATATCTTCATTAGCTTTTCCGATCGAGTAGCCAAATTTAATTACGTCCTCCCCTCGTTTAACCGGTTTCACTAACATCTTATGCCCTTTGGGAATGTCGTCATTTGCTTTGATATGGATCATTCCCCTGTCTTCTGTTTGAATCTGGAGGCTCTGTCCTTTATGAATTCCCTCCAAGGAAATAACAACATCATCATTTGAATGCAATTGAACAAATTTATTCATTTTGTCCCTCCTTATCATGAGTAAGGCGTTCAGAACCAAATGTCACTTCATTCCGAAAGCCCTTTCATTTTTAAATCTATATAAATTTTAACATCAATTTTTGAAATATAAATTGCAAATTTTGCTGTAAACATACTCATTCTTGTTGTATTATACTTTCAGGAGATGAACAAATGAAAAAAATCCATAATTCATTAAATCATGATTTACTCTTCCCATTTTCTTTTGTCTATCAAGATACGAAAAGTCCCCAGAATGAATTGTCCGATCATATGCATGATCATTATGAAATTGTTTATGTTTATAATGGTAAAGGGACCTTTTTTATCGGTGATGTGTTTTATGATATGCAGCAAGGGGATGTATTCCTGATCCCGAATAATACCATTCATAGGGCATTACCGAATCAGGACGACCCTGTTACTTCCACCATTATCTTTGTCAGTCCTACATTAATATATAAAGATATGGTTGATGATTCTTTTTCATATTTACATTTGTTTGATCTGACAAAAAAGAGTAAGAATTATAAAATATCATTGCCGCAAAAGAAACAAGTAAAGATGGAGGAACAGCTGCAACTCATCCTGCAAGAAACAACTAACCAATTGATGGGCTCGAGGCATGCTTGTTTGCTGACCGTTCATCAAATCATACTTGATTTATACCGTACCCGGATAAATGGCAAACAAGATTTATCCGAGGGCAATAGTTCTCGTTCAGAATGGATCAAGGATATTTTAATCTATATTAATGAACATATGGATGAACCATTAACGCTGACGATACTTGCACAAAAAGCATTGGTAAGTCCCGCTCATTTCAGCAGGGTTTTTAAGGAAACAACTGGAATTGGGTTAGTCGTGTATCTAAACACGAAAAGAATCATCAAGGCAAAGGAACTTTTACTGGAAACGAATCACACCATTGCCCATATTGCCGAAATGTGTGGTTTTGAAAGCATGCCGCAATTTTATCGTACCTTTAAGAAATACACTGAAAAGACACCAGCTACATTCCGAAAAGAAAATCGGATCCGCTAGGCATGCCTATAAACATGAAAAATTTTAAGTCAGTAAAAATGGAAGTGTCTTCCCTTGATATTTCTTTAGGGAGACACTTCCATTCTAACAATCTATTACGCAGGCTTGACTATCGGTCGTACAAAACGGATGACCGCAAGCGATGCAACAACTGCCAATCCACCTGCAAGCAAGAATGCAACTGTGTATGTGCCTGAGGTATCGACAATGTAACCTGTTAACGTCGGTCCGATGATTCCTGCTGTATTTGCCAAGAAATGCATAAAACCTCCAACAGATCCAACATTACCAGGGTCGACAACATCGTTGACGATTGCCCAGTAAATGGCACCAGTCAAATAAAGGAAGAAGACGGAAAGTGCGACAAGTGTTACTGCACTGATCGTTGTGGATACAAGTCCGGCAAAACCGATACATACCGCCGATAAGAACAAACATGTTACAAGCACAAGCTTGCGTGAGAATAAAACACCTTTTTGAGCGAATTTTTTATAGAAGAAATCCGACACGAATCCACCCAAAGCAAGTCCGATGAATCCAAAAATCCAAGGAATCACTGTAATGATACTCATATTTTCTACACTTAGGCCGCGTGCATCGACCAAATAGCTTGGGAACCAAGTTAAGAAAAAGAAGAGAATGTAGTTGTAAGAAAAAAAGGCTAGAGCTGTAAATAAAACCGTTTTTTGTTTTAAATAAAACGTGAATTTCAATTTCCCTTCCGATGTTGCCGCTACATAAGATTTTCCCGTATGTTTCTGTTCTTTTGACTCTTCTGGTTTTTCTTTAACAAACTTCCACCAGCAAATCGCCCATATAAGGCCAATTATCATTATGGCAATGAAAGAAACTCTCCATCCATATGAGATGGCAATAAATCCAACTATCGGACCTGCAATGGCGCCACCAAGCGGCGTCCCGCTATTCGTCAAACCAACGACTGATGCCCGTTGATTTGCCGGGAACCAGTTATTCACCATTTTATTGATGGTTGCCGAAAGAGGACCTTCGCCCATCCCAAACAGGATGCGGATGACTATCATACTGGCAAAACCGACAGCAAGTACAAGTGCACCGCTGAATACAGACCAAACGATCATCGCCACGAAAAGCGTGAGCTTTGCTCCCCATTTATCGGACGCCATTCCTCCAAGAAAGTTAAATATGGCATAACCAACTGAAAAGCTACTAAAGATAATTCCCATCTGTGTTGCTGTTAAAGATAAATCATCTTGGATGAACGGAGCTGCAATGGACAGTGCAGATCGGTCTAGATAATTTATTACCCCTGCCAAGAACAAGAATACGATAACCATTCCTCTACCATTCGAAAACATAAAGTACCCCCTATAATTTCGTAAATGCAGCTGCATTTTTGGAAACGTTTCCATTTAATAACCAAGAGTAAAGCCTATATGACCTTTAACTAAATCGGTTTAGAATTCCCGTAAAAAAGCGCTTTCTTTTTTACAGGAATCTTACATCCGTTTCTAGCAAGAATTCCTTGAAAGCAAAGTCGGTTTCAAGCGATGCACGCTTGTATCCTCATTTCCTGTTTTATTAATTTGACTAAGCAGTAACTCCGCTGCCAAGTTGGCCATTTCAATGGCTGGCTGATTAACCGTTGTGATGGTCGGTGTATAGAAACTGGCATATGGTACATCATCGATTCCTATGACCGCTATGTCATCAGGTATATTGATTTCATGCTGTTTCATGTATCGCAATACTTCATTAAGTACGATATCATTTCCTGCCAATATGGCTTGAGGCGGCTTTTCCAATTCGAAAAATTCTGAAAGCGCAAGCGGAATTTCGTCAGCATTCACGGTTTTAATATATTCAGAATTAAATGGTATCCCATGTGACGCGAGTGAATCCTTGTACCCTTGAATCCGTTCGATTCGAGGACTGATATCGCGTATTATTGAAGTGGTTATGATTGCAATGTGTTCAAGACCCTTTTCAATAAACCGATCGATCGCCAACTTGGAAGCAAGGTGGTTATCGAGCATGACTGTAGCAATATTCAATTCCTGGATCGTCCTATCCATGAAAACAATCGGGAATTGATCACTCTTCATACGTTGATATAAATCAAGGTTGTCCCCTGTGGGGAAAATGATGATCCCATCCACTTGTTTAGCTCTTAGCATTTCAATATAATTCTTTTCCTTTTCAGGATTGTCATCTGCATTGCATACGATAATATGGAACCCTTGTTCATAAAAGTAGTTTTCTATCGCTCTAATAACTTGCGTTGAAAACGTGTGAAGGATATTGGCAACCACTACCCCAACGGTAAAAGTGGACTTTTGTTTTAAACTGCGCGCTATTATATTAGGCTGATAGTTTAACTCTTCTATGGTTTCTTCAATTTTTTTCCTGGTTTTTTCACTCATATATTCGTAGCGTTTATTCAGGTATTGGGAAACTGTGCTTTTTGATACTTTCGCGTGATTGGCGACATCAGTAATTGTAATGGTTTTCATTTCATTCATTCCTATCGTGTGATTTCAATTCTCTGCCTAACAAAATGGCTTAGATATATAAGGAATATTCTATTATAATAAGTAAAGCTTTACAATCACCTTCTGATGCAGTAAAAAGTCAATTTCCCATACCATGGAACTAATTTAATCACGGTCACTTGTTTGCCTTTTTATTGGACCTGAATTCAGACGCCTGAGTATGCCATGAAACCACCATCGACCGGTACCGTAATTCCCGTGACAAAGCCCGAGTAGGATTCATCAACGAGCCAAAGCAAGGTACCAAGTAAATCTTCCGGCTGCCCAAAACGCTTCATGGGTGTTGAATTAATGATTTTATTAGACCTTGCTGTAAAGCTGCCATCTTCATTAAGCAGGAGATCCCGATTTTGCTTCGTCAAAAAGAATCCTGGAGCAATGGCATTCACCCGTAAACCTGCTTCGGCAAAATGAACAGCCATCCACATCGTAAAATTATTTATCGAAGCTTTGGCAGCGCTGTATGCCGGCACTTTAGTCATTGGAGCGTAGGCGCTCATGGAAGATACATTTACGATAACTGGGGCTTCCGCTTGCAATAATTCTTTCCCAAAAACCTGACTGGCCAAAAATGTACCGGTGAAATTACTGGCAAAAACTTGGGAGAAACCATTTTCATCCAAATCAAAAAAGGATTTCCCAGCTGCTTCTTCCCCATATTTCTCTGGAACTGTAATGGCATCAGGATGATTACCTCCCGCCCCATTTATTAATAGATCCACTCTTCCGAATGTTTCTATTATTTTCCCTCTTGCATTATCCAATGAGGCTCTATCCAAAACGTCTGCCGCAATGGATATCGCAGTGCCCCCTGTTTGTTCAATGAGTTCAACCACTTCTTGCCCTTTTTCGGCCGTTCTGTTCAATATAGCTATCCTGACACCATGACGAGCCAATTCCACAGCCATTTTGGAACATAAAACTCCGCTGCCTCCAGTGATCACCGCCACCCTGTTCGATAAGTTTTCATGGATGGGAATCATGATACCCCACCTGATTTACCAGCTTCATATGCATCCCATAATCCAAGCAAATACATGATTCCCAATGCTCGGTCATATAAACCGTAACCTGGACGGCAATCTTCACCCCATATATGGCGGCCATGATCCGGTCTGACATAACCAGTATAATTTTGCTTATTCAATTCTTCCACGACGCCCTGTATATTGATGGATCCATCCTGGGTATGATGGGATGTTTCCACAAAGTCACCATTTTCATAAATCTTCACATTTCGTATATGGGAGAAAGGAGAACGGTTTGCATACTTTTTAGCCACTTGGACCATATCATTTTCAGGATTTGCCCCCATCGATCCTGTACACATAGTAAACGCATTCGATGGTGAATCCGAAATCGAGATCAGTTTTTCATAGCTCGATTCTCCGGTGATGATTCTTGGCAATCCAAAAATGGACCACGGCGGATCATCCGGATGAATAGCCATTTTAATGCCGCAAGCCTCTGCAACAGGTAATATTTCTTTTAGGAATATTTCAAGACTCTCCCATAGCTGCTCCTCGTCGACAGTTTTGTAAGCTTCGAATAATTCAGAAATCCGACCCATCTTTTCTGGTTCCCAACCTGGTAAAGTTAAATCTGAAGCTTCCGTCACAGTACGAATCAAATCTTGCGGTTCTAACGTATCCACTTTCGCCTTTTCATAAAATAGGGCAGTTGAGCCATCTTCCAAAGGATGGAACATTTCCGTTCGAGTCCAATCAAAGATCGGCATGAAGTTATAACAAATGACTTTCACTCCAGCTTCCGAAAGATTTCGGATCGTCTCTTTGTATTTCTCTATATATATCATGCGGTCTTCGTTACCCAATTTAATCGATTCATGGACATTTACACTTTCTACTACATCCGTGTGAAAACCAAATGATTGGATATACTCGATTTCTTCTTTAATTTCTTCCTTTTCCCATACCTCTCCAACAGGTTTTTGGTGTAGTGCCCAGACAATCCCTTTCACTCCAGGAATCTGTTTAATGTGCTCCAATGTAACTGTATCATTGTCTTTCCCGTACCATCTAAATGTAATGTTCATCATGCACCTCCGTCATTCCGCAATCTTTTGCATGTATTTTCCGCTTAATTCCACTGCTGCTTCATGGGAGCCATTTATATAGGCTTTGTTCAAGTCACTGCCGATCCCGATTGCTACCGCGCCTGCATTGAGCCAGTCCTTCATGTTATCCAAATTAATTCCGCCGGTTGGCATGATTCTTACATTAGGCAGTGGTCCATTGACCGACTTGATGAAAGAAGGTTCAAAATGGTTTGCCGGAAATAACTTCAAAACATCACAACCTGCTTCCGTTGCCGTTGCCATTTCTTTAATTGTCATGCAACCAGGCATATAGGGAATGCCGTATCGATTACAAAGTTCGGCTACACCACTGACAAAATAGGGACTGACGATAAAATTGGCACCAGCTAAAATTGCATGTCGAGCCGTTTCAGAATCAAGTACCGATCCTGCTCCTAAGAGTGCATCCGTATTCTGCAGTTCTTTGAAAGCATCTTCAATTACCGGTGTTGTATAAGTCAATTCTATTGCCCGAACACCGCCTTCCACAGCTGCTTTGGACAGTAGTGCCGCCTCATTCGCATCCCGTCCCCGGATAACAGCTACAACTTTCGTTTCCTTTATTCGATGAATGATTGAATGTTTATCCATAACTCCTGCCCCCTTAATTAAAAACGATGATCGCTTTTCGAACTTGTTCGGGATGATTCTCCACAAAATTAAATGCTTCCTGGATATCATCGAGCGAAAATGTATGGGTAACTAAACCTTCATGTCTGAGTTTTCCTTCATTTAAAAGTTCAACCACTTTTGGGAACTGATTGGTTTGCAATCTAGATCCTTTAACCGATACTTCCTTTTTAGTGATTGGTAGTTGGGAAATCGATGAAGGACGTTCATCAAAACCGAGTACTACAATCCGGCCCGCCGTTGATACGACATCAAAGGACAATTCAAATGTCATCGGCAAGCATACTGCATCAATGACAACGTTGGCCCCTTCTCCATTCGTCCATTCTTCCACCCTTTTTTGAACATCTTCCTTTCCCGCATGGACGGTGATATCGGCGCCGCTTTCTTTAGCGAATTCCAAACGCTCATCACTTAAATCCGTTATCATCACTGATGCTCCTTGAAGCTTTGCCATCTTTAATATGCAAATCCCAATAGGCCCAGCTCCCTGGATAAGCACCGTTTCCCCTTCCTCCACTTCGCCTCTCCAAACGGCCTGTGCGCCGATGGTGTATGGCTCAGCCAATACTATTTCTTCCCAATCTAAAGAGGAATCCACAACATGCAATTGTTTCTCGGGAAGGACGAACCATTCTCTCATCCCACCATCTTCATGTACGCCAAAAACGGACAGTTTTTCACAAACATTTTGACGGCCCTTGCGGCAGGCGTAACACTTCCCGCAATAACTGATGGGCTCAATAACAACGTGGTCCCCGACTTTTATTCCCTCGACGCCTTGTCCTATCTCCACAACTTCCCCCGCTACTTCATGCCCAACGACTCGCGGCAGCGTAGCAAGAGGATTCGTACCATGGTAAATATGCATATCCGATCCACAAATCCCGACTCTTTTTACTTTTACAAGGACATCCGTCGAGTTCGAAATCCGTGGTTTTTCCACTTCTTGTGTGATAAGTTCATGAGCTTTCCGTACTTGAACCGCTTTCATTTCTCCCACCTACTTTGTAAGAAATTCATAAACACTTGATGCAATCGTAATACCTTGTTTCAGGTTTTTTTCTTCATTGATTTGTTCAATCTCACCCGGTACATATACGCGATCAAACCCTGGAGCAGGTTCAACCTGTTGCAGCTCTTCGATCATTTGATCCATTTGCTCTAAAAATATATCAGTATCCGTAAAGAACGAAGGATTAATTACACAAAAATAATGTCCCAGCTTCCGTTTCTTATCAAGATCGTCATACATTTTCCCAATGTGCGGGCCAAATGCCGCACCGGCCAATAATCC
This sequence comes from Peribacillus sp. NPDC096448, assembly GCF_044762675.1. NCBI lineage: Bacteria > Bacillati > Bacillota > Bacilli > Caryophanales > Bacillaceae > Peribacillus > Peribacillus sp. NPDC096448. The sequence continues at coordinate 280,177 of NZ_JBIWEU010000002.1, read as the reverse complement.
AGAAAACACATCTACAATTACCGATAGACCATAGCCTTTTGGGCCTCCGAAAGTGGAAAGGGAAACGACTTTATTCGGATCTGTGACCGCAGCTCCATTTTCATCAACACCCCATCCTTCAGGGATTTCCTTTCCCTCTTCGCGTGCCTGGAGAATTTTCCCCAATGCAACATTGGATGTTGCCATATCAAGAATAAAGGGCTTCTTCGTTTTAGCAGGAACTCCGTAAGCGATTGGGTTGGTACCAAGAAATGATGTTTTTCCCCCGAACGGGACCACGACTTTATCCGTATGTGACATCGCGATGCCAATCAACTTTGCATCAGCGGCTTTTTGAACGAAATAGCTTAGTGCTCCGCAATGGCTGCTATTAAAAGCAGTCACCATTCCAACGCCATTATCTCTAGCCATTTCGATTGCATGGTCCATGGCCACGTCACTAATCACATGCCCAAATCCATCATCCCCATCAACTACACCGGTAACGGGCCCTGTCTTTTGGAAGGAAATCTGGGCATCGGGATTTATACCTCCTGCCTGTAAACGGTTCACATAATGCTCTGTTCGCAAAACACCATGGGAATTGACATTTCTGAGATCGGCATGAACCAATACTTCCGCAATTTTTCCGGCATTTTCTTCATTCAAACCCACTTTGGTCAGCTGTTGTATGACTAATCGTTTTGCTTCCTCGGCTTGTATCGTTACTGTTGCCATTTTCTCCCCTCATTTCTTTCAGCCATCTATCTTTCTATTACAGTCTCATTCTGTATGAAAGGCATTACTTCATCCAAATATGGTAATCCTTCATTGTCCCCTGCAACAGTGGTGACAAGAGCTCCTACACCATTTGCGAATGCCAATCTTTCATCAATCGATAAGCCATTAAGGTATCCGTAAATATAACCGGCATCATAACCATCTCCCGCACCAACAGTATCTACAGGTATAACAGGGAAGGCTTCTTTTTCATGCCATTCACTTTTGGTATATAGTTTTGAACCATGTTTCCCGTCCTTAATGACAAGCTGATCAATAGCATTCACCTTTGCAAATTCCGCCAAAGATTCTTTTGAGTCAGTACCGATGATCAATCTTATTTCATCTAAACCTGTAAGCAAAATATCAACATTTGGAAAAATATCATAATAAACTGATCTTGCTTCCTCGATGGACCATAGCTTTAAGCGGATATTCGGATCAAAAGAAACAGGTATATTTTTTTGTTTTGCAATTTCCATTACCCTCTTGGCAATATACACATTTTTCGGATCTATAGCCAAAAATACTCCAGTAAGGTGGACTATATCAATCTCCTCAAACATCTTCTCTGTTATATCTCCCGGCTCTAAAGTTAAGATGGGAGATTGATAGCGGTAATAAAATGTCTTTCCGGAACCATCCTCCCTAATTTCTTTAAAGTTGAGAGATGTTGGATATCCATTTACATAGGCAACATCACTCATGTCCACGCCTTCTCCACGAGCGAAATTATAAATAACTTTACCGAACTCATCCTTACCTAAACGGCTTATCCATTTTGCCCGCATGCCAAGCCTTGCACAACCAATCGCAAAATTCAGTTCAGCGCCTCCTACCTTTCGCTCAAAACGGTTAACGAATCTTAAAGGTCCTGTCTCTTCCGGATTTAGCGTAATCATGGCGTCACCCAGCGTTAAAACACCATATTTTGATGACAATACAGTACCTCCTTCTTTCGAACAATCACAAATAAAAACAAAAACATTTGATCATATCACTTTCATTATGGTTGTTAGCTAAATCGATTTAGTTTTTTACTAAACCGGTTTGGTAAATCATAAGGAAATTGTAAATGAAAACCCTATCAAAAACAATAGAAAATTTTGATAATTTATAATTTTATTTTTATTTGATATTTTTCCATATTAAATTTCAGCAAAATATATCATAAAAAACCATATTAAGGAAAAACAGAAGAAACTGTTTACCCCTTCTTTATTAATGATTGAGAGTTTCCGATTTTTCCCACGAGGGCTTTCAATCAAATTTACTCTTTGCTATTAATTTGGAGAAAGTTGTATAATATATCAATTGTTAAATAAGTTTGAAAGGTTGTTTGGAATGAGTTTTTTGAGAATATACATCTTACTGACCGGAATAATGATTACATGGGGGTTAAATGTCTCAGTTATTAAAATTTTAGTTGCCAATACGCAGCCCGTAACGATAACTTCTATGAGAATTTTTACTGCTTCTCTTATAGTCATTATTATCCTTTTCTTCTTTGGACTAATACGCCTTCCTAAAAAAAGTGAACTTTTCTACGTTTTTGGAGGAGCGCTTTTGAGTGTGGTTTTTCATCATTATTTTTTAGCTGAGGGATTGACGAAGACTTCCGCCTCGAATGCTGGACTGATTTTGGGCATGGGACCAATATTGACTGTCATCTTGACCATGATTTTCTTTCGAAAAAAACCCACGTTAATCAGGCTTCTTGGCTTTATCTGCGGTGCACTGGGTGTGAGTTTTACCGTTATGGCAGGAAGCGGAGGACTTCATTCTATTAATCTTGGGGATGTGGATATTTTGCTTTCCATTCTTTCACAGGCATTGAGTTTCATACTTATTAATAAAGCCTCAAAAACAATGGATCCACGATTACTAACCGGCTACATGATGCTTATCGGGTCTTTTATTCTTTTTGCCATCAGCTTATGGAAGGAACCAGAGGGCTTATCTTCACTGGCAACGGCACCGCCATCCATCTGGGGAGCTTTCTTTTTCTCCGCTATTTTTGCCACTGCCCTCGGGCACATGAGCTATAATTATGCCATTGGTAAAGTAGGAGCAGCCGAATCTTCCATATTTCTTAACTTAAATACTTTATTCTCTTTGTTAGGGGCAGCATTTTTCCTCAATGAAGCCCTTGTTCCTGCACATTTCATTGGACTTATCTTCATTGTTTCAGGAGTATTGCTTGGCTCTGGTGCAATTGAAATATGGATTCTCCAAAGGAAAAACAAACGTTTATCTGCCTAGGGCCGGAGCAAAACCTAGATTTCTTGACTTTCTATGTAAAAAGCTAAGAGATCCTACGACACTGCCATTCTTAAAAAATGGCTTGTCATAGGGTCTTATTTTTATTGTCCAGCCCAACCCAACTACAAATAAATAATTGCAGAATAATAATTGGAGATTCATAACCGTTACAAAATACCCCCAAAATTGCATGGACATGTCCATTGAAGTGTGCCTGTAAAGACAAGCTTTTCTGTCAGTTGGGGCCCTTTTCTTTCTGAGGAACCTCCTAGTATAAAAAAGAGACTGTCTATGCGTTTAGACAGCCTAAGATTCTTCCAGTCATTTATAAAATAAATCAATTAGCCCAGAGCGCAAACAAGCCTTCTGTTACACCCAATTTGTATATATAATACAGTCCGAATGCAAAACTTATAGCTCCCGCCAGTTTGATGAAGATTCGGTTTAAAACGATGTCCTTTCCTTTCAAAGCGAACGGTATGCCTAGTATAGTTGTAAAGCACAGCATGCCAATAATTGTCCCTGCGCCAAATATAATGATATAGATGGATCCTTCGCCTATACCGGTTACGGTCGACATCGTTAGAATGACCATTGCGGCACTGCCCGCGAGACCATGGACGAAACCAATTAAAGCAGACACCAAAAAAGGCCGAAATCTATCTTTGTCGCTCGTGATATCAGGGCAAGCTTTAAATAAACTTCTCGCCCCTAGCATAACGAGCATAATACCAACGCCGAATTCCAACGTCATGCTTAACGAAACTGGAATTTCCCCTTTCATCCAAATGAATAGCATACCTATTAGAAACAGCGTACATGTATGGCCTATTCCCCAATACACCCCCGTTAGAGTGGAACGTGATAATTTTTTCGTATTTCCTGCCGTGGTTGCTATTGCAATTACATGATCCGGTTCTGACGAATGCTTTATCCCCAATAGGAATCCTAATGTAAGAATCGACACCAAACTCATTTCTCTTCGACCTCCCCGAGACACTTCCAAACTTCTTCATACACCCTTTTAAGAGGTATATTGTTCTGTACGGCAATTTTACGGCAATCTTCATATTCAGGTGCCTGCTGTATGGATAAGCCCTCATGGAACCCTCCCTTTATCGTCACTTCCCCCCATTGTGTATGTACTTGTAAAAAAGATCGTTCAAGCCTGTGCACGGTAAGCGGATAGTAGCGTATCCCGAGAGTCGTCGTTTCAGAAAATAATACCTTCTTAATTTTTGAAATCAACTGTTGTGAACAGAGAAGCTGCAATAACACCCCCGGTCGATTTTTTTTCATATAGATTGGCGTATAAAATACATCATTTGCTCCTGATTCGAACAACAAATCCATTACATGGCCAAGCCATTCACCGGAAATATCATCTAGATTCACTTCCATTTTCACCATTTGTTCATCAAGATGCTCATGATCAGGCGGGCGGTTCATTGAGTCTCTCCTATGATAACGCGAAGGACGTTCGGATGATTTTCAAATGTTTTTGTGCCGGCACCATAGCCAATCGATTCGACAGTCATGGCTGGAAGCGAGCCGAATGTTTCAGCTAAAGCCGAAGCTATGGCAGCACCAGTCGGCGTTGCTAATTCAGAACGAATAACGTTAGAGGCAATCGGTACCCCTTTTAATATTTCAAGCGTGGCAGGAGCAGGAACCGGATATATGCCGTGATCAATATGTATATGTCCAGATCCCGTTGGAATGGCTGATGACTGAACCGATTCAATACCTATCTGATCAATTAAAATCGCTGTACCGATTATATCTATTATCGAATCTACCGCTCCTACTTCGTGAAAGTGTACTTTTTCCAGTGGAAGCCCGTGTATACGCCCTTCCGCTTCACCAATCTTCTTGAAAATGGCGAGTGACATGTTCGTTACCGATTCATTAAAGTTTGCGACTTTGATTGCCTCCACTATTTGTTTGTAAGTACGGCTGTCATGATGGTGATGAAGCACATGGCTATGGCTGTGTTCATGAGCGTGGCTGTGTTCGTGTCCTTGATTGTGGCTGTGTTCGTGTCCTTGATTGTGGCTGTGTTCGTGTTCATGACTGTGGCTATGGCTGTGTTCGTGTTCATGACTGTGGCTATGGCTGTGTTCATGAACGTGGCTGTGTTCGTGTTCATGACTGTGGCTGTGATCAAATGGTTGCTCTGATTTACTGGTAAGAATGACATCAAATTTAGTACTCGTAATGCCATTTTTGACGATCTTCCTCCAAGACAGAGTATATTCTTCATCCATGTTCAGCTTTTTTAACTCTTTTTCCATTTGTAAAGGGTCTGCACCTGCATCGATCAACGCTCCAATTACCATATCTCCGCTTATGCCGGAAAAGCAGTCAAAATATAATGTCCTCATCATCATTGATCTCCTTTTCATGTACAAGTTTGTAAATAAGCGCTGCATTGTATGCTGCACCAAATCCATTATCGATGTTCACCACACTTACACCTGATGCGCATGAATTGAGCATTGATAAAAGTGCAGATAAACCGTTAAAATTCGCACCGTACCCGATACTTGTCGGCACAGCAATAATTGGATTCGTGACAAGCCCTCCTAAAACACTCGGAAGTGCCCCTTCCATCCCCGCGACACAAACTGATACGGTAGCACTTCTTATCTCGTCTATATTATCAAGGAGGCGATGAAGCCCGGCAACGCCTACATCGTATATACGCCTGACGGGAATACCTAGAGTTTCGGCCGTCACGGCTGCTTCTTCAGCAACGGCCAAATCTGATGTCCCGGCGCATACTATTGCAATATATGCCCCGATGGATTTCGGCTTTTCTTTAACCCAAGCAAGTGTCCGTGCAATCTCGTTATACTCAAAATCACTACATACATTTTGTACAAATACTGCTTTTTCCAGGGAAATGCGAGTCACAAGAACAGAATCATTCCTTATCCGCAGCGATTGGACAATCGTTAAAATCTGTTCGGCAGTTTTACCTTCTCCAAACACAATTTCGGGAAATCCTTGTCTCCTTTTACGATGATGATCGATTTTTACAAACCCTAAATTTTCATATGATTCAAGTTTTTTCTTGGCCTCCACTGCTGTCAATGAACCATTTTGAACCTGCTCCAAAATATCGTCAATCATGACATTTCTTCCTTTTTAAGCGCTATATTCATACTTCCGCTTGTATATCCAGTGAGATCCATTGATACATACTTATAACCAAATTGCTTTAGTCGTTTTGTGATCGCCACATGGTATTGAAGCACTCGCGGCATTTCAATGGGTTCAACCTCAATTCTGGCAGTATCCTCTTGCGTCCTGACTCTTACTTGGTGAATATCCAATGATTTTAAGTAAGCCTCTGACTTATCCACTTTCGTCAATTTTTCCTTTGTAATGATATCGCCGTATGCAATACGTGATGACAGGCAAGCAAATGACGGTTTATTCCAGGTTGGCAACCCGGCTTCCTTGGATAATACTCTTATTTCTTCTTTGAATAAATCGGCTTCTAGAAGTGGTCCCCTGATTCCTTTTTCTTTAGCTGCTTTCATGCCTGGACGAAATTCGTTAGCATCATCAGCAATAACCCCATAAATAATATTATTGAATTCATATTCTTCAAGAATAGGAAGCAGGTTGTCAAATAAACTACTTTTACAAAAATAACAGCGATTTTGATCATTTACAGTGTATCCAGGGATGGCTAACTCCGAAGTTTGAATGACATGATGTTTGGCACCAATCCATTTTGATAGCATAAGGGCTTCTTTCAGCTCACTCGATGGATAGGTTTCCGAATCTGCTGTAATGGCTAACACATTTTCATAACCCAAAGTATCGATAGCGACCTTAAGCAAAAACGTGCTGTCCACCCCTCCTGAAAAAGCGACCACAACCGACTCCATTTTTTGGAGAATATCCTGCAGATTTCTGTACTTTTCTAGTAACATAGCACTTTTCCCCTTTCTAAGTTTGTCTGAATTTATCCCACTGTCCACAAGCAATAACACCCTTGATGGACCACAAAAAGATTGAAAAGGAGGAAATATCACAGTCTTACTTTCATTTCCGGCTCTTATTGAACTGGTAATCATATAAGCGACGGACGACTTTAGCTTTGTACGATAGCTGAGAATTTTTTTGCCGTTTCTGCCAGCCTGTCGTAATCTTCACCTGTATTCAATTTCGCGGGATTGATCAATGAACCACCAAGTCCCGCCGCGATGGCCCCTGCCTTAAAAAAAGAAGCGAGGTTGTCAAGGTTGACCCCGCCAGTTGGCATTAGAGGGATGTGAGGAAGCGGCCCTTTAAGATTATTAAAATAGCTAACACCAAGTGCATCTGCCGGAAAAACTTTGATAATGTCAGCTCCATGCTCATAAGCAGTCAATATTTCGGTTGGTGTGAGTGCCCCAGGGATACTAATAACGCCATAGCGCTTCGCCATTTTAATCGTTTGGACATTGACGGTTGGAGAAAAGATAAATTCCGCTCCCGCCATGATGACCGCACGGGCCGTTTCAGGATCCAATACTGTTCCGGCACCCGCAATTATATCATCACCGAACTCCTCTTTTACTCTATCAATTAAACGGCACACTTTGGGTGTTTCTACTGTAATTTCGAGAGTTCGGATGCCTCCTTCTTTCAAGGCTCGAGCGATTGGTATAATTTGATCGGGGCGTGCACCGCGAATGACGGCTACCAGCTTCCCATGTTTAAGCTCTTCTAGTTTAGTCATTTTTTCCACCTTTCTATCTCGTTACATCATCTGTGACGCCACTCATGAACAAATTGAGGTCTGCACGGACCGGCAAACCCTCCACATCGCCATTTACCATCGTAACCATTGCTCCCATGGCATTTCCACGTCTTACGGCTTCATCTAGCGGCAGGCCATCCAGCATGCCTGAAAGTACACCGGATGCAAAAGCATCCCCAGCACCGATGGGATCAACGACCCGTTCAACAAAGAATCCAGGAACGTATGTTTTCGGTACAGACGGGGCAGAAATTAAACAGCCTTCTTTGCCCAATTTAAGTAAGACTGTTTCGACACCGAGTTCATGGAAGTGATCGACAAAATCTTCCGGAGAATGGGAACCGTATAAAAATTCAGCTTCGGTCACCCCAGGCATGACGATATCACTTTCCGAGGCGTACTTTGTTATGATGTGACGTGCTTCATTTTCATCACCCCATATTTTCAAACGAATATTCGGATCGAAGACGATTTTTGTTCCGGTTTCTTTAGCAATGCGGATTGCTTTATCCAAGAGCGACTGACACGAATTCCCCAGTGCAGGGGTAATCCCGGTAATATGGAGATAAGCGGCGTCTTGAATGGCAATTTCCGATAGTAATTCTGCTGTCATTTTGCTAGCTGCCGAGTCTTTCCGGTAATAATAAACTCTAGTATCATTCAGCCCTCTGAATTCTTTAAAAAAAACCCCGGTAGGTGCATCAGGGTCACGAGTTACATATGACACATCAACGCCTTCTCCGCGAATAAACGATTGCATGGCATCTCCAAATTCATCCTCGCCGAGACGGCTTATCCAGCGTGACCTATGACCGAGTCGGCTTAACCCGATTGCAACATTGGATTCCGCACCGCCAAACTTCATTGAAAACGATCGGGCGTGGCGAAGTGGGCCTTCTTCATTCGGGGTAAACACTGTCATTGTTTCACCGATGGTTACAACATCCATATCATCATCCTCTTTCTCTTATCATGCTTTTACGTAATTAGAAAGCGTGCCGATCTTCTCAATGCTAATGTTTATCCGGTCACCATTTTTCAACCAGATTTTCGGATTCCGCCCCATTCCAACGCCAGGTGGCGTACCAGTTGCAATCAAATCACCAGGCATTAGTGTCATGGACTGTGATAAAAATGATATGATTTTCGGAACCGTAAAAATTAGGTTACTTGTATTTGAATCCTGCATAATTTCACCGTTTAATTCAAGCTTAATCGCTAGTTTGTGGGGATCGCCCACTTCATCATGTGTAACGATAACAGGACCTAATGGTGCAAATGTGTCTGCCGTTTTGCCCCTTGACCACTGCCCGTCCTGAAATTGCAAATCTCGCGCACTTATATCATTCATAATTGTATAGCCAAAGACGTATTCAATTGCCTCATCTTCTGATACATGTTTCGCTTCTCTTCCAATGACAAACGCAAGTTCTGCTTCAAAGTCGACCTCGTTTGAATTAATTGGGATTTCAATCGCATCATTATGACCTGCAATCGCATTCGAATATTTTGAAAAAATGACTGGCGAAACAGGCGGCTCCATCCCCGTTTCCTTGCAATGATCAAAATAGTTAAGTCCTACGCAAATGATTTTATCCGGCTTTGCGATTGGCGGCAGTATTTTCACTTCTGACGGTTTGAATATAGCATCCTCATTCATCCTTTGCTCGATTAACTGTTCAGCACGTGTGCGTAACTCGCTGCTTCGTTCTATGAATTTTTTCATGCAAGCAGGAAATTCTTCTGGACCGAGAGCCGTTAAGCTGATAATTTGATCATCTTGAACAAGACCGATGTGCTGTTCGGTTTGCACGGAAAAAGTTGCTATTTTCATATTTTTCCCCTTTCTTAGGTTAATGCGTATGGTGTTTTTTCCCCTTTTAAGACCTGAATGATATTTCTTGCTGCTTTTTGACGAAGTTCAACCATCGCTTCCTCAGAATACCAGGCGCTGTGCGGCGTAATGATGACATTGTCCATTGTGATTAGCGGGCTATCGATTCGGACCGGCTCATTTTCTGTCACATCAAGTGCTGCACCTGCAATGATCCCTTTTTCAAGTGCATCAGAAAGTGCTTTTTCATCGATTATCGGTCCACGTGCCGTGTTAATGATGACCGCATTTCTCTTCATCTGTTTAAGGCGCTCCTCATTGATCAGGTGGTATGTATCATCAATTAAGGGCACATGGATCGACAAATAATCGGCTTCGCCTATAATTTCGTCGAGATCCATTTTTTGAACCCCGACAGCAGCCATGTCTGCCGTCGATACGAAAGGGTCATAAGCAGCGGTTTTAAAACCGAGCGGTTTCACTTTTTCAATGAAACGGCGCGGAATCCGGCCAAAGCCTAGAACCCCAACCGTTTGTTCGTTAAAACGGTGAATCGGGACACACACTTTGAAGTCCCAGTTACCTTTTTTCACTTCCTTATTTAACAGTGTCACTTTCCGCGCCGACGAAAGTAAAAGTGCCAATGCATGATTCGATACTTCTTCCATGCCATAATCCGGTACATTGGCGACAGTAATCCCCTTTTCTTTAGCCGCATTGAGATCAATTGTATTGACGCCAACCCCATAGCGGGAAATGATTTTGGTGTTTTCAAGCGACTCGATGACTCGCCGTGAAATAGGAGCATATTGATTTAAAATTGCATCCACTTCTTTTGCCTGCTCCGTTACTTCTTCTTCAGTTTTGCATTGCGCTTTGATGAAATCGATTTCCAGACCGCTTTTTTGAAAAATCTCTTCTTCATATTTCAAATGGTCAAATTCGTAATCCGTTAATAATATTTTAAAGGGCATTTGGGCTCAACTCCTTTCTTGTAATACCAGACATCTATTTCGCTGCTGCCTTTTCAATTTTTGCAATACCGAGTCCTTCTGCACCGAGTTTCGATGTTTTGGCTTCTGGAAAATATCGTTCGATCATTTGAATACCAATTGAGGCACGACGTACACGTTCTTGAGCGAGTGAGATGTTCGTACTTTCCCATTGTTTCCCTGATGGGTATACATCCGGGTGATTACGAAGACCGAATTTGATATATACAGGCGCCAATACACGGATAATTTCCGGTATTTCATAATAGCGAAGAAAACCGCCGAAGGTATCCGGAACTTCAACGTATAAATCAATTGGAATGTTTATTGATTGCCGGATTGCTGCAAGTTTAGGCAGCGTTAATGCAGGTGGCACGTTATAGGTATCCGCTCCGATGTCTTCCATTAATTTAACGGATACTGGATTGGATGAACCCATTTGAACCGATACTTTTACAACAAAGTCTTCCGGAAGCTGTCCGAATTTTTTCATTTCTTTCGTTAAAAGGAGGAGTCCTTCATCCGCAACCAACGCACCGCGAAGACCAAGTGCAGCTCCTCTTTTCAAGTCTTCCATGGCATAAACAAGCTGGTCGGATCCTTCATGGCGGATTCCCTGGGATTTTCCTCCTGCCGTAAGCGGTCCTGCGCTGACATCCCATGAACCCCTGGGACCGACAAACAAACTGAGCTCCATGCCGCGCTCTGCTGTCATTTCACACATTTCTTTAATCTCTTCATCCGTTTGAAGCATGATGCCGCTGCCCTGAGATATTCGGTGAATGGTCAAACCGAGTCGGTCAATTTCTTTCAATGTTTCTTTTAGTGCCGCTGGACCTTCTACACTTGGCAGTTCAACGCGGTATTGAGCACCGTCCGGAAATGTTTTCGTTGATGTAGGAAGTTCTTTAAGATCAGTTGATGGGTAGCCTAATTTTTCGAGCAAGTCGCGTGATTCTTTCATTTTTGGACGCCTTCTTTCATATTTATATTTTTTAAAAGAGCAGCTACTTTGTCACTCAAATCATCAGGGTATACATCGCATGGGGGACGGTGTCCAGCCGCAACGTCAAACCAGCGCTGATGAACCGCTTCTTTCATGGCTGTAAAAAATGTCGGACCGTAATTGTACACATCCATCAGTTTTGAAATCATTTGATGATTTTTCTGTGCTTCAGCAAGATCCCCTTTATGATACGATTCATATAAATGTACGGATATTTCCGGGGCAAAGACAGCGCTTCCATTAATGCTTCCCGCTGCACCAATCCTTTGAGCCGGAAGCAAATGCTCGTCAAACGCGGAGAAGACTCTGAAATCACTGCGAACTTTCTTCACTTCCGCCAGCACTTGACGAAGGTGGCCGAAATCACTGACCGTCTCTTTAATACCTGCAATGTTTGAATGATCTTGGGCTAATTTTTTAATCAATTCGATTGATAAATTTTGTCCGGTCAAGAGCGGGATGTTATAAATGAAAACTTGCAGATTAGTATGATTCGCTACGCTGGAGAAATGTCGATATAATTGCTCGTCAGACAGCTTCCAGTAATATGGGTTTACTACCAGAACGCCGTTCGCTCCATGCTCTTCTGCATATGAAGTCAGTTCTTGCACCTCTTTTAATGCGGTATGCCCAACGCCGACCATAACTGGCACTCGTCCATTAATGTGCTTTAACATTTCACGTACATATAATTTCCTTTCTTCCGTTGTAAGTGATGAGAACTCACCTGAACTACCCATCAACAAAATACCGTCAATATTCCGTGAGATTAATAGGTCGATATACCTTCTGTTCAACTCCATATCCAAGTTCCCCGTTTCATCAAATAAGGTGACTACCGGTGGAATGATGCCATGAAAGTCCATTATTTCCCCTCCTTTTATTACCATTCAGCGATACTCCCATCTTCATTACGCCAAATTGGGTTTTTCCAATCATGTCCGGTCTCTGCTGCCTGCATCACTTTCTCCTCATCGATTTCCACCCCGAGACCCGGATTATCCGGAATGTTCACATAACCATCTTCATAGTCGAATAATTCTGGATTTTTCATATAATCGAGGATGTCCATGCCTTCGTTGTAATGAATACCAAGGCTTTGCTCCTGAATAATGAAATTCGGTGTCGTTGCGTCCAAATGAATGGATGAAGCAAGAGTCATCGGACCGAGCGGGCAGTGCGGCGCAATCGCTACATCATACGCTTCCGCCATTGCGGCAATTTTTTTTCCTTCTAAAATACCACCTGTATGAGACAGATCCGGCTGAATTATATCGACATAACCATCCTGAAGTAGCTGCTTAAAGCCCCAGCGCGTATACATCCTTTCACCCGTTGCAATGGGACACGTAGTATGCCAGGCAATCTCACGAAGTGCTTCATTGTTTTCCGGGAGCACCGGTTCTTCAATGAACATTGGACGGTATGGTTCGAGTTCTTTCACAATCACCTTTGCCATCGTTTTATGAATCCTCCCGTGAAAATCCACACCGATGCCAAAGTCTTTGCCAACCGCTTCCCTAATTGAAGCAACGCGTTCGATGACCGCTTCCACTTTTGAAAAGCTATCTATGTAATTCATTTCTTCTGATGCGTTCATTTTGACTGCAAGGAATCCCTTCTTCTGTTTTTCTTTTGCGGCAGCAACTACATCCATAGGTCGGTCTCCTCCGACCCATGAGTACACTTTAATTTTTTGACGTGCTTTGCCGCCGAGCATTTGGTATACAGGGATATTGAAGTATTTTCCTTTTATATCCCATAGTGCCTGTTCAATTCCGGAAATGGCACTCATTAAAATTGGCCCCCCACGGTAAAATCCACCTCGATATAGCGTTTGCCAGATGTCTTCAATATCGTTTGGATTTCTTCCGATCAAATAATCGGTCAATTCGTTGACTGCTGCTTTAACCGTTTCAGCTCGCCCTTCCACGACAGGCTCTCCCCAGCCGGAAATGCCTTCATCCGTATCGATCTTTAAAAACAGCCAGCGGGGTGGAACTTTGTATAAAGATATTTTTATGATTTTCATCAAGCACCTCGCATAAATTTTTTGGAAGAAAGAGAGATTTTGGAAACCTCTCTTACTCTAGTTAAGAACCTTTAATAAAAACCGTTTTTATGGCTGTATAAAATTCTTTCGCCGCTTCACCTTGCTCTCGCGAACCCGTGCTCGATGCTTTCATACCCCCGAATGGGGCTTGCAACTCTACGCCCGCGCTTTCAGCGTTAATGCGGACAAGACCTGCTTCAATTTCATCAATGAAATCCAAAATTGAGCTAATATTTGATGTGAAGATTGATGCACTCAATCCGTATTTCGTATCATTTGCCAAGTCAATCGCTTCGACAAGATCGGTTGCTTTCATAAGCGCGATAACTGGTCCAAAAATTTCTGCCTGTGCAAGCTCCATTTCGGACGTCACGTCTTCAAAAATCGCTGGTGTGATGAAAAAGCCCCTACCATAGTCTCCGCCAGTTAATATCTCCCCGCCATATATGAGTTTTGCGCCCTCCTGCTTGCCTTTTTCAATGTACTGCGTCACCGTATTGAACTGACTTTCGCTTGCACAAGGGCCCATCCAAACTCCATCTTGAAGGCCGTTGCCAACCGTTATTTTCGCTGCTGCTTCTACCAGTTTTTGCTTAAAAACATCATAGACCGATGATTCAACAACAACACGACTTGAAGCTGTGCATTTCTGGCCGGAAGAACGAAATCCACCGCTGATGACCGCCTCGACAGCTTGGTCGATGTTTGCATCTTTCGTTACGATGACTGGATTTTTTCCACCCATTTCAAGCTGATATTTTATGCCGCGGGCGGAAGCTGATTTTGCGACGCTCTGACCGACACTTTCAGAACCGGTAAATGTGATCGCATTCAAAAGCGGATGATCGATGAGTCCTTGACCGATGATCGAGCCTTTACCGGTAATAAAATTCACAACACCCTCAGGGAAGCCTGCTTTGGTAAAGCATTCCATGACTTTCGCAGCTGTAACGGCTCCCTCCGTAGCAGGTTTCCATACGATTGTATTGCCATAAACAAGAGCTGGAGCCATTTTCCAGATCGGTATTGCAACAGGGAAATTCCAAGGTGTGATTATCCCTACAACACCTAGGGGGGTTCGTTTCGTAAACATTAGGGCATCTTTATCGGATGATGGTATAACATCCCCGTCTTTCCGCATCCCTTCCCCAGCATAGTAACGCAGGATTGCAACACCTCGTGCCGTTTCACCCTTTGCTTCCGGTAACGTTTTACCCATTTCGCGAGTCATGGTTTCAGCAATTTCATCCAGATTTTCTTCCAATATATTGGCCGTTTTAAAAAGGATTTGTCCACGTGCAGATTGCCCGAGCCTGCGCCAATCCCTTTTTGCCTTGTGCGCTGCAGCTACAGCTTTGTTCAAGTCATCTTCGGTTGAGCTTTGTACGTAGCCAACCGGCTCTTTGTCCGCAGGATTAATACTTTCGATTGTATTTCCAGAAGATGCATTCACCCACTCATTATTAATGAAATTTTTATATGTTTTCGTTGCAAATGTAGTTGATATCATAATCATTAGCTCCTTTTACGTTTTAGAATGTCGGTCCAATTCTCCAAATACCAAAGTCATGCTGCTTTAATATCTCCGCTTTTGTTAGTTTTCCGTTTGAAACGTGTTGAATTTCTTCCATAATGCGCCTGCCCACTTCATCAACGGTTTCTAATCCATCGACAATCGTACCAGCATTTAGATCCATATTTTCATTCATCTTGTCAAACATTGGTGTATTAGTTGAGATTTTAATGACGGGTGAAATAGGAGAACCTGTTGGCGTGCCTCTTCCACTAGTAAAGAGAACGATTTGGGCTCCGCCTGCGACCATGCCTGTCAATTGCTCAATGTCATGGCCAGGCGTATCCATCCATACTAGCCCTTTTTTTGTGGGCACCTGGGCATAATCAATGACTTCTTCCAATCTTGTTGTACCTGATTTTGTCGCTGCACCCAGGGATTTTTCTTCTAGTGAGCTGAGACCTCCCTCAATGTTTCCCGGACTTGGATTTCCGGTGCGGATGTCTACGCCCATTTGAATCGAGCGGTCTTCCATCATTTTAATAACCGCATAAGCTTTTTTTGCTACCTGGTCGTTTGCCGCCCTGTTTGCGATCAAATGCTCTGCACCGATGAGTTCAGTCGTTTCCGCTAATATTGCGGTTCCCCCTTGCTGAACTACCAAATCGCTTGTACGTCCGACTGCCGGGTTCGCCGATAAGCCGGAGCATGCATCCGACCCACCGCATTCTGTGCCGACAATCAGCTCGCTAAAATCACATAATTCCCGTTGCACCATCGAGGCATCCTGGACCATTTTGACCGCAATTTTAGATACTTCGGCAATTGTTTGAAGAGTGCCGCCATGATCCTGGATCGATACAGTTTCCACTGGCTTACCGCATTTGGCAATTTCATCCCCAATACGGTGCGCCTGATGTGTCTCACAGCCAAGCCCGAGTACTATGACACCATATACATTTGGATTCATTCCCATCCCCGCATAGGTTCTGGCCGTTTGATCATAATCAGTGCCCACTTGCGCACAGCCATGCTGATGAATGAATGTGACGGTTCCGCTCACCAATTCTGTGACGCGCTGTGCTGTTTGAGTTGCACATGTTATCGTTGGCAAAATCAGTACGTGATTCCGTACACCGACGCGGCCATCCGGACGACGGTAGCCCCAAAACTGCACTTTTTCATTCAGCAATTTTGTCACCTCTTCCTCTTTTGCCTTCTAAATTGTGTACATGAACATGTGCACCAGCGGGAATAAAAGCTGAGGCTGCACCTATGACTTCCCCATATTTAATTATGTCTTCTCCTTGTTCGATGGCTTTGACTGCGAACTTATGCCCAAAACGAATCGGTTCAAGAATGGGTACGACAAGTTCTTCAAGGTCTGACTTCACAACAACTGATGTATTTGCAGGGATTTCGGATAAAGCGACAGCTACACTATCTTTCCTACTTAAATAAAGTGTTTTATATTCGCTCATTTTGTCACCCCTTAAATGGTTTGAACTGCTTTACTTTGGATAACCGGGTTGTTTAATACCCCAATCCCTGGTATTTCGATTTCAATCCGGTCATCGCCTTTCAATGTAAATTCATTTGGCGGAACCACGCATGTACCTGTAAGTAAAACCGATCCATCAAAAATAGTGTTATCTAAAACTAAATAGTCGACAAGCTCTTCCAATTTTCGTTTCAATTGGTTTACTTTCGCTTCACCTTCAAATACTTTTTCTTCATTTCGAAAAATCCGGCACATGATTTTAAGCTCATATGGATCCTGAACAGCCTCTTTTAACAAGATGGCCGGTCCAATGGAACAAGAATTTTTCCAAACTTTTGCCTGTGGGAGATAAAGCGGATTTTCACCTTCAATATCACGGCAGCTCATGTCATTACCTGCGATATATCCGAGTACCGTTCCCTTTTTATCGATGACAAGACCAAGCTCAGGCTCCGGAATTTGCCACTTTGAATCTGAACGCAAGTATACCGGGTCATTCGGGCCTACGGTTCTTGCTGCAGTCGATTTAAAGAAAATCTCAGGACGCACTGCATCATAAACTTTGTCATAGAAAGTTTGGCGGTCCAGCTTCCCTTGCGTAGCTTCGTAGTTACGTGCTTCCTTGCTTTTCTTATACGTAACGCCAGATGCCCATACTTCCGGTGCGTCGATAGGCGTAGTTAATTGAAGACCTTCCAATGGCTGCTTTTCCCCTTCGGCGACAATTTGTTTTACAATGTCAAACGCAGTTCTGTTTTCATGGCGTGCCGTTGAAATCAACGACATAAAATCCATAAATGGAAGGTCCACCACATTGTTTTCGTTTGTAACGGCAGCAAGTTGTTTTTTGTTTTCATTTACATAGCGAATAATTCTCATTTGCTAGTTCCTCCTAATGGCAGACCTCTTTTTATATTTTTTGATATTCATAACCGAGCTCCTGCGAAATTTTACTGCTGCATTCCTTTAAGAGACGTACATAATACTCATGTGTTTCTTCGTTTACTTTCGAAGCAGGCATCGATACACTCATTGCAGCGATTACCTTTCCTGAATAATCTTTTATCGGTACGGCAAGACAGAAAATGCCCGGTTCATTTTCTTCATTATCCATTGAATACCCATTAATGCGTACTTTTTCGATTTCTACTAAAAACTGCTCCTTGGATCTAATCGATCTTTCTGTCGGTCCCGTATAATCATAGCCTTCCAAGAGCAAATCCAGTTCACTATCCGTTTTCGTTGCAACAAGAGATTTGCCAACTGCACTTGTATGAATTGGAACACGCCGGCCAATACGGGAATACAGGACCGTTACCCCAGTACCTTCCACTTTATCGATATAGACACCTTCCTGCCCGTCCAATATGACAAGGTGCAGCGTTAAATTCGTTGTTGCTGAAACCCATTCAAGATGTTTTCTGGCTACATTGCGCAAATCGAGATGGGTCACAACAACGCTTCCCCTCTCCAATAACTTTAATCCCAGCGAGTATTTTCCATTTTCTTCACCTTGTGAAATATAGTGATGCTCCTGTAAGGTTTTTAAAAGTGAATGAACCGTACTTTTATGTAAATTCATTCGTTTACTTATCTCCGTGATAGTTAGTTCGCGCTCACGCTCATCAAATAAATCCAATATTTTCAAGGCACGCTCCACCGATTGGATGATAGGCATCGTTCCTCACTCCTTTAATTATTCTGTCTACCTTTATATTATCGGATTTTTGACGAGCATTCCTCACTTTATTTCTACTTTTTTTCCTTGGAGAATAATATCCTGTTCGTAATCAAGTACTGCATCCTCAATGACAGCGATTGGAACCACACCATTTGCTGCATCTGTATGTCCTAACATCCTGTTGCTGGCCGCAACCATTTTTTGTCTAGCTTTCATCCGTTGCTTGCGTTCAGCTGCTAATGATTGTCTTTCTTTTTTTAAATGATCAGTAAAATCATGAACAACCTTTCCTGAATGAAGTTGAGTAGCATCGACTAAATCAATCCGTCGATCACGAAGTTGAAGGTGAATTACATCCCCTGATTTAAGTAAACCAATTCCGCCACCTTCATACGATTCCGGTGTCATATGTCCTATAGCAGCACCATATGTGACTCCTGAATAGCGGCCGTCGCTTATGATTGTAGCGATTTTTTTCATAACACGATTTGCATTGATGTGTTGCATTGGTGTAAACATTTCCGGCATTCCGAATGCCACTGGCCCCTGTCCTGATATAATAACCGCAATTTTCAATGTGCCTTCTTCAACCATCCTGTCAAATAACTCCCCATAGGTAGCAGTTTTTAGAAGCGACCATTCAGGCTCATTGTTGTATTTAAGAGATTCGAGCAATAGATTATGTCCGAATAGCTTTTGCTCTTTTATCTTTGAAAGCAGATTAGAATCGAGCAGGCTTTTATTTGCATCATCTTCATTTTCGTAATAAAGGACAAATGCCAGTTTATCATCGAATTGGTCAAGCTGTGGTGTCGGCATTCCGCTGATTTTTACAACGGCGCTTTCAAAAAAGTTTCCTTTTAATACATCAACACCACTGAATCCACGGCGTGGGCTGGATAAAATCACCTGATTTTCCTTTACATTAACCGCTTTTAAGCTTTTTGTAATCGAAAGACGTTCTTTCCAAGTTTTTGCGGCGACAGTCGGGGCATCCTGATCCATTGGTACACCATTCTCAATGAGTTCATAAAAAAGTGTTTCCATTCCCCTGCTTGTCCCGCTGCAACACTGCATTGCAAGTGAATAAATGTCCCTACCTTCTGTCAAACTGTAATCAAATAAGTCAGGAATTGGATGTAAATGGTGAATGCGGTCAAGGTCCCATAAACTGAATTTGTATCCCGCATAAAGCATGCCTGCGACAATATGCATCATTAAGTTAGTAGAACCACCCGAAGCGCTGTGAATGCGGATTGCATTTTTTATGTTCGCAGCGACAATGTTGGCCACGCCGTAGCGCTCTTCGTTTATCATGCCGGCAAAACTATCAAGTACAGAGTTAATCTGGCGTTGTGTTGGAGGATCGGTTAACAGCTCAACGGCTGGATGGACGAGACCCATGCCTGCCACTAAATGACGTGAACTATTCCCCGTACCATTGAAGGCACATACACCTCCCTGCCCGTCACATGTTGCGACTGCAAGTCTCATTTCAAAATATTTATGCTGTTCCTTCGTCAATATTCCTCGTTCATAGGCCCGTTCAAACACGCCCTGGAATGCAGTATTCGATGAACATTGCAATATATATGCCATCGTATCTCGTAAATCAATGGCTACATCGGCTGCGCCTTTACTTTCCGCATTTTTCGCAAGAGTTTCCAATTCTTCAATCACGTCTGCTGGAATCGAACCGCCTTCTAAAACGTGAGCAGGTGCGAATGTTGCGAAAAATGGTGCTTCACCTCGGTTGCGGCGAACTCGATCAACATGTGCTAGTGCACTTACAACACCAAGAGGCTGCTTATCACACCCTTGAATGACAAATGCACCATGATAACTGTGAGCTTCTAACTGGTTGACAACCATTTGTGCAACTGCGTTTCGGCTCTGGAGAGAGTAACTCATTCCTTGATTGTTTTGCGCAGTGCCATCACACATTACCGGTGTCGAGAAATGAAACGGCACGCCGCCGTTTTGCCAGATGCGGATTGCTGCCCGTGCCGACGTTTGGTAATCCATTATATGGGCCGGGTGATCGGACGAGCCACCGATAATTGCGATACGCGGGGCATTCCTTTCTAGCCGCAAATAAATTTCTTCAAGCGTCCAATCAGGCTTGCCCCCTTCATATGTAGCTCCAAGCGTCAGCTTCGAGCGGTCCAACAGCCCTGCAACCGTAATGGGTTCATTTGCTTTTCCCTGTACATTATCGCGGTAAGGGTTTATTTCGTTATCAATAAGGGGATATAGGTGTGTCATTTCAGCACTCCTTTTCTGGTTTCAAATCAATTCTTCCGTTCTATAAAGATCAGTTTTAGTCCAGTACCAATTCTTCTGGGTCTGACAAGATCTCTATATCTTTAATTTTTAAAGCTTCTTCCATCATGCTTTCAGAAATCCAAATTTCACCGATTTCAAGAGTGTTTTTAATTCTTACTACTCTCACTTTATTCAAATCGAAGGCATTGCACGTTTTGATGGCTGCTTTTACAGCCAATTCCTGCGTATCCAAAAACATCGGGAGCTTTACTACATCTGTTACTGTGCTGGTGAGTGCATTTGCATACCCTTTTTCCCATTCTATTTCATTCATGACGGCTTTTGTCGTCATATCTGCCATGCCGATGCCGTTTGCATTACCGTGAGTTTTTTCAGTAAGTCCGAGTACAACGGTCCGTTTAACGTCTGGCCCCCCGGTAGCATATGGTGTGGCGAAGTTACCCGTTATATTCGGGTCCATTCCATCCCCCGAAATGTCCTTTCCGAGTTCATTTACAATAAGTACGTCCATCGAATCGAAATGTATTTTCGGCATCAATGATTTTGCTTCAAGCAATAGTCCCGGCTCCACTTCCCCCAGTTCCTCTGCTGGGACTGCGACGATTTTCGCTGGTTTATCATAAGCATTTTCAATCGTCGCGAGACCAAATATGATAGGAGCTTTTGACAAGGAAATCTTCGCCATTTCAGGGACATGTTCCGCCATATACTTAAAGCTGTATGCATGTGCAGCTTCGGCTCCCTTTTGCTTGCCTAAACCGATTGTAATCATTTTCATAAGTCCGCTTTCAACTGGTCCACGAAATGCCGTATGCGGTTTTATCCGATTAATGACTATGATTTTATCGGATTCATATGCAAGCTTATCAATATAGACAGGGAGGCCATTTGGCAATTCATCCAGTTTAATAACTTCCATCGATGACCTGATTGGCGCTCCAACCGCCTCTTCTGAAATACCCAGCTGAAGCAACACATCGATTTGCCCTTCCGCCGTGGCACCACCATGGCTTCCCATTGCAGGTACGATGAAAGGATTGCCACCAGCCTCCATAACGGCAGCCACCGTTTCTCTTACTAAAGTAGGAAGGTCCGCTACCCCCCTGCTGCCTACTGCAATTGCCACCCTGTCATTATCTTTTATTCTTGATAAGACACCTGCTTCCTTAATCGCTTTCTCCACCTCACCAGCTACATCAGCGATTTGTGGGGTACGAAATTTCTGCCTCACTTTGACCATTTTCGGTAATTTGATTTCACGTAATAGTTCAGAGATGATATCCATTTTCGTTCCTCCAGACAGAATGGATTATTTACCGCGTACTTTTTCAACTTCGCTCATCATTTCTTTTACTAGATCTTGTCCAAATTTCTGAGCATATTCATCCGTCACTGGTTGGATGGCTTTCTTCATTTTTTCCATTTCTTCCGGCTCTACTTCATTGATTTTCATTCCTTCTTCTTTTAGATACTTAAGTGCTTTTTCATTTTCTTTTTGGTTAACTTCCCGTTGATACTTTCCAGCCTCCTGTGCGGCCTCACTCATGATTTTTTGCTCTTGTTCTGAAAGGTCATCCCAGAACTTTTTACTTACAAGGAATACAAATGGTGTATAAACATGATTTGTAAGACTTAAGTATTCCTGCACTTCATTATATTTTTGCGTTTGAATCGTTGCGAGTGGGTTCTCCTGACCATCAACAGTGCCTGTTTCCAAAGCAGTGAATACTTCAGAGAAAGCCATCGGCGATGGATTAACACCCAACTTGGAAAATGCATCTAAATGCACTTCATTTTGCATGGTACGAAGTTTAAGTCCTTTGAAATCCTCAGCCGTTTTAACAGGGTGTTTGCTGTTGGTTAAGTTTCGGAACCCGTTTTCCCAGTATCCCAAACCTACTAAATCATGTTCCGGTAATTTATCCAAAAGCTTTTGGCCTACTGCACCATCAAGTACTGTATAAGCTTCCTCTTCATTATTAAAGACAAATGGGAAATCATAAATTCCAAATTCCTTAATCATACCGACAAGTGGAGAAGTTGAAGGTACTGTTACTTCCTGTAAACCGCCTTGAAGTGCTTCTGTCATTTTCTGATCATCTCCAAGGGTGGCATCAAAAAAGTTTTTGACTTTCATTTTCCCGCCGCTTTTTTCTTCAAGGAGTTCTTTAAATTTTTCCATCCCCTGCCCTTGTGGGTGCATTTTACTATTTCCGATTCCTGCTTTAATCGTTCTTTCCTGTATACCATCAGCTGTGGCGCTTTCATTTTGTCCGCTTCCGCAAGCGCTTAATAGTAGTACTGAAGGCAGTAAAACTCCAACCGCCAAACGTTTGAACAATTTATTCATTTTCATTTTCCTCCTATAAAATAAGATGAATACCAGGATACAGAACCAAATATTTGTTTAATTCCGTTAGGAGGTAAACCATTCTAGAGGAACCAGCACTATGGAAGGAAACAAAATCAACAAGATCAATACAATTACTTCCACGAGCAAGAAAGGCCAAATCCCCTTCATGATTTCTTCCATACTGATCTTACTTATGCCGCACATGACATTTAACACAGTTCCGACCGGTGGTGTAAGTAAACCGATGGCATTATTCAGGATAAACAGGACACCAAAGTAAACGGGATCAATCCCTGCAGCGACCACCAAAGGCATCAAGACAGGTGTTAGAATAAGGATTGTCGGCGTCATATCCATAGCGGTTCCAACAACGATAACCAATAAGTTTATCATTATTAATAGAAGGAATGGATGCTCCATAAATGGCTCCAGTAATCCAATTACCTGACCAGGTAAATCGGCTACAGTTATCAGCCAGGATGATACGAGAGCTGCAGCGACCAGAAACATGACAACACTCGTCATTTTTCCTGCATGTACAAAGACCTCATACAAATCTTTCACTTTCATTTCACGATAGATTACAAGACCGACAAAAATTGCGTAGACTGCCGCCACCACTGCCGCTTCAGTCGGTGTAAATAAACCGAATTTCAATCCACCAATGATAATGACTGGCAGGAATAGAGCCCAAATGCCTTGACGAAGTGAAGTAAGTATTTCTTTTGTTGAAGCTCGGGGGTTAACGGCGACTTTATCTTTTCGTGCGACAATGGCCCAGGTAACCGTAAGTCCAACCGCTAGTAAAATTCCTGGAACGATTCCTGCCATAAACAGCTTTGTAATGGACACACCACTCGCGACACCAAAAATGATAAAGCCAATACTTGGCGGAATGATCGGGGCAATGATACCACCTGATGCAATCAATCCACTTGATCGGTTCACATCATATCCGGATTTCACCATCATTGGAATTAATATAGCCCCAAGCGCTGCAGTATCGGCAACAGCAGATCCTGATAAACTCGCAAACAGCACACTCGCTATGATCGCAACGTAGCCTAGGCCTCCCTTGATATGGCCAACCAAGTTCATTGCCATCTCAACGATACGCCGTGATAATCCGCCCCTATTCATCGCCTCTCCTGCCAGCATAAAGAACGGTATGGCCATTAGAGGGAAGTTATCGGCGCCACTGATTAGATTTTGTGCGATTATTTGACTATCAAAAATACCAAGGAAATACATTAACACTACGCTACTTACAAGTAAGGCAAAGGCAATCGGTATTCCAAGTCCCATGGCTCCCAGTAAAGATCCGACAAATACACCTATCATCCCTGTTTCTCCTCCTTACCGATCCTAATATCTGAAGCGAATTCATCAGCATGGAGAGAAATTAGCTCTTCTGACTCACTTATCATCACCAATTCATCGTCTTTAATTTTATTGAAGAAAACCCGATATAAATTGAAAATGATCATGCTGCCCATTGAAACACTCACAAGAATACCTGTCCCATATACAAATGCCAGTGGCATACCAGTGGCCGGTGCAGTACTATCAATGTTTATCAATGTCATTTTCCAGCTGCCATCCAAGATCAGGATAAGAACGAATAACATCATCAAATCACTAATAACAAGTACCACTTTTTTCATCTTATTCGGGAGCCGTTTGATGACCATATCGACACCTAAGTGTTCTTTGTTTTTGAAAGCTCCGATGGCGCCAAGGAACGTCAACCAAATAAAGAGATACCTTGACATTTCTTCTGACCAAGTAATTCCTGAATTAAAGAAATAACGAAGAACTACATTACCAAACACGAGTACGACCATTATTGCTAAAGCAACTGCCATAATAATGTTCAACGAATTTTCCATGATTCTGGATATTTTATTCACCTATACATCTCCCCCTTCCTATCTAAAGCGCCTTCTTCATTCTGCTTTTATTTTTCCGACCAGCTCCTCCGCCCAGTCATTTTTCTCAAAGACTTCATCATAAACAGGTTGAGATGCTTTTAACATTTTTTGTGAAAAGTCTTCGTCAGGCTTAGTGAATTTGATTCCATTATCCATTAGATATGCTTTGTCATCTTCATAACTTTTTTCCATCAAATCAAACTCATATGCTGCCGACTCCTTTGCTGCTTTTTGAATGATTTTTTGTTGCTCCTTTGTTAGCCCTTTGTAGAATTTGCTATTGATAATGTAAATATTGGGGCTGAACATATGCTTGGATTCCAGTACATCACTTTGAACTTCATTCCACCCCGAGGATCTCAGTGTGGCAATGGGATTGTCTTGGGCATCAACAACCTTTTGTTCAAGTGCGGTAAAAACTTCTGAAATAGGCAATGGGCTAACGTTTGCCCCCAATGATTCACCTAATTTTATGTAATTCGGGATGTTCGGCATTCTGAGTCGAAGTCCGTCAAAATCTTTCATACTCTTAATTTGGCGATTACTCGAAAACATCCTAAATCCGTTTGCACTCCATGCAAGCGGTGTCACTCCATGCTTTGGATCAAGCTCTTCTGTCAATTCCTCTCCGATAGGTCCATTCAATACCTTCTTTACATGATCGTAATCCCTAAATAGGAAGGGCCATTCCGGAACACCCATTTTAGGAATGTCCGACTGCATAATAAGCCCAGGGACACCCATTTCGATTGTTCCGTTTCTGACGCCGTCATAAAATTCTTTTTCTGCACCTAATGTACTGTTCGCATAAATCCGAACCTCTAGATCACCATTACTCTCCTTTTCAACCACTTTTTTGAATTTTTCTTTCAAAGCAATGTTTTGAGGATGATTTTCAGCAAAATAATGTGCCACTTTAATAGTTTTCTTTTCTACTCCAGATCCACTGGTTTTTTCTCCTTCACTTCCACCACATCCTGATAAAAGGAATGCCATTGCAAGAGTTAAGCTTGTGGAAAATACAAAAAGCTTTCTTTTTTTCAATAAAAACCCTCCCCATTTTTTGTAAGCGTTATCATTATGGCTAATCTTAAAAACTTCTCCTCACCCTTGTATAAGCAAAAAACAAATTGTTTTATAATATAAAACTCTGTTCTTGTTTTATTCAGAGTAAGGAAAAAACAATTCACCTCTAATTACGTTTTCACAAGTTGATTCAACTTTTAAACCATTACTTTAATAAAATAAAAGGTAATTTGTTCTATAATATAAAACTCAGTTTTTATATTTGAAATCTTACGTTGATTATAAGCTTCCATTTTTACTAATGTCAAACCATTTTTTTGAATTTTATAACAATTTAACAATTACCCTATTTCACTAATTAATATTTACAGGATTGGCATTCATGAGATTTATTGAATGAGAATGGAAAGATGAAATTCGTTTATTACTATACTAGGATATTTATAGGATAGAAAATCAAACAATTTCAGGTTTTCGTTAAAATACATTCATTACGCCCCCCTCTTACAACAGGTTAAAGAATAAAGCCATAAAAACTCCTTCCGAAGGTTTTAAAAGATCTCATTAAATATATTTAATTATTACCGATATATAAATTATGGTTAATATATAACACGGGGAAGGAATAAACAAAGATGAATAAACTCAGTACGAAAATAGGTTTTGTTCTTTTGACAGGCATGATCATTACATTGATTGGAAGTTTACTATTAATGTATAAAAGTACAAATGATACGGTTGAGAAAACAATCGCCATGAGCAGCTTAGACATAGCAAGCAACATCTCTCAAGGAATAAATCCAACATCTTATGCTGATTTTTTAAATAATCAATCCGAAACCTCTACATATTGGGAGATACGCGGGCAGTTAAATGATTATAGACAAAAAACTGGAGCATTATATGTATATACATTGGGGATTAACGAAAATAGCGAAAAAGTCCATATTCTTGTAGACGGAATGGGTAAGGGAGATAAAAAAGCATCTCCCATTTTAACGCCCACAACCGCTACTTCATTTCAGGATGTAGAAAGCGTCATGAAGGGAAAGGTTTCTACCACTTCCATCATTCATGATCCTGAATATGGTGATTATTTATCCGTTTTTGTTCCCATAAAGAAAGGGAACGAGGTTATTGGTATTCTAGGGGTGGATATTGATGCCAGCAAAGTCGATGCTACGGCCAGCAAGGTTCTGGGTGGCATCCTTCCCCTGACGATAATAATCAATGTAATCTTAATGGCGATTGTGGTGGGGGCCTTAATATGGTTCTTGACTAGAAAGTTAAGCCCGCTTCTCAAGGTCAGCTTGGCTGCAAAGGAAATTTCAAATGGAGATTTATTAACAGCCAATAAACTGATTAGCAACACAAGGGTTAAGGGAAACGACGAAATCAAAGTTTTAGTTAAATCCTTTGAGGAAATGATCACCAATACAACTATGATCGTCAACTCCATGAAAAGCTCATCATTCCAGCTATTGGAATCATCAAGTGATATCGAACACAAAATTAAAGAAATGGATACTTCCACGCAATATATCGTTAATGGGATTCAGCAAGTTGCAGGAGCTGCGGAAGTACAATTGCACAGAAGTGAAGAATCATCGAGGGTCATCGAGGAAATGACTATAGGTATACAAAGAATTGCCGAAGCTTCTTCAGAAGTCAGCGAACAGACAAATCATGTTTCAACTAGGATGTCCATTGGAAATGAAGATATAAATGAACTCTCAAATCAAATTCTGCAAGTAAAAGATGTGATGCGGCAAACAAGTTCAAAAATAAAGAATTTGGACGAACAAGCAAATGAGATTGTGAATATTGTACATTTAATTACAGGAATTGCCGAGCAAACCAACCTGCTATCCCTAAATGCGGCCATTGAAGCTGCTAGAGCCGGTGAACAAGGTAAAGGTTTTGCGGTGGTATCGAACGAGGTACGGAAATTGGCAGTAGGTACGAAGGAATCTGCAATCAATATTCAAGAGTCGCTACTTCATTTTAAATCCATCATAAATGAATCAGTGAAAATGATGGAAACTGGAACTAAAGAGGTAGAGGAAGGGACAAAATTTGTGCTGAATACAAGAGAAACTTTTAAACAGACTATAAAATCTTTTGAGCATGTTAGTGATCAGATTCAAGAAATATCAGCCATTACAGAGCAAATGGCAGCAAGTTCTCAGGAAATCAATGCTTCGATAGAAGATTTTGCAGGATTGACAAGGGAAACTGCAGTGGCTTCAAAGCAAGTGGCACAATCAACCGATCAACAAGCGAAATCAATGGAGGACATTTCCTTCTCCACCTCATCGATGGTAAAGCTTGCTAATGACCTGGAAACATCTGTTGAACGGTTTAACGCTTAAACATCTTGAACCACCATTCTATTACTATATTAAGAAAGGGATTTTGCTATTAATGCAAAATCCCTTTTTTAATATTTTACTTAGTTGATTTTAGTTTCAAATCACCTTCATAAGGTATATGTTCTACTGTTATCGTTATATCTTTTCCCTCTTTATCTTTACCGATTCGTTTATAAGTGAATTTATTTTCATTAAGCTCTGTAAGTTCAAGAACTGCGCCATATTTATTTTCCCCTAGTGAAACATGGGCTCTTATCTTATTTCCGTGAACTACATCGTAATAGCCGTAATCACCACGGCTTTCACCGGTTTTAGCATCAAAAAATTCATACTTATTTGTTTTTTCATCATATTTTGCTAGACCTAAATAATTCGAGTTATAGCTTGATACATCATTTCCCTTTTCATCCAATGCCACTGTTCCTTGCCATGGGGTGCTTGATAAAATTTCATCTCCATCAACATCTGTTTCTACGTCCCCTGTGTAAGTTTCCAAATCTTTGTCTGGATCTGTAAAGGAAAGTTCTGTTTCAGTATAAGGAATATGATCAACAAACACCTCTACGTCATTACCCTTAGCATCTTTACCCATTCTTTTATAGGTGAACATATCCTTATTCAGTTCTGTTATTTCAACAACGGCCTGGTAACCCATCGATTCTGAAATTAAAACTCGCATCTTCCCATTGGTAATAAAGAAAGTTCCCTTATCTCCACGACTTTCTTTTGTATTTTTATCAAAAAATTCATATCTGGATGTTTCACTGTCATATTTCGCGAGTCCAATAAAGTTAGCATTCTCCTTTGTTAAGTCATTATTATTCTTATCATAAACTTTTGTACCTTGCCAATTCGTGCTACTAAGAATTTTAGTCAATTCCTGTCCTGCTGTTAACTTGTTTTCTTGTTTACTTTCTTTGGCAGTTTGTTCCTGCTTCTGGGCACTATGATTTTCTTGTGCGTTTGTGTTACATCCTGTTAGGGCCAATGTTAATCCAAGTAGTATAGATGATGAAATTTTTGCTTTTTTGTTCATTTTTTCGTCTCCTCATATCATATTGTGGTTTTAATTAATTAGTAAGCCAATTGACATTACAAATTGAAAGTATCAGCGATCTGGTTATTTTGCTCCAGCTGTTAGTAAAATTTGTT
This sequence comes from Peribacillus sp. NPDC096448, assembly GCF_044762675.1. NCBI lineage: Bacteria > Bacillati > Bacillota > Bacilli > Caryophanales > Bacillaceae > Peribacillus > Peribacillus sp. NPDC096448. Next base: position 250,697 of record NZ_JBIWEU010000002.1, on the reverse strand, counting down.
CAATCTCTTTAAATCCTTTTTCGCGGGCATGTTGTAAAGGGGTCACATTATTATTATCAGGAATGTTGACACCTGCCCCATGTTCTATTAACAATTGGACTGTTCGCTGCTGTTTTCCATCACCATTATTTAAAATGATAGCTTCTAGCAAAGCTGTCCAACCGAGATTATTTACATGATTCACATCAATATCAGTTTTAATTAGGAGTTCTTTAATAACCTCTACATATCCATGTTCCGAAGCAGGGATTAAAGCCGTTCCTCCATAACGGTTGGTTATAGACGGGTCTGCGCCTGCTTCAATTGCAAGTTTAAGTATATCTAGATAACCTTCAGCACCGGCATACAAGAAAGGGCTATTTTTCATGTCATCCTGAATGTTGACGTCTGCACCCGCTTCAATAAGGATTTTTGCAGACTCTACGTCGTTGTTATAAGTCGCAATCATAGTGGCGGTTCGCCCCACCGAATCCTGTGTATTAATATCTGCACCTTGCTCAATCAAACTTCTTATTCTTTCCGTTTCTTTTCGTTCTACTGCTTGAATCAATAGTTCATTCATTCCCTTTCCTGACTCCTTTTGTTGTTTATTTGGCTCTCTTTCGCTATCTAAGACACACCCTTGAAGGATGAATAGGCATCCGATGACAATCGTTAGCCGTCTCCACATGAAACACACCATCCTTTCTCAATCCGTCTCCATTATATTAGTGCCTAATATTAAACTCCCTCTAAACGATTTCTTAAAAAATGATTAACTTATTCATAAAGTTTCTTAATGTTTATAAAAAAATCCCGTCACCTTCGTGACGGGTCATAAAACACTCTATTTAAACATTAAAGCGATACCCTGCTCCCCAAACGGTTTCCAAAAATTTAGGATGGGCAGGATTTCTTTCAATTTTTTCACGTAGTTTCCTGATATGGACAGTGACAGTCGAAACATCTGCAGCCGATTCCAAACCCCAAATATTTTCATAAAGCTGCTCTTTGCTTAATACTTGATTCGGATGCATGACAAAAAACACTAAAGTATCGAATTCCTTTGTTGTAAACGGGACCACCTCCCCGTTTATGTGAACCCTGCGTGCTGACTTATCTATTGAAATTCCATGGACATAGATTGAATTAGATTTGGGGTGACTTCCTGATAAACGTTCATAACGCGCTAAGTGTGCTTTCACTCTTGCAACTAGTTCACTTGGACTAAAGGGCTTTGTAATATAATCATCTGCCCCTAGTCCAAGCCCCCGAATTTTATCAATATCTTCCTTTTTCGCGGATACAAGCAAAATCGGGATATTCTTGACAGCACGTATTTGTTTGCATATCTCAAATCCATTCAACCCTGGAAGCATGATGTCCAAAATGATTAATTGATAATTTCCTTGAAGTGCCTGTTGGAGACCTGCATCACCAGTATGTTGAATATCGACACTAAAATCACTAATTTCCAAATAGTCCCTTTGTAATTCAGCAATACTGACTTCGTCTTCAATAAGTAATATCTTTTTCACATTTCCTCACCTTTCTTTATGGAAAAGAAGACACTTGTACCTATTCCTATCTCACTGGTAGCCCAGATATCTCCTCCATGCTCGTCGATAATTTTTTTTGCGATCGCAAGTCCTAAACCACTTCCGCCTGTCAGGGAATTTCTAGATTGCTCAGCACGATAAAAGCGGTTAAAAATATAAGGCAAAGCAGAAGATTCTATTCCATAGCCATTATCTGTGACTTGTACTACTACATCATATAGTCCTTCATGCAGAGAAATGGAAATGTGTTTTTCATCTTTATTCATATACTTTACACAATTGCTGATCAGGTTGGCCAATACGCGTTTCAGTTTCTCTCTATCCGCCGTTACGTATATCGGTTTATTCAGCTGTTGAAGGTCAATCTGGATTCCTTGTTGAAGTAAATCCAATTGAAGTTCTTCTACGTAGTCTTTCAAATATTTATCTAGTCTGACCGTCTCAAAAGTGAATAGTTCCTTTTTTAAATCCAGCTTGGAAAATAAAAACAATTCATCTATCAATGAATCCATATCTTTTGCTTTTAGGTATACCGTCGATAAATACTTGTCCATTTTCTGTGGGGTGTTTGCTACTCCGTCTTTTATCCCCTCAACATATCCCATAATCGAAGTGATAGGTGTCTTCAAATCATGAGAAATATTGGAAAGTAGTTCTTTGCGATTTTCCTCATACTGAAGCTGAAGGTTTACGGACTCTTTTAATTTTTTTCTCATTTCCTCAAATTCCCTATTCAATTGTCCGATTTCATCATTCGAAGCCGCTTTGATTTCAAAGTTTAAATCTCCTGATTTTATCCGCTCTGCTCCCTCTTTAAGGATTGAGATAGGTTTGATGATGCTTCTTGAAACTAAATAATTTAAAAGTCCAATAATCATTACAAACAGTAATAACAATAGAGCGAATAAAATGGGAAATGACTCCCGAGTCAGCTCGGCATAGGAACTTGCCTTTCTCATTACAAAAATACTTCCTTCACTTTTATCCGAAAAATAAAAATCAAACTTCACATATGTGAAAAAAGAGTCTTTCATTTTGATTGTGTCCCGAGTATTGATGTTCGTTTCTTCGAAAATGGGAAGTGATTGAACCAAACCTAGCTTATCAAATACGGGGGACGCATACTCAATGTTATTACCTTTTCTAACGACAATCTTAATATCTCTATGTTCAAGCTTCATCAGCTGTTCTTCGTTTAGAAGCTGCTCAGGGTTATTTTTTGCCAAAAGCTTTAAATCGAGAAACACACTTTCTTCTACTGCAGTCAAAGGTTTTTGGAGATAAGAGTTTTTATATAAATGCTCTATCGATTTTACATCACCTGTTATTGCAAAAATAAGTAAAAATCCAGCTGCTAAAAATAAAGTGATGGAAATAAGAATTACGCCAACGTAGGACAACAGAAACCTCATTTTAATTGACAAATATGTTCACCCCGTTCGATCTCTCGTTTTCTCTTATATAGAAAAGTTCACCGTTTATCTGCTGTTCCTGCATATGCATGATAATTTTTCTTTGAACTTAAAAAACATATCACACAAATCTTAAAATTTTCTAAAATACATAGAAAAATCCTAATTCATTTTCGGTCTACAGTTTTTTATTTAAAAACACTCCAGCTTGATTTCAAAAATCCGCTCCCTTTCCGCCGACTGTCTGCCAAGCCTCCTCGACGCAAGCGTCTGTGGGGTCTCGGGTAGCCAGTTTTTCGGCAGGAGTGTCGCATATTTCTTCAATCCATTGGGTTTTCAGTTCATTTAAAACAAAAAATCATGCAGTAAAACCAAGTCCTTATTCAGTTTTGCCTGCAGTTTTTTATTTAAAAACGCTCCAGCTTGACTTCAGAAATCCGCTCCCTTTCCGCCGACTGTCTGCCAAGCCGCATCAAAGCAAGCGTCTGTGGGGTCTCGGGTAACCAGTTTTTCGGCAGGAGTGTCGCATATTTCTTCAATCCATTGGGTTTTCAGTTCATTTAAAACAAAAAATCATGCAGTAAAACCAAGTCCTTATTCAGTTTTGCCTGTTTTTTATTTAAAAACGCTCCAGCTTGATTTCAGAAATCCGCTCCCATTTCGCCGACTGTCTGCCAAGCCTCCTCGACGCAAGCATCTAGCGGGGTCACTGCTAAGCTTGTTCTTGTTAAAATATTTTTTTAACCTACCTTTTATAATAATGAAATTATTTATAAATTATCCAAGAATTATATAAAGCTGCACTTCAGCATTCATATTATCTTCACAAAGATACGAAATTAATTAAGCGAAATTCTTTATCAAGCACACGGAAAAGAACATGAAGGTTTAATAGTTTACTATTTGTCCAGAGTTTGTGAGACATAGAGAAAAAGCGAACTTCCTCCATAGGGAAAGTCCGCTTTTTACTTATACGAATTTTAAGAAATGCTCATCTGTTCTTCTCATTAATTTGGTGAGACGATCATTTGGTCATCCAATCTAATATCGTCAATCGACCAAAACCAATTATTTTTTGCATTATGCATTCTCCATTGTAATTTAATAGAAGATGCACCTTCAGGAACCTTAATCGATTTAACTTCATACTTATTCAAAACATGTCCATTTTTATTATCAGAAGCAGCTTTATTGTCATAAACGAGAACTTGTTGTTTTACCCCATTATCAAAGATAGCCGTTACTTCAGCTGTTTGCGTTCCTTCTTGTTTATAGTGAGATGCAAATCCTAAGAATAGATCTTTTGCACCATCAACTTTTACAGAAGGAGAAGTTAATGTACTATCAAAAAAGCCTTTTGATGCTGGTGAACCGTTATCATCCCATTCATCAGGATCCGCTACAGCTATAACACCTTGGCCAAGCTCAAATTTGTTCCGATTTTGGTCTTCTGCCTTTGTCCAAAAGTCCTTTGTTGTAAAGCTCCAACCTTGCCACTCCTCTGTACCAGCTGGCATATTCGAGCTATTTGTAACCGACCAGCCGTTAGGAGCTGTATGGCTCCAACCGAGAATGGAACTTGGAATGTTTTCATTCACTGCTGGCTTTAATGCAGACTCTAATTGGTCAAAACTTTCTCCAAGCATCATGTTGACGAATACATTTATATTCTTGGAGCCGATTATTTGGCCGTCCTCGTAAGCACTGATCGTGAATTGTGATGAACCGGAACTTTCCTTACTAGGTGTAGCTTTTATTTGCAATATTTTTTCTTCAGATCCTGAAAGCTCATACTCAAGTTCATTTTGCTCCACACTCCATCCTTCAGGTGCATCAACTTTAATTTTCCCTTTCACACTGCCATTTCCAAAACTTTTCATCTTCACTTGGAGTGTAGTTGATTCTCCTGTCGTTACTAAAGAAGGAGAAGCTTGTGCTGAGACCATTTCCAATGCTTTTGTCTGACCACCAGCCAATAACATCTTTTTACTGCTATTGTTAAATGAATCCAGTGCTTGTACTTTAATTTCATAATCAGTACCTGGCTTAAGTCCAGCTACCGGGAACTCTATATTCTTGGGCACAGGATCATAATAGAATTCAGAAAATGCGGTGAAGTCTGCGTCTAGCTCCCCTGTTTCCTTGTTTTTGGCCGTAATGTGATAAGAATGTACGAGCACGTTATCTTTTGCCTGAGGAAATGTTACATTTAAACTTCTTAGTGTCGATTTTTCTTTTACAATCGAAGCCTTGTCTGTAACTGCAAAAGACGGTGGCAACTGATCTCGGTCGTCTGTATATTTAAATTTATTTTTTTTAGAAGGATTTTTTATTACCCATGGTTTTCCTGTCCATTCGTCTTTATGAAAGTCACGTTTTTTAATGACAACTTCATTATTATAAACTTCTACAAGCATTCCTTGACTAATATCCCTATATCCTTCTGGATGAAACCCTTGAAGTTTGCCCGGTTCTAATTCCAAATAACTTACAGAAGACGTGCCAACAGACGTAAAGTCTTTTTGATGAATCGTTCTGGGGTCTTCAAGTGGATAATGAGAATGCCCTGAAAATGTAATAACTTGTGGATGTTTCTTTAATGTATCATATAAAAGTTCTTTGTTTTCCTGAGTTCCCCACAAGTCACTTCCATACACAGTGTCTTTAATGTGTTGATGAAGAAAAACAAAGATTGGTTGGTCCGGATTCTCTTTTTCTGCTGCAGCTAACTTTTCACCCAGCCAGTTAATTTGATTAACAGAATATAAACCATGGGTATTACCATTTTCGGGACTTAATGTAATAAAATCATATCCATTTACTTTTTTATGATAGTAAAGGGAATCCATTCCTGTTTTCTCGAGAAAACGATCTTGTGCTTTTTCAACGGAAAGTCCATTCCAATAATCATGGTTTCCCATTGTAAACATGGATTGAACATCACCTTGTTTCTTCTCATTATAAATGGAGAAGAACTTATCATATTCAGTAGCGTATCCATAGTCCGTTAAATCCCCAACGACAACAAAAGCATCCTGTTTAGGCGCTGCTTTGTTTAATTGATCCATGGCTGTTCTAAACTTGTTCATATCAGCAGTTGATCCATCATCAATATGTACATCACTGATTACAGGAAAAACGAGCTCCGGCTTACGTTTATTATCTAAATTTGAAGACTCCGAGTATGCTTGTACACTTGATAAAGAAGTTGTTAATCCTACCGTTACAACTGTCAACATTGCAGCAAATTTATTTTTCGCTTTCAAAATCAATTCCTCCTACTTATCGTTTAGCCCCTTAAAACATGTAATCATTTTACAAAAACACAAAGATCCTCCTTATTTTAAAATTTTTATGGTAATTTCCAATTAAAATAGTAACTTTATATTATTAATAAAATATAACCACCGTGTAATTTATATATTAATAAATCAAAAAAAGGCCTATGGCCAGCATTCACTTTGTTATCGTTTTTCGTATTTGCCTTTGTTTGATGGGAATGGGGTACCTTCCCTTAACTAGGTGGTTACCCATAAAATGGTAAAGTTTATACAGGTGGTAATTGATTCCAAAGTACATGGAAACACCAATTTTTGTATGTTAACGTCTAGAAGAAGGAAAGGGGAGAGTATATTATAAAAAAATTATTAAATATTGGCTTGGCAGTAACACTTGTTTTTGGACTGTTTTAACAGGCTGTGTGAATAAAAGTCCAATCACCTATGAAACAGAATATATTTATAAAAACGGTGTGAAAATTGGATATGTTCAGCTAAAAGGAAGTGCGTATTGTCATACGGCTTGGGGATACTTAAAGTTTTATTCGGCTGCTCCGTACGATTATTATGCAAATGTTTGGGTGGATAGTTTTAATGGCACGACCAAGAGAGCATTTACAAGTTGTGCTAGTTCCGGTGGTAACGGTTGGATAATGAAAGGTCAGACGTCCTGTTATACTGCACAATTATGGAATTTAGATCCATATAATGCTTTGGCCAAAGCAGGTATTTATTCTTCAAGTGGGGCTCTCATTATTTCTGCGAACACCGGTCGTTATTAATAGGTTATAAAAGGGGTCCTGACAGCAAAAAATGCGTCTATAACAGCGATTCCCTATTGCCTCATTTTATTGACAAAAGGCATTCGGAAAGAATTCATTCCGAATGCCTTTTATGAATTTAATTTAATGGATAATTTTTAGGTAACTACTTAGTTTGAACCAAGACAATTTCGTCAATAATCGGAATCTCTCTTATTAATAAAGATAAAAGATTTTCTTCGATTCACCTTTTTTACAGGGATTTTACCCCTGCCCATAAAGGCTTTAGCAAATCATTATCATACGCATTTTTATGTAAAAATATGTAAAATTAACTCTTTTAGTAAGAAAAAGCACCTCACGGCTTATTGAAGTGAGGCAGTTAGCTCAATAAGAGATGACCCATAAAACAGTCACATATAAAAGTATGTGATATAAATTTCATAACCAGTGTTTTGGATATTGTCTTGTTTGAAATAAATTATTATAAATCATCGATATAAAAACTAATAATAAGGTACCTATAATAATTGAAGTCAGGAATCCCCAACCAACTTGAGAATTGACAGAAACAAGGGCACTAGCTGCTGCAGGAGGATGAACAGTTTTTGTAAGAGTCATTATAATTAATACAATGGCCAATACTAGGCCGATAATGAATAAGCTTTTACCAAAGATGCTCCAAATGATAAGAGCTATCGTTGTGGAGATTATATGTCCTCCAATAACATTACGGGGTTGTGACAAGAGACTTTTATGGGCACCAAAAACAATGACACAGCTCGCCCCAAGAGGAGCTAATGCCATAGGATATCCTAAATAAACAGCTATAAAACTAATAATGATTATTGTAATGAGCCCACCTATAGCTGAAACAATTGAATCTATATAATCAATTCTGTCCTTTTCTCTAGCTTCGCCCTTCATTTTCTTTAAATATGCTGTTAAGCCTATGTTTTGTTGATTGCTCCAACTTTTTTCAACACTTTTTTCTAATTCCATAATTTATTTTTTCCTCACGTATTCTAAGTAAGTCGACAAGTCGACAGGGTTTTTATATATTGTTATCTTACAGGAAAACCATGAATTTTTAAATATATATCTGAATTTCCATTTTTGCATCTCAAAAACACCTATGTCTGTGAACCTATCATTTTCCTTGGCAAACCTTAAGGCTTTACCGTAAAAGAGAGTATAGATAAGTATCAAATGAAACATCATTTTGGTACAAATAATTTCTCAATATCCCTTCTTTTTTGAAACCTAAATTTGTCAACAACTTATTGGATGCTTTATTTTCGATAAAAACAATTGCTCCAATGCGCGTTAATTCAAGCTCTTTAAAACCATAAGAAATCACCTTACTGACAGCTTCTGTTGCATAACCGTTACCCCAATATTTTGGGAAAAGCGCATAGCTCAGTTCTGCTCTTTTATGTTCTTGAGACCATTCTTGAAATCCAATCGTTCCAATAATGCCATCCTTCCCTTTCAATTCAATTCCCCATTTGATTCCATGTCGTACTTCGAAATTCTTTGAAAACTTCTTAATCAATTTCTTCACCTGATCTGTATTTGTTAATGGGGTTTGCCCATAATATCTTAATACATCTGGATTGGAAAAACATTTTAATATATCTGCTGCATCACCTTCAGCCATTTCTCTCAGGACCAACCGTTTTGTTTCTAAAATCGGAAACATTTTTCCACTCCCTTTGCTATAACTAGATCTATTTCGTTCCAAAAACGCACCTCAATAACAACCTTACGAAATGCCTCTTGCATTTTTAAAAAAGGTCAACCAGTATACCTGCTGACTTTATAATTAAGAACGCACCCCTTAGCTTTATAAGTGCTTGGTTGTTTCAGCAGGATTATCTATTATATTCCATAGTTATTACGCATTTCCCTTCTTGCGTCCTTTCTCTACATACCTATTGGCTTGAACTGATTCTTCAAACGCATAACAACTGTCAATGACCACTTTTAACTTCCCTGCTTCAACAAGTTCCTTGAGGAAGTTTAGAGCTTCGGGGGTTTCAGGTGAGCTTAGAATCAAGTGGCGGTAAGTACCTTCCTGAGAATTCCCTGTACTTGATCCCATTTAATATTAATCTATCTTCATCTTTTGTATGGCGAGTTCAAGCATGTTTTACAGGAGATACTGTGTTCCAAGAACAGTTTTTATCCTTGTTTTCAGCGGGGCAAACTGGCTAAAGATTTCTTCGGCATCTTATGCCTAATAATCGGCTTACCTGCATGATTTCGGCCGACAACTTTTTTTATTGAAGTTTTACTCCAATTTATATTTCCATTTCAATTCCATTATTATAAGAAAAAATCCATTCGTATCGAATGGATTTTAATCAATCGTGCTTCCCTGATGCTTAACAATAAAAATTAATGCCTCTCTTGTACTTGCTATCAATCTACAACAGCGTTTTAGGTTGATTTTGATCTAAAACCCAAAAATATATAAGCCTCTCTGTCCATTAAGCACTTATATGATGTTCAGCATATAATATTAGTCTGAATATCAATACATAAAGTTCATTATGCTTTTAATTGTCTTCCCCTACACGATTATACTTTCATGATTTAGATTCAATAAAAGCGGCAGCTCCCGCAACAGCAAAGACCAATAGGAGTGGAAAAGCGGCAGGTAAATAATAATAAATAATTACTGTAATGAGGGAACACCAAAACCCCACACACCAATAACAACTTAAAAGCGAACCTATGAAATAACGAAGTCCTGATCCTTTTATTTCAATGATTTCCTCCAGTTGTCCAGAGGCATTTTCTTGGATGGTGGCAGTCAAGAAAGGTTTTCTGATGAATGAAGTGATATCGTCAAATACAATTAAATGAGTTAACCGGAAGGTAGCCAATATTAAAATAAAAAAATCAAGCCATTCAATAGCCAACACCTATTCACCTCCTAATCTTTCTTTTAAGATTTTATGATTTGAATTTTGATTATATAAATATACATTTATAAATTCATAATATTTTATTAGCCCATTTTCTAATAAAAATGTACCCATAAAAAGATATCCCCATAGTATGTTAATGTGTTCAAAACCTGATACTGAAGGGAAAGATGTTTGATGAAAAAAAGGAACGTCAAATCTATTCAGGGCCGACAAGTGGTACCGAACCCCATCGGACCTGAATGTATTCGAGTTACAAAAGTATATGACTGGGTTGTTCTAACAAATCGTGACCGCAATAAAGTTCAAATACCTGAGGAATGCTTCGCAGCAATTGAAGATGCACGTCATGATGGTAACACCATAACAGCTACTTGTTCGGAAGTAGTTGGTACACGAAGCTGTGATTTTATCGGAGCCATTCCAGCTAACATTCCTAGTGTTCCAGGGGCCCAAATTGTCTCCCTTGCCTTCCATGTCCATATCCGCGTTCAATTCTTTTGCAATGGAGAACCACTTCCAGGGTGTAATTTCGTAGTACCTGTTAGTTTCATGGATGAAGTAATCCTATGTTTCCCAGAAGGAACAGAAATCAACTGTAATATTTTCGATGTTCAATGTACAGTTGTTTTAAATCAAATGCTTGGTGATATGGTTGTACTTGATGTGACCATGTGTAAAGATGTTCAAGTCGAGGCTGAGGTTAAGCTAGAAGTCGAGGCTAAGTTCTGTGGACCACGTCCTGTCATTCCAATTGAAGAAGATGGGTTCGTGTGCCCAACACCAAGATTCCCTCAACAATGCCCAACCTTCTTCCCTACATTGAACTGCGACTGCCAAGGTTCAGCAGACTTTACTGGCGAAGCATCCATCCTTGTATTTGAGGACGGTCTAGGCGGTCCAACAACAGGAAACCTAGATTTGACTGCCCTAGTTTGTGACCAATGTACCCTTTCTGGTAGCAGGATTCAAGTTACCTACATCGATACATTAGGACCTACTCCAATTGGAACACCAGATGCTGATATTGACCAAAGCTTCACGTTTACAGCCAATGACTTTAACCAGCCTGAATGTGTTACAGATCCTGTTACTGGATTAGTAACTGGTCTTACTGCAACTGGCACCGGTGTTATAACACCAGCCGGAGGTGTACCAGAAAACGCGACATTCATAGTAACTCTAACTGATGCTGATCCTTCAGGAGATGCTGCTACACTTGGAATAACTGGCGCAACTACAAGCGTTACAATTGCTCTGACAGAATTAGCTAACCCTGGATTAGAGGTTGAAGTAGGAGATTGCGAGCGTTTCCCAGTATAATATAAAAAATCGGGGGGATATTATCCTCCCGCTTTTTTTGTTTTGAAGTTTGGAAAAGTAGCAGCATCATTAACTGCATTAATTAGTAAATGTATCCACATTTTAGGCGACCCATTTATTAATTAATAGGTTACATAAAGATTCATGTTTTCATATTTATAGAGCATACCTATAAAAGGAGAGAAAAAAATGGCATCTGATAAGCTAAGACGTAAAGTAAGAAGAAAATTAGGAATGCCTAACCCGCAGCCCGCCCAACAACATCAACAAATCACTCCCTCTGCCCTCCAGGTTCGGCCAGTACGAGCAAAAGGTTGCTGTGGAAAAAACAAATGATCCAGGTTTAACATTCGGTACTTTTTACATGACCAATCATGTTAGGCAAAAAATGATTTCTTATTGCAAACGAGAGCTTCCTATTGAAGCATGTGGACTGCTTTCAGGAGAAAATGGGATTGCAGAAACAATTTGGCCAATGGAAAATGTCAATAGGAGCTCCTTTTCCTACTCGATGGATTTAGATCAAATTCGTCATGTATTTGAACTTATCGATAGGAGGAATGAAGACTTTATTGGCATCTACCATTCCCACCCAACAGATGGTGCTTATCCGTCAGAAGGAGATATTACCTTAAATAACTACCCAGAGGTAAGTCACCTTATTATTTCGTTTGCAAACTCGACCCCTGAATTAAAATGTTTCCAATTAACAGGAAAAAAAGTCTTTCCGATGCAATTAAAATTCGTAAACTGAATTTAGTAAATAAAATACTCGCACCTCTTCCTTATGAATTCAAGGTTGAATCTGCGAGTATTATTTTTTTCTTTATTTCCCTATTTTATTTCCCTATAATGATTAAATTAGTTTTTGTATCCCTATTTAGGAAAACTGATCATTATACTTTTTTACTAGGTCGGAAAGTTTGTATTCTTTTCCATCAATAATCATATCAAGGGCATGACCGAAATCGATGGCAACTTTCTGGGTCAATTTTGCAATTCTTGGAGCTAAAATGGTTGCCGGGATCCCGGCGGAAATTAACGCTATTTCCCATTCCTGATCAGACTGTAGCTCATTTTGTACTCTATTTAACTCTTCATACCCATTTAAATCTATACTGCCAGTAATTTGTTCGCCTTGTTCTTTAAAAACGATTTCTGCTTCTTTTGAACGGCGTCCAACAAGTAAAACCTTCTTATTACTCAGACAGGGCAATGATGTCCCCTCGTCCAAGAAGCTCTGCATGATCCAAGCACAACAAGCTTTCGAAGGCATGAACTTCAGTTGTTCAAGTACAGTTCGGGTTTGTTTTGCCCGAGGATCCAGCCGCCAAGGAGCTATCAAACCAGCAATATCAGTATCGCGCAATGACTTGACCAATTCCCTCCTAATTATCTCTGGTGCATTGGATACTCCCGCATAAGATACATAGCGTTTGAATTCCTGTACAAATAATCCATTGGCTGGATAGCTTAAATAGCTTATTTCACCGATTCCAAAACGAGCAAGAGAAAAGCCTTTATTCTGTTTTATCGCTTGGTCCAATAATTCTATCACTTTCTTATTATCTAATAAGGATTTCTCATAGTGATAATTCCCATCAACCACCCCACTTCCACCCCCGGTATGCTCTGCCATTAAACCTTTACCTTATTGTTTCTTCGTTAATAATAAGGAAATTTGATTGCTTGAACTGATTTCCAGATCTTGTTCTTTAAAAAACACAAAAGCCTCTACACGAATATTGCTGTTTTCTTCAGGTTGAAGGACGCTTATTTGTAAGTTAGTTAAAGATTCTGTTTGCCTAGGGTTTATATTTTTAGATTGAATTGGACATATCCAGGTTTCACCCCTCTCCATTTCCTCAAACCATTCATCATTCATATATTTCCACCCTTTTGTTTCTTCATTTTTCATTACCCCTAAAGTTTCGGCAACATTGGGAGGCAATATTTGCCCAGATATTTTTATACTTTCTGAAGGGCTGGAACGCAAGCAGATAACTGGATTCCGCAAAATTTCCGTACCTATATTTTTAATATGAAGATTTCCAATAAGCTTGATTTTGTTACGTTCTTCAAGTTCTTCAATAAAAATATGATAATCTAAAAACACTTCCGCTTCTTTTCTTTCAGTAATAGTTGGTTTCTTTAATAAAAACTTTTTCTTTTCTGGTAACCTTTTTTCTTTTTGCATGGCAGGCTCTAAATTTATCTCAGTATTTTCAGAATGAACAAACATGTTTGAGAAAATTTCAATTGGAACTAATGACAAAACAGATAAAGGCGAACTTTCGTGAAATCTAGCCAATATTCCTATTGTTATGGACATCGCATATTTCTCACCAAGTTTTTCCCAAAAATCTTCACCCGTAATAACAGGATACATAATCTGTATATTAATAAAAGGGTTATTTGCGCTTCTGACTACCTCATTAGATTTAAATTTTGTTCCAGTTCTTGTACATTCATAATGAAAAATATCCAATAACTTTTTATTAGCTGATTTCGAATTATGGATTAATTCAAGAATGGGCTCTTTTATTCCTGGAATTTCAAAGAGTGAAAAGTATACATGAAAATCAGCCCTTTCTGATTCCTTCGTTTCATCTATAAGTATCACCTTTGCCCCACATGCAGATAGGAAAGTTTGAATATACTCCAGCACCTTCCTTTCTAGAAGGTGCTTTCTAAAGGTGTTATATTTAACATCATAGTCGGAAGAAATGACAATTCTTTTACCATGCAATGCAGAACTTAAGTGTACCTTCTTATTTTCAGTATCTGGCTGCACATCAAAACCTAATTCCCTGAAAAGATAAGTAAATGCCGGGAGAGACTCATAGGGGATGGCTCCTGCCCTCTTATCTCCAACTTCTACTTTAATATCCATTTATGTATCCCCCTTTATGTTAATCCTGTTAACAGATTTACTATTCAAAAGGATTAAATACTACCGTACGGCTCTTTTCTCACAACCCTTATACCACCCAATATTTATAATATGTAAGAGTAATGAAGAAATGATAAAGAATACACTTAGCAGACTCTAATTGCTTGTGTAAGTTTGTATATACAATATTAAAAGGAAATGCAGTGCCTCCATCCATGTAAATTCTTAAGGATTTTATGAGGGAATCAAAAAGGGGATAAATATAATCACCAATTTGAAATACGGTACATATAACTATTATGGAATCATTTACAAAGGGATCAGTATTTGATTAAAACCAGTCACATGAATATTGAAAAATTGAAATCAAAGATTTTTTGGTCAAGATAATCATTTTATGAGGAGGAATTTTCTTTTGTCTACCTTACCCCTTCAATGATATGGATGTCGCTGTGTTCCTAATCTTGAAGCAATACAACACTCTCACGAACGGTACTCCACACCCATAAAAATCTTGATAAACATCTCCGCATAGGAACTTCTTGGTCATTTACAGTCGCTCAATCTCATCCTGTCTAATTGATTCCTTATTAGTAATGGCCGGAGATTGCCGCCTGTCACACGTGATCAAAAATAAGGAGTGGTTATTTTGTACACAGATGATGAAAAAGGCAATGAAATACAAAAAAGTAAATTGAATAAAATAACTCCAGTTCAACTTCAGCAAATGATCATACATCTTAGATCTGAACTTTCCCTATACAAATCAAAAGTCAATGAATACGAAGTCGATTATAGTAAAAAGAAAATAAGAAAATTAATTAAACACAATGAAGAAATGATAAATGAACAAAGAACATATCAAGATCTAATCAATCGGAAGGAACATGAAAGGAAGAATGCCGAAACCAAAGTTCAGAAATTGGAAGAAGAAATTAAGAAATATAAGGCCGAACTACAGTACTTTAAAGAAACCAAAACAAACGACGAAAAGAAAAAAAATGACATAAAAACTCTTGGAGATAAGAATAAATTATTACAAAGTGAAATTGCTTCCCTTCAAAAGAAAGTTCAAGAATATGAGTCTGCTCAAAAACAAAATGTTAAAAATGAGGAATTTAAAAGCCATGATGGTTTTCAAAAAATGGCGGATGGGCTTACAGAGGTGAAATCACTTCTTGCTCCAGTAAATAAAAAAATAACTAATTTAGATGTACAAAGCATAAATTTAGAAATTGAGAAATTAGTTGAAAAAGTTATGTTTTATTTTCACGAGCAAAATATTTTCAAAAATGAAATTCAAGAGTTAAAAGGAACCATTAATTCTCTCAACGAAAAAGAAATGAATTATAAAAATGAAATGAATCAGCTTACTAAAACCATTGATCTTTTATCCGATCAAGAAAAGCAATATAAAGTGAAGATTAATAATTTTGAAAAAGCACTTTCAGATAAGGAAGAGCAACATAAAAAAGATATAAAAAAATATAAACATGAAATTGATAATTACATTTCAAAGATTGGCCACCTTTCCGAACAGGAAAGTCAATATAAGGCGGACATTGAAAGTTTAGAAAAAGCCATGATCGAGCTTTCCGAAAAGGAAGAGCAGCAGAAACAAGTTATCGAAAACTTTAAACAGGAAATGGAAAATTATACTCAAACTATCGGCCACCTATCCGAACAGGAAAATCAATATAAGGTGGACATTGCAAATTTAAACCAGATGATTTCCGATCTAAAGGAAAAAGAGAAATACTATCAACATGAAATCGATCAGTTAAATCAAACGATTAGCGTTGTATCCCAACAAAAAAATAAATATATTGCGGAGATTGAAAATTCAGAAAAATCCATAATCGAACTTTCCGAAAAGGAAGAGCAGCAGAAACAAGTTATCGAAAACTTTAAACAGGAAATTGAAAGTTATACTCAAATGCTCGGCCAACTATCGGAACAGGAAAGTCAATTTAAGGCGGACATTGCAAAGTCAAACCAGATGATTACCGATCTAAAGGAAAAAGAAAACTACCATCAACAAGAAATCAATCAGTTAAATCAAACGATTAGCGTTGTATCCCAACAAGAAAATAAATATAAAGCTGAGATTGAAAATTTAGAGAAATCTATGATCGAACTTTCCGAAAAGGAAGAGCAGCAGAAACAAGTTATCGAAAACTTTAAACAGGAAATTGATAATTACATTTCAAAGATTGGACACCTATCCGAACAGGAAAGTCAATATAAGGCGGACATTGCAAATTTAAACCAGATGATTATGGATCTAAAGGAAAAAGAAAACTACCATCAACAAGAAATCAATCATTTAAATCAAACGATTAGCGTTGTATCCCAACAAGAAAATAAATATATAGTAGAGATTGAAAATTTAGAAAAAGCCATGATCGAACTTTCCGAAAAGGAAAATCATCATAAACAAATTATCGAAAGCTTTAAACATAAAATTGAAAATTATAATCAAATAATCGGCCACCTATCCGAACAGGAAAGACAATATAAAGTGAACATTGCGAATTTGGAACAGATGATTACCGATCTAAGGGAAAAAGAGAACTACCATCAGCAAGAAATCGATCAGTTAAATCAAACGATTGCCGTTGTATCCCAACAAGAAAATAAATATAAAGCTGAGATTGAAAATTTAGAGAAATCTATGATCGAACTTTCCGAAAAGGAAAAGCAGCAGAAACAAGTTATCGAAAATTTTAAACAGGAAAATAAAAATTATACTCAAATGATCGGCCAGCTATCGGAACAGCAAAGTCAATATAAGGTGGAAATTGCAAATTTAGAACTGATGATTATAGATTTAAAGGAAAAAGAGAACTACCATCAACAAGAAATCGATCAGTTAAATCGATCGATTAGCGTTGTACCCCAACAAGAAAATAAATATAAAGTCGAGATTGAAAGCTTAGAAAAAGCCATGATCGAACTTTCCGAAAAGGAAAATCATCATATACAAGTTATCGAAAACTTTAAACAGGAAATGGAAAAATATAATCAAACAATCGACCACCTATCCGAACAGGAAAGTCATTACAAAGTGAACATTGAGAATTTGGAACAGATGATTTCCGACCTAAAGGATAAAGAGAACTACCATCAACAAGAAATCGATCAGTTAAATCAAACGATTGCCGTTGTATCCCAACAGGAAAATAAATATAAAGTCGAGATTGAAAGTTTAGAAAAAGCCATGATCGAACTTTCCGAAAAGGAAGAAAAACAGAAACAAGTTATCGACAAATTTAAACAGGAAATTGAAAATTATACTCAAATGATCGGCCAACTATCGGAACAGGAAAGTCAATATAAGGTGGAAATTGCAAATTTAGAACAGATGATTATAGATTTAAAGGAAAAAGAGAACTACCATCAACAAGAAATCGATCAGCTAAATCAAACGATTAGTTTTGTATCCCAACAAGAAAATAAATATAAATTGGAGATTGAAAAATTAGAAAAAGCCATGATTGAACTTTCCGAAAAGGAAAATCATCATATACAAGTTATCGACAAATTTAAACAGGAAATTGAAAATTATACCCAAACCATCGACCACCTATCCGAACAGGAAAATAAATATAAAGCCGAGATTGAAAACCTAGGGCAAATGATTATTGATTTTAAAGAAAATGAAGATAACCATCAACAAGAAATCGAACAATTAAATCAATCGATTGCTCTTTTTTCAGGGCAAGAAAATAAATATAAAGCCGAGATTGAAAACCTGGAGCAAATGCTTATTAATTTCAAGAAAAATGAAGATAACCATCAGCAAGAAATCGATCAGTTAAATCAAACGATTGCTCTTGTTTCGGAGCAAGAAAATAAATATAAAGCCGAGATTGAATATTTAGAACAGACGATTATCAATTTAAAGGAAAATCAAAGTCAACAACAACAAGAAATCGATCAGTTAAATCAATCGATTGCTCTTGATTCGGAGCAAGAAAATAAATATAAAACTGAGATTGATAATTTAGAAAAGACGATTATCAATCTAAAGGAAAATGAAAATCAACGTCAACAGGAAATCGATCAGTTAAATCAAACGATCGCTTTTGTTTCGGAGCAAGAAAATAGATATAAAGCAGAGATTGAAAACCTAGAGCAAATGATTATTAATTTTAAGGAAAATGAAAGTCAACATCAACAAGAAATCGATCAGTTAAATCAATCGATTGCCCTTGTTTCAGAGCAAGAAAATAAATATAAAGTGGAGATTGATAATTTAGAAAAGACGATTATCAATTTAAAGGAAAATGAAAGTCACCATCAACAGGAAATTAAGGACTTAACCGAATCCATAACAGATTTAACAGATAAAGAAATTAATTATTTACAAAAAATAGAAACCATAAATAAAACAGTAAATGATCAAAAAGAAAAAGAAAAACATTATAAAGATGAATTAGCAATATATATTAAAGAAAAAGAAAAAAGTCATAAGCAAGCAACAGGAAAAATGGAAAAACCTTTTAATAATAATGGAGTACAACAACAAGCTGGAAATACTCGTGTTAATATGGGAAATTTCAATTCGCCAAATAACAAAGAAATAATTAATCAACCAAGTGCGTTTCGATTCTCGAAAGAAACAAACCAACAAAAAAATACAACCCAAAATTTTAATATGCAAACATCACATTGTCAAACACACTTTACCCTAAGTAAACCGAGTTACACAGAAATTGATAGAACACAACAAAATTATAATTCCGGGATCATGTCATCGTATCAGAAAAAAGATTACAAAGATTACCAAGATACTAAATTTAAAAACACTAATGCAGATTCATTTTCATTAGATATGTTTTATAAAAACCATCCTTTATATAATTTACATTCTGGAGCGCAAAAAACAGCGATAGATCCCTTTAAGAATTTTAGAAAGCATCAATAATAACCTTTAGTTAGAGTATATATACCTCACTTTAACTCATTGAACTACAAACTGAAACTTAATTACCACTTTCAACCGATGATCAAGGATTGTGATAATCCCCCATTAAAATCAATATCACAGTCCTTGCATTTTTCTTAATAATGAAAAATCGTTACAAAAGGAGAGATAATTGAAGTGAAAACTCATCCTTTAATTTCAGTAATTTTTCCAGCCAAAAATGAAGGGGAAAATGTGAAAAACACTCTCGATTCATTATTTTCTGTTGATACAAATTATTCCTTCGAAGTGATTATTATAAACGATGGATCATCAGATGATTGCTGCGATTTTCTTAAAACGTATAATCACGCAAACCAGGTTAAACTTTTTGAAACAGATGGCATAGGAGCTGCAAACGCACGAAATTTAGGAGCAACGAAAGCTTCTGGAGAATTCCTGATTTTTTGCGATGCCCATTTACAGTTTGAAAATTTGTGGATCGATCATATTATAGAGCCCCTGCTTACAGGAAAATCTGATGCAGTAACCCCAGCAATCGCTTCGTTTGGCAATTCCGATTTCATTGGCTATGGTCAGACCTTAAAGTCAAACCTTAGAATCAAATGGAACTCTAAACAAAATGGCCTCTTTGAAACTGCCGTATTACCCGGAGGATGTTTTATTATCCCAAAAAGAGTGTTTGAAGATGTGGGCGGATTTGAAACGGGATTTAAAACTTGGGGACATGAAGATGTAGAGCTTTCTATTAAGCTATGGCTGTTTGGATTTCGCTGCCACGCGCTGCCTGATGTAAAAATAATCCATTTATTCAGAAAAACTCATCCCTATGAAGTTAGCTATGATGAAGTTTACTATAATTTATTAAGGATGGCATACTCACATTTTAATACTCATCGCATACAAAAGTGCAAAAAACTTATGATCCATGTAAAAGCAAACCCTATTGAATCCCAAGTGCTCCTCGATGGAGTTAAAAAGCAGAGACGGGCTTACTTTCAAAAACGAAAATATGATGATGATTGGTACTTTGCCAAATTCAATATAGATTTCTAGATTTTACAGATCGTCCTTTCAAGTCATGTCGTTTTTTTAATTCCTTTCTAAATTAACAAAATGATGAAAGGTGAGAATGTAAATGAAAGAGCTATTTACAAATATTTATAAGAAAAACAGGTGGAGAAATTCTGAGTCTGTATCTGGTACGGGTTCAACACTTACTCAAACCAAAACACTCATTCAGGAATTACCAAGCATAATAAAACAACTTCAGATAAAAAAAATGATAGATGCACCGTGTGGTGATTTTAATTGGATGAAAGAAGTATACAAAAATACGGAATTATATATTGGGATTGATATCGTCGATGAGATAATAAAAAGAAATAAAAAAAAATACCCATTAAACAATGTACAGTTTTTTCATATGGACATTACAAAAGATCGTCTACCTACAGGTGATTTAATCCTTTGTAGAGATTGTCTCGTACATTTTAGCTTTTCTGATATTCATTTAGCTTTAAACAATTTTAAAGCTAGCCAATCGAGGTATTTATTAACGACTACATTTACAAACCATTCGTGTAATCATGAAATAAGAACAGGGAGCTGGCGTCCTCTTAACCTAGAGATTGAGCCATTCAACTTTCCAAAACCCACCTTGGTTATTAATGAGAATTGTACGGAAGGAGAAATGAATTTTACTGATAAATCACTAGCTTTATGGGATATGAATCTAATCAATTCATAAAATAGATGAATGAGGCAAATAAAAATGATTTTCCTATGGAGGCTCGCATTTCAGGGCTATAGTTAACTAAAGCTTGTTCCTATGTTTGTTGGTATCATGAAGCACCCTAATTAAAATGAATATAAAGTTATTATCAAATAATACAATTAACAATTCTTTTCTAATTTATCCAGAAGTATGTTGCAGTAAAAACAATGGTAGTATAAATGGTGAATTTAACAAGAATAATTGACCATGTCCAAAATTATCGCTCTAATTAATCTTTCCTCATAAATTTCAGACCTTGCTATATTTCTTTCGACCATTGGTATACAACAAATAACGCTAGTTTGAAGTTTTTATCATCTTAATTACATCTAGCCCTTTGTTAACATAGCCTTTATGAGGGCTGCTAGGTAGGAGGAGAAAAATTGAAGAGCAATAAATATCCACCTGATATATCACCACTGACCTCCATTATCATTCTTACTCGAAATGGCCTTACTTTTACAAAGGAATGCATATCGAGCATATTTCGCCACACCAGGGAAAACTTTGAATTGATCTTAGTTGACAATGGATCTACGGATGGCACACTTGAATTTCTAAAAATCCTCCCTAACACCAGGATAATTGCAAATAAAAAAAATAAAGGATTTTCCGGCGGATGCAATCAGGGCATTACTATTGCAAGAGGAGAAAATATTGTCCTTTTAAACAATGATACTGTTGTTACAAACGAATGGTTATGCCGGCTTCTATGGCAACTTAATAAAAATCCTTCCATTGGCATCGTTGGGCCCAGATCAAATAATGTCGTTTCACATCAAGCAATTACCCCAACTCCCTACAAGAATATGGATCAAATGCAAAAATTCGCTAATGAATGGACACAAAAGCATGATCAGCAAGGCTATGAAGTGGATTACTTAAGCGGCCTTTGTATGATTTTTAAAAGAAGTTTGATTGATATGATCGGGGGTCTTGATGAACGCTTTTCCCCAGGGTATTTTGAAGATGCAGATTTCAGTATAAGAGCTCAAATTTCCAATAAAGAGCTATGGGTAGCAAATGATGTTTTTATACATCATTATGGCAGTAGTAGCTTTAGGTTAAATAGAGCATTGCAGAATAAAGTCATCCTAGAAAGCCAAAAAAAGTTCTTTCTTAAATGGAAGATGAGTGACCTTAAAGAGATTAAAGAAACTGTGGAACGCGAAAAGCCTTTCGATCGGGAGCAACATTATATTCCCTTATGAAAGGCCTTTTTATTTTCAAAAAAGAATCTTCCACTCAAAAGGCTCCCCTTTTTTAAATTTAGATAACACCGAATGGTCCATTTTAACTGGATTCGTAACAGGAAGCTTCAGTTTCATCGCTACCTGTTTTTCTATAGGATGTAAACAATTCTTCAGGCTAATGTAATAGTTTTCATGCTTAAATAGGGTGCCATCTGGCAAAACAGGGGTGCTTACGGATAATTCCTCAATCGGCAAACCATCTGGTAATTGGGCTAATAAATGTTCTTCAACGGATATTATCTTATCCCACCTAAAATTAAAATCACTGAATGCTTTTTCATTTTTAATGAGGTGCTTATAATTATTTTGAAGATAATATACTGCTGGGTGATTTTGCGCCTTCACGAGCCTTTGATTCGGAATAAGCAAAAAGTTTATAAATACCTGACTGTCGACTGGTGTCCCCTCTTTATATTTGAAAAGAAATGGATCCGGAATCTTCACAATCATACCATGATCAAATTTTAATTTTGTGAACACTTCTTGGGAAATCTTTCTCCGTACTTGATTTTCAATAATATAAGTCTCTGAGGATGGCCCTCTCACAAGAGTTCCGTTTGGTATGCTCTTTGGCAAATGAGTATATAGCCTCTGGAATGATTTATCATCTTTAATCGCAATATCTAAAATTTCTGGAATAGGATGAAAAGGCTTATATTTAGTTAAACGACTCCAAAAAGCTGCATCGCCATTATACCAGTATACTTGATCATCATTCCAGTAGCTTCCAAAGTCCTTAAAAATTCTTTCTGCAAGATTCCGAGTATGCATGATCGAACAATGATCAACAAACCCCACAGGGTTCTTTAATACTCCATATGTTTTTCGTACTGTTTCCTTTTCAACTCTTCCATATTCGTTTATGGTTTTCACCAATTGCTGTGAATATACGATTTCTATAGAAGAATTTTGATTCAGTACTTTTACCATCGTTTCAAAGCGTGAAGGTAAAAATGAATTGTCATCCGTTAGATAAGTAAGATACTTTCCTCTTGTCTTAGGAATGGCTTCATTAATTAATGTTGCATACCTAGTTGTTTTATATCTATCACCATCTTGAATGTTACTGTTAAAATAATGTATTCTTGGCTTATTTATATATTGCTTAATGATTTTTACTGTTTCTTCATTGGAGTTATCGTCCATAATGAAAAGTTCCCAATTCTGATAAGTTTGATTGAAAACACTTTCTATGGCTTTCCCAATTGTATAGGGTTTGTTATAACTAGTTAAAATGATTGATATTAGGGGAGTCATATGATTTCCTCCATTTATAATTAATGGATTTGGATTTATTACCTGCTTATTTTACATTTTCAATAGTTTGTTTTAACGTCATTTGGTTATCCTTTTTTTGTTTCATCCCCCTACTAAGTACTTCTGCCACCTCAGGGCGAGTAAATTCCGGTAGTGGTGTAAGACCATCATGAAGCATTTCCCTGACTTTCGTTCCACTTAAAATGAACCTATCGTCAGCAGAATGAGGGCATGTCTTCAATGAAGACCGCTTCCCTTAGACCTACATAGCGCATGCAGCTGGATAAATGGCAAGTCGAACTCGATCCTATGGGTAGTAACATTTTAGTAAAATTTGATAGCTCTCCATCCGTAAACCTGCAGGTATATCATCCTTTTTCGTTTCACCTACAAGAGGATGTAACAAAAGCCCATCAACGGTTTCTAATGCCGTTTTTGGCAAATATTCTTGAGCCCGGTGGACAGGATTTCTCGTTTGAAATCCTATAACGGTATTCCACCCTAGGTAGGTGGAACATTTTTCCAGTTTAGCAGGGATTCATATAAAATTCTTCAAACGGCTTATGTGAAGACCTATTTTATTGATAAATAGCTCCTGCAACATACATGTCCCCTTGCCCAAATAACTTTTTGACCCCAGGGTGGTTAGAATCTATTGTTTTGTAAACGAGACGAGTTTCTTCCTGTTTATCATATTCGAACATTTCCTCTACCTAATGCCCCCGGACAGTTCCCCCTCATTGTTGTATACAGCAATTTCATCGCCCACATTTATACACCTCGCCTCCTCCTTCATAACAGGAAGAGTAATCGGTATCGGCCATGGTAATCCATTTGCTAGATGCATAGTTTTTCAATACGCTCTTGTAATCTTCTTTCCCCATAAATCCAATAAGTGGACTAAACCCTCAACAGGAAATCATTTCAATATCCAAAATATTACATTTCTAGATAATCAGGGACGAAAGGGATTGACTCTTATCCAAATATTCTTCACGAGGAATTCCTGTTAATTCACGATTAATCAGCTTGCCCGCCATGTGGCTCAATTATGGTTCTTTGAACATCCACATATAACACCTCAATCATTTGGTATGTTCTACAGTCGCTTTTTCTGTTTTAAATATCTACAATTCCTAAATGCTCATTATCCTTTAAAAAGTTAATAATCTGAAGCACACATTCTTCAATAGAATATTGAACTGGTTTCAATAATCATTTCAGGGTTTACCGGTTCTTCATAAGGTGCTGAAATCCCTGTGAAATGAGTGATTTCTCCTTTTCTAGCTTTCCTTATATAATTCTTTGGGATCTCGTTTTTCACAGGCTTCTAGAGGACATTTGACATAAATCTCAAGAAACTCACCCTCATGTACCTTTTTTCTGACATCATCAGTGTCACTAGCATAAGGCGAAATAAACGTGGCTAATACCACAATCACGCGATCGACAAATATTTTGGCAACTTCCCCTATTCGGCTTATAATTTCCTTGCGATCTTCAGAACTAAAACTCAGGTCTTCATTTAATCCTTTCCGTAAATTATCACCATCTTAATTGTATGTTGAGATCCCCTTCTTATGCAGTCTTCCCTCAACCATATTCGCGATTGTAGACTTACCTGAACCTGATAAACCTGTATACCAAGAATATAGCTTTTATGTCCATGTAAAGCTTGCCTAAGCTCTTTTGTAACGGAAAAAGAATGATGATAGATATTCTCCTGTTGAATCATGTAATCTCCCATTTATTTTTATTGTGGAACACGCTTTTTATTATTCCGGATTGCCAAGACTAATGAAACTGACCAACCAATAAATATAAGCAAATAAATAACGGGAGACCAATAATCATGAATAGACCAAGTGTTAATCAAGGTTCGAGAATTCGTCAATATAATAAATCCCCCAACAAGGACTCCCAATAAATAAGAAGGCAATTTTGTTACGATCCATGCAGCCATGGGTGCAGCAATAATTCCCCCTGCCATAAGTGCGATTACCCAAAACCAGTTCACTTCCTGCCAACCTAATGCAATTAGAAACCCCAAACTTGAAGAAACAGCAATAGCAAACTCACTTGTATCCACTGTACCAACTACTTTTCTAGCTGCAACCCCATTTTGAGATAAAAGGACTGGAGTTGTAATCGGGCCCCATCCACCCCCGCCCGTTGCATCTGCAAATCCGGCAATCGCTCCTAAGTAGATCGATTTTTTTTTAGACAAATCAATTGATTTTTTTTCAACGACAGGATTCAACAACATAAAGCGAAAAAGTACATATACACCAAGAATCAATAGAAATAAAGAAATATAGGGTTTTACTATATCACCGGGTAAATTACTCAAAAAGCATGCTCCTGTAAATGCCCCAATAAACCCGGGGATGATTAATTTAAAAAGAGCTTGCTTATCCACGTTTCCGAATTTCACATGAGAAACACCAGATGCAGCAGTGGTCACTATTTCAGCCAAATGTACTGATGCCGAAGCGACAGCCGGAGCAATCCCAAAGGTCAACAACATGGATGTAGAAGTAACCCCATAGGCCATACCTAAGGATCCATCAATTAGTTGAGCCAAAAAACCGATAAATGCAAAAATAATGAGTTTTCTCAAGATTGAACCTCCGTACAACTTCTCTCTTTTTTGTTTATGCGCCTTGTTGGGGAAAAACTAAAATGAGTCTTAAATACTATTGAATTCAAAATATAATAGCCAATCGGTTAATAAATTTATAAATAAGAATCTTGGATTTCCTGATACCTCTACAACAATATACATTAAATAATTAGCGTAAATCCCAAAATTATTCAGTAAAACACTTATATTTTGTAGTTTTCATATTTCCTCAAAAGTCATGTATCCATTATTTTTTTCTTTTCACTTAAAAAGTTAACAAAGAGCCTTAAGGGGTCGTCAGTCAGAAAAGTTAAGCACATCATAGGTTATTATTCCTATGATTACGCTGATGAACCGAAGAATTAGACTTTATCCTTTTAAGTCGATTTGCTAACTTTCAACTTGTGGAAAACAATATGGATCGAATATTATGCCTATTATCAAACCAATGGTTTTTATCCTCTTTTGATGTTATGGCCCTCACAGTTGTCTTTAAATAGGCTTCGTGATGGAACCGTTTATACCTCGATAAGTATTCGTGTTTATTGTGGGACCAGAGATTTCTCATTATAGAATAAAGTTCCTTTGGATAAGGATTGTAACCAGTGGTAATTGTGATTTTGCCGTCCCTAATTTATGACCTACCTACTGCTACACATTTGTCTTACAAAAAAAATTGAATACAAGGTTACCAAATGGAACCATTCTTGAAGGGTCGTAGTGAAGATGGTAAAGCCAGAAGGTGAGCAATTCTTTCCCTATACTTTTATCTGACAAACCTAACCTATCCCTAAGAATGTTTATTAAGTTCTAACTAGGAACAATGGGGAATTTCATTAATGAGGATAAAAATGGTTTAGCTTTTGACCAGCTAGGTAGCACTGATGATTCCAATACAAACACAATGAATATTCAAATATTTAGCATAAAATTCAAAAATGGTTTATTGGTCTTTACTCTCCAAAGAAAATGAAGAAAAAACCGAATTGAAACGGAAAGAATTCAACTGAAAAAATAGCTGAAACAGACCTTAAATTCCTCCCGCCACAAATCTGACAAATTACATAGCACCTGCCTAGAAGAAGTACTAGGTATTTTGGCAACCATTAATTGACTCCCCATCTTCCGGTACTGTAAACAATTAAAATGTCAATTTTCGATATATTAATTAGATACAAGTAAATGTTAATTAATATTATTCAGGTGAGCTTTTCAAATTAAGGTTAGGAATATTTTAAAAATGAAATCAGGCCTCAGAAAAAAGCTACAATTTTGCAGTTAATCGCAAAAATCCTATAAGAAAAATCAACCCATGAATAATTCAGGTTTGTGAATTCGTATGATATCGTCTTTAACTTCAAAAAATAAATCTGGACGTTTATTATTTATATAGTTTTCTAATACTTGAATAGTAGGATAATCATTTAAAACCGGATTAGGTCCGATAAAACAACGTGCGTCATCTATAAGAATTACATGTTCCTTAATTGGATGAGTCAAAATATAATCTAATTCTTGCATAATCGGAGTATCAAGGTCTCCTCTTGCAGTATCATTTGTACCTGGAATATAGTGTCCGTCTAACCAGAATAGACATGGTACTGAAATATTCTCAAGTATTTTTGGTAGCACTTTCCCGCTATCACCGTGAACGATAGTCACATGAGGTGAATCAGAAAATTTTGCTGCTGCAGCATTAAATAATTTTTCGTCCAATTCTACAGAGATGATTTTGTCAAATTGGTTTATCATCGCTCGAACCATTTCTCCATGGTAGGTTCCTGTTTCTATTAAGGTACGTAATTTAAATATTTCAGAGTATTTTTTTACGTTCTCTACTCTTACAGTATATGGTTTATCTCCAACAGTCCAAAAATTCAGAATTTCATCTTTTGTCAAATCATTAGGCAACGTTAAATTTTTTCTCCAATAATTAATTAATTCATTCAAGATTTTTCACCCCTATGAATAAATTTCAGATGGTATCCGACCACTGTATATTATGTTTTTAATTAACACTAAATATTAGGATGTGTAAAAAATGGTTAGCTATAGTTATATAATCATAGTAAATTAACAATCTTTAAATTTTAAAATCACTTACTCCCCAGAAAAGCTTTATTAATAAGTCATGCCCTATACAGGGTACCCATTCAAAGTTTGGTACAAATACAAAACGCCCTTCAAGGCCAGGTATATTCATCTTTATGGCACCTGGATAAAATTGTTTGGAATCCATTCCAATTGGGATCACTTGATTTTGCATCGTCAACCCAATGTTTATTCTTCCAGGAATGATGTCCAATTCTTCAAATTAACATTGCCCAAGAGTTTACCTGCCGGCAGAACATTGCTTCCAACAAATAGAAAGAAGTTGTTTTTGTGAATCAGGTAACCCGCATTCCAATTGACTCCAGTCCCTAGGTATAATCCTTACATTATAAACTTTGTCAAGAAGCCCAAAAGCAATTGAACGAAGTGCCTGTGCATAACCTGATGCATCAAATAAAGGTCCAATAATTGATATTTTCAATTAATCCATCCCCACATGTTTATTTCTAAAAAAATTTATTGAGTCAGGTCAAGTATGATTTATTTTTGTCAACGCAAAGGTTAAGGTACTTATCCAATGTGGATAAGCTTTTTTTAGATTCTTATATCCTTCATCCCCATTTTTGACATGGTGATTATGCACTTTAGACTTACATGCAGCATGCCAATCACTTGCAGTAACTACTGCCTGAACAAAATAGCCCTTTTTACGAAGTTGTTCAATATACTGTTGAATATCAGGCCATTTTCCTCCATGCGGAACACTTTTCCTAAAAACAACCGGGTGTTCGGGTAAAGGAAATTCAGCGTCATCCCATTACTGAATATGTTCATCACTTCCAAGGCATCCTGCTTTATAAGAATTCTTGTAACTAACCGAGTTCCACTACTCTCAGGTCCCAAAACTAAAAATTGCATGGGTTGAAGAGTTAGTCATTTTGAGACACCTGTTAGATATACTAATAAGCTATATTATGTTTAATTATTTAAAAATGGTAATACTTTTTGCGGATTTTAAATAGTCCATTTTGAGAAATTTATTCCTAAAAAGTCATATTTGATTATTTCATCTATTTAGTAGCTTTTACCCCACATGAAATCATTTAAAGATAACTTCCCTATAAAATTGAAAACACTAAAAGCCATTCCCTATTAAACATATTTAATTCTTTTCTTATTATTCAAGCTATCAATTGCCGCTGACACGCCTGGTGTAATCACCGGTGATAAAATGGTTCTTCCGACATTTTGGTGATGTCCTTTTGGGGTAATTATAGAGTACATCATTACCTTGGAAGCTTTGAAAATGGATTTTCAAATACTAAAAATATGGGTATTCTTTACATGTGTCACTACTAAAACGGAAATAAATTTACACTTTCGGTCTGATCATCTCTGTAACCGCCTTCCTTCCTGCCAAACTGTGGACTCTATAATACATAGCCCGGACTGGCGAACTTACAGCAGTTTGTTCATTACCTCCAATCTGAATGGTCAGCTGTCAAGAATGCACTTTTGTATTCTTGGAGTAATTGACTTGTAGAAGAACAGTTAATAGGTTAAAAATAATTAAAAGGCAAATATAAAAAAGGTCTATACCGGTCGGTCTTATATTTATTTAATCTGCATTTTTAAAGTTATAAAATTATAAATTTCCCGATGGTTATTATATTCATAGTATTATTAATAAATATACAAATACCTGGTTTATGATTTGATTGTATTGCCTGTAACTTTTAATGATTTGCGACATACCTTATAAGTAATTACGAATGAAAGCCTACTCTTCACCTACCCCAGACATATAATTATAAAAGCTTAAAGACCCCAGTCCCGAACTTGGCAGAGAGACTTTTCTTTAACATTAGCCGCTTTTGCGAACTCTATATGTTGAAAACTCAATACACGATTATTGAGTTGCCTAAAAACCAATAATGCTCATTTATTTGGTACCTAGTTGTAATAACCCCAAAAACTGAATGAAAAAAAGATTTACTGGGACTGACTCTTCTAAGGGCTTTAATTCCAATATAAATTTCCGATAGTAAGAATTCGATTCTTTAACACTCTTTGTCATATCGCATAAGATACCAGAAATGATAATTGAATATAGAGCTTTTTTACCAGGAAGGGTGAGAGGATGAAAGCAGTAATTCTGGCCGGAGGGCTTGGAACAAGAATTAGTGAAGAAACACATCTTAAGCCTAAGCCAATGGTTGAAATCGGTGGGAAACCGATACTCTGGCATATTATGAAAATATACTCACATCATGGGATTAATGATTTTATTATCTGTTTAGGATATAAAGGTTATGTAATAAAGGAATATTTCGCTAATTATTTTTTGCATATGTCTGATGTTACGTTTGATATGAGTAAAAACGAAATGATTATTCATCAAAATAGTGCCGAGCCATGGAAAGTGACACTTGTTGATACAGGGGCAGAGACAATGACTGGTGGACGACTAAAAAGGGTAACGCAATATATTGGGGAGGGAACTTTTTGCTTAACATATGGCGATGGGGTTAGTAACGTAAATATCCAAGAACTCTTACAATTTCATAAAAAGCATGGAAAGTTGGCTACAGTGACAACTGTCCATCCACCAGGACGATTTGGAGAATTAAGTATTTCGAATAATCAAGTAGTAGAATTTAAAGAAAAACCCCAATGGAATGGAAATTGGATAAATGGAGGATTTTTTGTATTGCAACCTGAAATAATTAGCTTTATCGAAGGAGACAAAGTAATGTGGGAAAAGGAACCAATTGAAACATTAGCTAAGAATAATGAATTAGTCGCCTATCAACACAGAGGGTTTTGGCAACCGATGGATACGTTAAGGGATCGAATGAAACTAGAGGAAATGTGGAAAGAAGAGAAAGCTCCATGGAAGGTGTGGTGATATGATAAATAAAGAATTTTGGAATGGAAAAAAGGTACTGATCACTGGACATACAGGGTTTAAAGGGACTTGGCTCACGCTTTGGCTTGCTTCCCTTGGAGCTGATGTAATTGGATACTCTCTAGATCCTCCTTCAAGTCCAAATTTATACGAAATTACCGAAACGTCAAGAGAATGTCTTTCGTATTATGGCGATATTAACAATTATTCACAACTCCAGGAAACAATGACCACTTATCAACCCCAAATTATTTTTCATATGGCTGCACAACCACTCGTCAGAACATCCTACCAATATCCTATTGAGACATTTCACACTAATGTTATCGGTACAGTTCATGTTTTGGAAGCGGTAAGGAAGACAACGAGTGCACGGGTTGTTATAAACATTACAAGTGACAAATGTTATCAAAACAATGATAAAGACCTAAGATCTTTTTGTGAAAATGATCGGTTGGGAGGACACG
This sequence comes from Peribacillus sp. NPDC096448, assembly GCF_044762675.1. Classification (NCBI taxonomy): domain Bacteria; kingdom Bacillati; phylum Bacillota; class Bacilli; order Caryophanales; family Bacillaceae; genus Peribacillus; species Peribacillus sp. NPDC096448. The sequence goes on along the minus strand of NZ_JBIWEU010000002.1, from coordinate 219,292 downwards.
ACCCATACAGTGCAAGTAAAGCATGTGCCGAGCTTGTTACAGAATCTTATCGAAAATCTTTTTTGAATTTAAAATGCCATTCCGATATTAGATTGGCTTCAGCAAGAGCCGGAAATGTAATTGGGGGTGGAGACTGGGCAGAAGGCCGCTTGTTTACTGATATGATGAAAGCTTTTCTCTATGGAAAAGAATTAAATATAAGAAATCCAAATGCCGTTCGCCCATGGCAACATGTCCTCGAACCGTTAAATGGCTATTTGCTCCTTGCAGAAAAACTATGGAATGATTCACTGTATAGTGATGGCTGGAATTTTGGACCTATTGAAGAAAAGGACATCAGCGTAGATGATGTAGTTAATATAACCATGAAATTATGGGACAAACAGATTGAGATTAATTATGACGATAATGGTCACCCACATGAATCACCATTTTTAAAGCTTAATAGTTCTAAAGCTTTTCAAAAGCTTGGATGGAAACCCAAATTATCGACAAAAGAATCTATAGATTGGGCAGTTCAATGGTACAAAAACTATGAAGTAGGTGAAAATATGAACAAATTCACTTTAAAGCAGATTAATGATTTCCAAAAATTAAAGGGGGATTGAAACCCTATTAATATTAAATAAAAATCAGACTAAAAGGTGTGATAAAATGTCGCTCCCTACTGGGATTGTTTGGGTAGGTCATGTCTATGATATTGGGGGATATGGGAATGTTAGTAGAAATTATCTAAGAATGTTAAAAAAATTAGAAATTCCGGTCCATATTCATTTTATTGGTGCCGTGCACGAGGAAATTGGGAAAGATGATTTGGAATTTATTCAGAGTATTAACCGTCCGATTAATCAGTTAGGCTCAGATCCTTTTTTAATTATTCATAGCACCCCAGAAATTTTTTCAACTTATAAAGACCTCTATACTTTTCGAAAAAAAATTGGAATAACTATTTTTGAAACAGATCGCATTCCAACTCATTGGGTAGGATTGTGCAATTCAATGGATGAAATTTGGGTTCCTTCAAAATTTAATTATAAGACTTTTGCTCAATCGGGAGTTGAAGAATCAAAAATAAGAATTATTCCTTATGGGATAGATACAGAAAATCTTAATCATGTAATTAATTCTTACTCATTTCCAGAGGAGGCCAAATCATTTTCTTTTTTATATACCTTTCAATTTGATTATAGAAAAGGAATAGACTTGTTGATAAAGAGTTACTGTGAAGAATTCACTAGTAAAGATGATGTTTCTCTTACTTTAAAGGTATATGCATATGATGAAAAAATTGAAATCGAAAAAATAATTCGATCATATATACCTATAAGAAATAATCTTCCAAGAATTTATATCATAAGTAATAAGTTACCTAGAGATGAACTACTATCATTATATTCAAGTTGTTCTTGTTATATATCAACTGACAGGGCATGTGGATGGGGTATGCCGCAAATGGAAATGATGGTCATGGGAAAACCTGTAATAACAATAAATTGGGGTGGATCAACAGAATTTACGAATGAAAATAATGCTATACTTATTCAACCTCTAGACGAACTTGAGTCAGTAGATAAATCCCTCGAAATATCAAGACCTTTATTATATTCAGGCCATAAATGGGCTAAGGTTTCTGAAGAAAATGTAAGAAAAGCATTAAGGTTTGCGTTTGAAAATCAAGAAAAAGGATATGAATTAGGACAAAAGGCTAAAGAGGATATTAACAAAAATTATTCAATCGATGAAATTGCAAAAGTTTTAAAAATTAATTTATCAATTTAAAAAGTTAACTATTTGAATTAAGATCATACTTGCTTTATTTTAAGAAATAAAATTAGGAGGTAAATGTTTAATGAAATTGTCTGCAGATAGCAGTGAGTTATTTTCAGATCTCACCAATGGAACTATTTCTATAGATTGTGGTGCACATGTGGGGAATGTCACAGAAAAAATGGCGGAAAAAGGGGCGCTTGTTTATGCTTTTGAACCCAATCCCATTGCTTTTGAAAAATTGAAAAATAGATTTTTGAATTATTCTAATGTTATTTGTTTTAATCAAGCAGTTTGGCATAAAAACGATAAAATTTTTCTATATTTTGAAAAAGGAGCAAGTCAATATCCTATCGAAAATTGTGTAGGGTCTTCAATTATTTCATATAATCCATATATTGATCAAAAAGATTCTATAGAAATAGAAGCTGTGGATTTTACAGAATTTTTAAACAAAATAGGTAAGAAAATTAAATTAGTAAAGTTGGATATTGAAGGGGCTGAATTTGATGTGTTGAAAAAGATGATTGATTTAAATTTACATGAGAATATAGAAACGATTGTGGTTGAGACTCATGAATGGCTGATTCCAGAGATGAAATCTGCAGCTGAAAATTTAAAAGAATTGATAAGAGAAAGGAATATTACAAATATTTTTTTAAATTGGATATAAAAATTTTCCTAAATCATTTAATCTACGTATAAAGGCATTAGTTACCAATAAGTAACATCTTGTAAAATCTCCATCATCAGCTAATGAAATTGAGCATAATGAATGTAATGGATGATACTGACTTCATGAAACACCAGATGATTATTGTTATTATCCCTTTTGTGTAGAGATCCTGTTTTGTTTTACACAGGAGGGATTTTTTTTTTTGGATAGAACAAAATGGACAGTAGAAGAGAAATGTGGGAATCGAATTGGTAAGAATGACGGCAATTTTCAATCTAGGCAACATTTATTTTTTGCATATTCCCGAGTATACAGATATTGATCATAAATAAGAGATTATATTTTATTAAATAGATACATCAATAGTTACTTTTAAATGCGTACTGTCCATTTTTTATGCACCGCTATCTCTCAAATGTTAATTAACTTCCCTTCCTACTTGTTTAACTATTTCTTCAATTCCATCTATCAATTTGATCTTACTAGACCAGCCTATCGATGTTAAAGGTTCGATATTTGCTTTAGAGAACATAATTTCATCATCTCGATAAGGAAGGCTCCCAAACTTTAATATTGTCTTGGATTTGGTTATTTTATGAGCAAGTTCTACAAACTCACGAATAGAGGTTTCTTTACCAGTTCCTAACTCAAATTCTTCAAAAAAGCTTGTTGACTTAGATATTCCTTTTTGTAGTAAAATGAGATAGGCAGAGACCGCATCATCTACATAAATAAAATCACGTTTTTGTTCTCCAGGTGTTAATAATACCTCTGGTACGTTTTTTAAACAACTGTTAATAATATAAGGTACAAACTTTTGACTATGATCATCAAATGGTCCATATAAATGTTCTAGTTTTACATTAATAAAATTAATTTTCTTTTTGATGGAGATAACCTTTCCCCATTCAAGAAAAGTCTTCTTCGAAAGATTATAATTTATAAGATAATTGCTTATTGAATTAATATTAGAAAAAGTATCAGTATTGATAAAAAGTTTTGTTTTATAACTTACAGCCATTTCAAGAAGTTGTAAAGGAAATATTAAATTTGCCTCTACGATCTCCCTAATACTTTCGTTATTACGACCATAACAAGTCGCTGTATGAATGACAGCATCTATTTTTCTAAAGTCTTGAAAGGGGATCTCTAAATCTATTTCATCAAGATTATAAATTGTAATATGTGGTGTCAATTGGGCAATTCGGTAACTATTTGAAAAACTGCGTTTAAGTATAATTACTTCATAGCCTTCTTTTACAAGAGCTTTCACAAGAAAGCTCCCTAAAAAACCTGTAGCTCCAGTAACTAATACCTTCATAATCATTTTCCCCTTTTAATAATATTATTTGTTAAGCTATTCAGTAGGCCGCCATTGACAAGACGAATAATCAAAATAATTTATTTTATTTTGATTAATTTTTATATTCGGTAAATAAAATTGTTTCATAAATCCTTTCCCGTCAAACCCTTGGAAATGCAGAGAGTTCACTCTAGAATATTGATTTATTAAAAGGTTTTTACAAAATAAAGCCCCGTTAATTAAGTATATCTTCTTCTTACCCTCTAACATTTCAAGTTCAGGAGATTGACCACTAAAGTAAATATTATGATCATGTATGTTTTGATCAAAAAAAGCATCCTTAAAATATCCAAGTTTTGGTTTATGTTCTGGAAAATGATTAAACAGCCATAATAAAGCCATATCAGATACAAATGCATGCTTAATGCCCCTTGTAAATCTTAATAAATCCTCTAACGAACTCTTATCACTAAAATAGTTTTGAATGAATAAACAGAAATTATTGAGTTCGTTAATATTAAATATCCCTATCCAATTAGCCTGGATTGAGTTGTATGTGGGATTATTAATATCGGTATATAGCATACAATCTGAATCTAGGTAACAACATTGACTTATATTGTTTGCCTTCATAAAATCTCTTAATATAAACCATCTTTGATAACAAAACAGATTATAATCATCTACTGGAATAAAGCATTCATTTTTCTCATTAGTAGTGAAAGCCTTATCTATTTTTTGAAATGTCTTTGAAAATTCCAAAGCACTAAGATTAAATTCTTCAATTCCTACATATTTTATGTTATCAGGGCAGTACTTTTGATTTACTGGTGTTCCTATTAGAATTACATCTGAGTTGAGATTACTTAATTTTGATTGCTGTAAACTATAGGATATATATTCGTTATCACCTTTATGGATAATAATAATAGGCATATTTCTCATATTCATATTTATCCTATCCCCTCATTATAAATAAATCATTGTTTGATATCTTCATGAGCTTTGAAGATCTACCATCAGCATAGGACAGTGAAAAGTTCACATAAAAATCCCCCCTTTTAGGGGAATGATCTACATATTTTAAACTACCTCTTCCTACTCCCTTAAAACAAGAACAAATAATTTTTCGTCCAAAATGAGGATATCAAGCATAATCCAGTTTATTTTTGGTTAGGAATCTTCCTTTTCCTTATTACCTTCTTCCTAATCCTTACCTCTTTTTAATGCAAGTAAGTATTGTAAAAACTTTATAATTTTCTTAACGTTAGTTTTCTTACTCTTACCATAGGAAAAGTAACTGTCCCTCGGGGAAAAACTGTGTCATTGAAAAGTCTTATTTCAAATTTACTCTCAGGAGATGGTAAATGAAAACAATACTGTAGTTCTAAGGAGCCGTTTGCAGAATGGCACATGATTATTTTTGTTCCCATATTAGATGCAAAATCAATCGTAAAATCAAAATTGGTACTTGTTTCAAGCTTAAAATCTAAGGTATACCATCCAGAGTCAAGTTCTACATATGGACCATGGAAGACTACACCTTGATTCCTAATCGGTATCCAACCGTCTAAATCATGATTACTTGGAATGTTAAATCGGTTTATATAATTGAAATACAAATTATTGATAATATTAGGAGAATGAAATTTAATGTCGGTGTTTTTAATTGATTCTATCCTAAGCTCTTTATCACTCTTCTTATTTATTTCTAACACAGCTATACCATTCGCATTAGGAAACGGGCTATCATAAATTGTATCGGCAAGATTTTCTTTTAAGCAAGGAACCCACACTTGACGCGGGTTATTCCATGTCATTTCCATTTCCATTTTTCTATAATATTTAATAATAAGTTCATCATCAGGTATTTCATATTTATTAATCAGTAATTGCATATAATGATCGTCAAAATGAATCAGCCATCCATGATCAATTAACTTTCCAAATGGAACAGTTATTAACGCATGACCTCCTTCCTTAAGAAGATTATATATTTTTACAATAGCTTTAAGAGGCGTCTCTTTATCTCTAACATTATCTTCTTCCCCATAGGAACCCGATGGATCTTTTCGTTGGCCGATATGCTCAACAGTCGAAATGCTTATAATAGCTTCATACTTTTCCTCCGGATTATATTCCATAAGATCGATATTTAAAACATCAGGGCCAACCTCAAATTTATCAAGAATGTTCCATGTGCCGTATATTGGTTGTTGTATATACTGCTGCAGTACATTACCAACTTCAAGTATCCGTTTGGAATTATGCTCCATCAGAAAATTGAGACCTATTGGCACTTCGATTGCCCTTTCCGACACATTATTAATAGGAACCCTGTTATAATGGAGTTGTTTCTCTCCAAAAGTAAATATGTCAGAATAAGAAGAGCTAGAAAACAGTCCCATAAATTTCACTCCTTAAGTTTAAAAGTAATCTGAATTACAAGATTTCAATTTCGCACCTATTTTTATCCATGAATGCCGAGTTTAATTCCTTAGTATAGCGATTTAAGAATAGAATAACTTCCCTCTACATACTCTCTTATACGTTTGTTTGCAAGCTGGTTAAAAGTTAAACACCTATAATTGATTTTAAATGTAACGCAATAGCGTCTAGAGAAAATAACGTATAAATATCTTCTTGCGCTTTATGGGCGATGTTCGATCTCTTTTCACCATTCTCATAAGCTTCTCTCATAACCTTTCCAACAGATATAGGATTTACAGCAGCCCATTTATGCCCGGCATATAATGCAGGTCTATTTGTAGCAAGTAAAGTATGCACATCTTCTAATTCTTTCTCCGGTTCAATTAGAAATGAATTGGATTCATTCATGAATTGTGTCGCTCCACACCAATTAATCGCAATTGCCGGTTTTCCCATGGCCATCATTTCCATAGCAGGCATCCCCCACCCATTTCCGCGATCAGTTGAAATGAAACAGTCACATGATTTATATAGTGAGTAAAGCTCATCGTCTGACATGTTTTTTATAATGATTAATATATGGGGATTTTTATCCTTTTGTGGAATCAAAGAATGTAAATATGCTAAGGGGTCTATATCTATTTGTAATTGGGGCACATAGACTTTTAAAACTAATGTTACATCATCCTCTTCTGTGAATTCCTTACAATACGAATCAATTAATAAATCAATACCCTTTCGAAAATCAAATATCGTAGCGTATAAAAATTTAAAGTTATTTGTTTCTTCATCAAATTGATAAGAGTTATGTGGCTTTAGGAGTGGATTTAAATCAATTGCATAAGGAACTAATTTTAGTTTATTAATATCCACACCACTATTACTAAAAGTTTGAATATTAAACTGACTTGGAACCCATATCTCATCCATAAGATTACAAGCAGATACCCAATGCTGAGGTATTCTATCTGTCTCAAAAATGGTAACGCCTATTTTCTTATAGACATTTGTAAACTTTCCACAAAATCGTTTATATAAATATTGATAATTCTCTGGTAATGTGTGGATAATTAACAAAGGATTTTTCCCTACTGTCCAATCTGTTCGGGAGATTCTTTTTACAAAATTAATTTCATCTTGACCTATTTCCTGATCAATGTCCGAAATGCTTATAACATGGATTCGAATTCCAAGCTTTGATAGACTTTTTAAAAAGTTTCGTGAGACATTTCCGTAGCCTCCCATCTGATAAACAGGACCAATCCATATTATTCCTGTAGGAATAGTCATTCCTTAGCCTCCTTAAAACTAACTAATGAGGTTAAATTAGATTAAACTCACTTTCTGAGGAGCTGAAGTTAAACTAAATAAATATATTTCAATAAAAATTTTGTTATTCACATCTTTTGTCATTAATTAGCTTTATTTTTGTATTTTTTGCAGGTCCTGATCTACCATCATTTTTACCAGTTGTTCAAAGGTTATTTGAGGCTCCCATTTTAATATTTGTTTTGCTTTTGAAGGATCTCCTAACAAAATATCAACCTCTGCAGGTCTCATGAACTGCGGATCTTGAACGACATGTTCCTGCCAGTTTAAGCCAACATGTTCAAAAGCGATTTCTACGAATTCTTTAACAGTATGAGTTTCACCGGTAGCAATAACAAAATCATCCGGTTCATCCTGCTGAAGCATAAGCCACATAGCTTTTACATAATCTCCAGCAAAACCCCAATCGCGTTTTGAATCTAAATTCCCTAGATGCAGTTTATCTTGAATTCCAAGCTTTATTTTTGCGACGGCATCAGTAACTTTCCTGGTTACAAAGTCTATTCCCCGGCGAGGTGATTCATGATTAAATAAAATTCCAGAGCAAGCATACATATCGTAACTTTCTCGATAGTTCACCGTAATCCAGTGACCATAAACCTTTGCCACACCATAAGGGCTTCTAGGGTAGAATGGAGTCGTTTCTTTTTGAGGCGTTTCAAGTACTTTCCCAAACATTTCACTACTCGATGCCTGATAAAAACGTGCATCTGGTTTTGCTTGACGGATTGCCTCAAGCATGTTCGTTACTCCAAGCCCTGTTACCTCTCCCGTATAGATCGGCTGACGCCAGGAATCTCCGACAAAGGATTGTGCAGCTAAGTTATAAATTTCGTCAGGTTTTGCTACATGTACTGCTTCAGTCAAAGATGTAATATCGCGAAGATCACCTGAAATAAACTCAATTTCATTTTTGAAAGATTTGATATTTTCAAGATTCGTGGTAGCTGTTCTTCTTTTTAATCCGTAAACTTTATAACCTTGATCTAATAGCAATTCTGCCAAATATGAGCCGTCCTGGCCTGTAATTCCTGTTATTAATGCTGTTTTCATAAGTAAGCCCTCCGTTATTATACTCGTAAAAAAATCAATTATTATTGATGATTCCTATTCATCCTTGGATGGTTTATCTGGGAAGTATTCGTTATTCAATAGCTTTTTTATAGTTTGTTCTTCTGATTTGTGGCAAACCAATATCCCCTCTTCTGTTGAAACTACAATTAAGTCCTCTACTCCAATAAGGAGCGTCTTACGATCAGTGTAGACAATACAATTTTCAGTAGAAGACGTAGTAACATCACCTTTTTGATAATTATTATTTTTGTCCGCTGTTTCAACACGTGCCAAAGAGGTCCATACACCTAAGTCATCCCAGACAAAGTTTACTGGTATGGTATAAAGATTATCTGCTTTTTCTATGATTGCATAATCGACAGACACTTTTGGAATCATTGAATAAGCTGTTTTTAAGTCTACATCCTTTTTGTTTATAAGTTCCCACATATCTGGTTGCAGTTTTTTATAATATGATGAAATTGTCGAAGGTTTCCAAATAAAAATGCCTGTGTTCCAATATACATTTTCTTCAAGCAACAACTTTTCTGCCGTTTTAATGTCTGGCTTTTCAATAAATGCTTCTACCTGATAAACAGATGAATAAAATTGAGCGTTGGGTTTTGTGCGAATATAACCATATCCAGTCTCAGGGTTTATAGGGTTAACACCAAGTGTAACGATTGCATTTTCACGGTCAGCTATAGTTTCTGCTAAATTAATTGCATTTTGAAGGGGCTTACTGCCTTGAATATACTGATCAGAAGGGGATATAACCAATACCTCATCATCATTTTTTTCTAGAAAATGTAGAGCGGTCAGTGCAATGCATGGAGCTGTATCTCTTTGATCTGGTTCCAATATAATCATTTCCCTATGAATCTCCGGTAATTGTTCTTTTACAAGTTTCAAAAATTTCTCAGTCGTTACTACAAACACCTTTTCAGCTGGAAGCCAATCTCGAAATCTTTGATAAGTCTGTTGAAGCATTGTTTCGTTTGAAATTATTTTTTGAAACTGTTTAGGCTTTTCTTTTGAACTTAAAGGCCAAAACCGTGTTCCCTGACCTCCCGCTAAAATGATTGCTTTCATACTTTACTACACACCCTTGTAATAAAATTTAAGTACACGCAGAATACAAAATCTGTCATTTACATAGTATGTGTGATAAAAAACAATAGGAACACCAAAGTTACCCTTTAGCATAATTAAAGTTGCCTCTACAGTTTTCTTTTTCATAAAGCATTTATCAAAATAACCATTAGGATTTTAGCTGTTCTTATACTCGCGCAATTGTATTTTGATACTTTTAGCACTCATAATAAACCGATTTGATTTAGACGTATTTTATATATGCGTCCAATATTTCGGGGTGAGTATTTAATTAATATAGTTTTTCTAGCCCGTAAACCAATTCGATTAGCATAATCTATATCATCCACCATTTGTTTCATTAAACAAGCAGCATGATCAATTTCAGGTTCTGCCCATTGTTGATCTTTTATATAAGGTCCGTAATTTTCCACAATATTTTTCAATGTAAAATCAACTAAACTGGAATTGTTTTCATTCATAAAGTCAACGTTTCCCGACCAGTTTGTAGCAATCACTGGTTTCCCCAAATACATGGCTTCAGCCAGCGGTAAACCAAATCCTTCTGAACGGTGAAGGGAAACTAAACTGTCTGTGACATTCATTAACGCATTAACCTCATTGCGGCTTAACACTTTATCAATTAGAAATATATTGTTAAACCCCATAATGTTTTGTTTTAATAGATTAACTTCGTTTGGAAAATGAGATGCACTATTGATCTTAAGAACTAAACCAACTGTATGATCATTTTGCGGAAAAGCTTTTTTAAATGCCTCTATGACCGCTAAGGGATTTTTTCTGGCTGATGTGCTGTGAAGATCGAACATCGTTAAAAAAAGAAAACGATTATTTGGTAAACTAAAATGAGTCCGATTTATTTCAGGTACTTCCACGGAAATTGCATGAGGAATAAAATGAACAGGTTTTGATGACTTCGAAGAAATTGAATTCAATGTAAAAAGTGAAGGAACCCAAATTTCATTTATTAAATCAAAGCTCTTTACCCAAGCATCTGGAAATTCAGGCAATTCCCAATGCCAATATCCTATATTATATCGATTGTTGAACCATTCTCTTTTTAAATTGGTTAAACTAAATTGATAATACAGTTGGTCTGCATTTATAAAAAAAATATTAGTTTTATATATAGGTTGTTTTACTTCTTTGTGTTTCCAACTAAGATCATTTTGTCTTGAAGGACATCTAGGAAAATTAATGATGCAAAACGGAACACCGACAGATTGCAGAGCTTTAGCAGCCGAACGACATGCTTCACCCAAACCTGATTCAGCTCTAGCATATCCGATAAGATTTACTCCATTTTTCATCATTACCACCTCAATTGCTATTTATCTGGGATTATTTCCCTTTCAATTCCGATCACTTCAAACTATTCGTTTCCTTTCAGGAATTTTACTTGATTATAAAAAATAGTGGATATCATTCACGTTTTATAGGAGTATGATTACTTTTGCTTCTAAATCAAATTTTGAAAAGAATCCAGTTTAATGAAGAACTACTTTAAATCAAGGCTTGTGAATACTTGGATAAAGGAAATGCATTGGAAACATCAATTATTTTAGGGCATAGGATATATATATGTATTTATACTATGGTTATTTCTATATATACTCATTAATTTTTTCATTAAAATAAAAATCATTGAAGGCGTCACGTAGAATTCATTGAATCTGAAAAAGACAAAGAAAAAGACCAGATTCCACTAAATAGCTACATACAATAGAACCGGCCCCAAATATATTTTAATTTCTTTCTGAAAAGACCTCATTATTTGTTTTCTGTCTCCCATGAAAAACCTATTTCCGAATCATCCCATTTAATCCGTTTCTCATCAGGATTTAACGGATTATATGACTCAGTTGTGAAGTAAAGAATCGTAGCGGGTTTTTGCCCGAGAACACGATACCCATGTGCAACGCCTTTTGGTATCAGTAGCATGATTGGATTTTCCTCACCCATATAATACACATCAGTTTCTCCCTTTGTAGAAGAACCTTCCCTCAAATCATAAAGAACGACTTGGGCATTTCCTGAAGGAAAAAACCATAGATCATCCTGTTTCTCATGATAATGAAAAGCTTTAATGACTCCTGGATAACTCATCGAACAAGAAGCCTGACCAAACCTCGATAACAATTCAGGTTCATCATCACGGACAAGCTCTGCAAAAAAGCCACGGTCATCACAATGTTTTACAAGTTTCTTTACCTTTACACCTTCAATCATGACAGACCTCTTTTCGAATAAATTCCTTTAATGCTTCGTTCCATGGACGGGGAATTTGAACCTTTTCTCGAAGCAATGATTTATTTTCCAAGACTGAAAAATGAGGTCTTGGAGCTAAAGCACCAAATTCTTCAGTAGTTATGTTTTTTACCAAATATGGATCGAATCCTGCTTCCTCAAAAATCGCTTTTGCAAATATATACCAAGAGCATGAACCAGCATTACTTACATGATAAATGCCGTTTTTCTTATCGAATAAATGACTAATCGTTTCAGCAAGATCATTAACATAAGTAGGGGATCCCACCTGATCATTTACAACTCTTATTTCCTTATTTTTTTTCGCCAGTTCCAACATAGTCTTCACAAAATTCTTTCCGTCATGACCGTATAACCAGGAAGTGCGTATCACTGTCCCATTATTTATTGAAAGTACGAATTGTTCCCCAATCCATTTGCTTAAACCGTAAATTGATTGTGGGTTTGGAACATCTTCCTCCAAATAAGGATATTGCTTATTTCCATCAAACACATAATCAGAACTAATATAAAACACCCGAGCACCAACCTTATTTGCAGCTATCGAAACATAGCCCGTACCCAGGCTATTTACTACAAAGGCTTTACTACGCTCCGTTTCACATTGATCCACGGCAGTAAATGCGGCAGCATGAATAATGATTTGCGGCTCAAGTTGGGTGATTTTTTTATATACTTCCTCTTTTTCTGAGATGTCCAAATCATTTTTACTTAAACTTACCACAGTATGAAATTGACCTAACCGTCTTTCTAGTTCTTTTCCTAACTGGCCATTGGCACCCGTAATGACAATATCCAAATTCTCACCCATTCTTTTGTTCGTTTTGGCGATACCATTCGATCGTCTTTTCAATCCCTTCATGAAAAGAAATAGTTGGCCTCCAACCTAGTTCCCTCGAGATTTTCGAGGAATCCATGGAGTATCGGCGATCATGCCCTTTTCGGTCCGCTACATGCTTGATTAGTTTTTCATCTTTTCTTAACTTCTTTAAAATATAGTCGATTATTTCTCGATTTGTTTTTTCTTCCGAACCTCCAATATTATAGACCTCTCCGGCCAATCCCTTTTCAAGAACAGCATGGATGGCCCGGCAATGATCCTCAACATATATCCAGTCACGAATGTTTAATCCGTCGCCATATAAAGGGATTTCTATATTATTTAAGGCTCTCGTAATGACTTTAGGAATGAATTTTTCTGTATGCTGCATGGGACCATAGTTATTGCTGCACCGAGTAACCGTTAACGGCAGTTGATGGGTTTGGAAGTAGGCTCTTACTAATAAATCCGCACTAGCTTTACTTGCTGAATATGGATTATTCGGAGAAAGAGAGGTAGTTTCAGTAAATGGAGAATCATTCGGCTCTAAAGAACCATATACTTCATCTGTTGAAATTTGAATCATTTTATGAGCTTTTCCAGATATAACCGCTTGCAATAGGTTATATGTCCCAATAATATTTGTGTGAATAAATGGAAATGCATCCTCAATACTACGATCTACATGGGATTCGGCAGCGAAATTAATGATGGCAAAATAATCTTGATCAAATACCTTGGATAATTCTGTTTTTTCACCAATATCCGCTTGAATACTTCGACAGCGATTCGATTTCTCAAATGATTGGATATTCTCAAGATTACCGGCATAGGTTAAAGAGTCCACATTGGTTATATAGTAATTAGAATTCTCAATTAAATATGATATAAAATTGGATCCAATAAAACCGGCTCCACCTGTTATGAGGAGGTGTCGTTTCACTTCGCACCCTCCTTCTTTATTTTTTCGTGTACATATTGATTCGCTTGATAAAGCGAATCATGTGTACCTGCATCAACCCACCATCCTTGCAAAATATCATATTGCAGTTGATCATCTTGAATATATAGATTATTCACATCGGTTATTTCCAATTCATTTCGTTGTGAAGGATGAATCGTTTCAATATATTCAAAAACCTTTTGATCAAACATATAGATTCCAGTCACACAATATGAAGACGGAGGATTGCTCGGTTTTTCAATGATGGACTTTATTTTTTGATTCGTTTTGTCTAGATGAGGTACACCATATCGAGCAAGATCCTCCACTTCTTTTAAAAGTAACCTTGCACCCTTTTTCTGTTTTTGAAATGACTGAACAAAAGGGGATAATGAATCTTCAAAAATATTATCTCCTAGTAATACGATAAATTTTTCTTTATTTATAAAATTTTTAGCTAACATTAGTGCATCTGCTATTCCTGCACCTTCGTTACTCTGTATTTTAAATTGAATGTTTACATGGAGATCTTCCCCAAGTCCCAATAACTCGATAAAGGAACTAAGATGTTTTTTATTAGTTACAATTAAAATTTCATTTATTCCGGCTTCTTTCAACTTTAAAATTGACCAATAAATCATCGGGTAAGGCCCTACTGGCAAAAGGTGCTTATTCAGAAATTTAGTCAATGGCTCTAGACGAGACCCTGTACCACCAGCAAGTATGACTCCTTTCATTTTTTACCACCTTTTTATTGTATTAGCATCTGATGTTTCCGCAAATCAAAGAGTTTCTTCCCAATCATGTTGATATTACATATTACTATATGACAGACATACTCACTTGACATACAAATTGTTTTTTTAAATATTTTGAATAAAAATAGTTTACCTTCTTAAGTTATTATTGATATTCGGGTATTATTATTGATATTTTCCTTTTCACACCATTCACTACAATTCCCCCTACAACCTTATGGGTGTGAAACGATTAGCTCTAAATTACCCTTAATTTCAAAATCCCCTAAATCGAACGGCAGAATAAAGTGGTCTCCTTTTTTGATTAAAGATGTTCCTTCTGCTGTTTTAATTTGACCATTTCCTTCGATTACACTTGCTAATTGAAACCTTTCGTTTTGTGTATAAGAAAAAAAACCATTCACTTCCCATTTATATACAGAGAAATACTCTGAATCTACAAATTTTGTTATAGTTGCCTCATCTTTCTTTATCACCATATGGCCTGATTCTTTTAGTTCATGAGGAATTATCGTTACATCAATCGCTTTATCCAAATGTAATTCTCTAAGGTTACCATTACTGTCGACACGGTCATAATCATAGACACGGTAAGTGGAGTCAGAGCTTTGTTGTGTTTCCAAAACAAGGATTCCTTTTCCAAGAGAATGTATCGTCCCAGCTGGTACATAGAAAAAGTCACCCGGTTTAATTTTTACTCTTTTAAGCAAACGGTCCCATTGCTTATTTTCAATCATATTTATTAATTCTTCCTTTGTATTTGCATAATGCCCAAGTACAATCTCTGAATCTTCTTCGCAGTGGATTATATACCAGCATTCTGTTTTACCCTGCGCACCGTTTTCCTTGTTATTAGCATTTTCATCGTTAGGATGGACTTGTATAGATAAATCATTATTCGCATCTAAAATTTTTGTTAAAAGTGGAAAATCCCCCTGTTTCATTCCACCAAAAATCCCAGGGTATTTTCCCCAAAGCTCTCCTAGGGAAAGGCCTTTAAATTTACCTGCACTTACAACACTTTGCCCATTTGGATGGGCAGAAATGGCCCAGCATTCACCAGTATTTTGTGAAGGAATGTTATAATGAAATTTGTCTCGTAACGCAGTGCCTCCCCATATTTTTTCTTTGAAAACCGGTTGTAAAAATATTGGGTGTTTCAACCTTCTTCAAACCCTCTCCATATTTTTTAAATAATATTACAAACAACCAAAACATCTTATATTTACTTTATGGATAACTTGAAGAATCGGTAACGTAGCATCTGCGGAATTGTACATGAGTTTATTTATTCCTCTATTAAGAATCTGCTAAAAAAAGTTAGCCATTACACGAATCAACTATAATAAGTCATATCCGTCTTCACTTAATTACACCCAAATTCAAAAAAGACCTGGATCAACTCCAAGTCCTTCCTGGTAAATATCTGCTACATTTGGTTCTATACATTATTATATTTCCCCAACCTTGATTACCCGTGATTCGGTTTGTTAGTACGCTAGATGCATACTTTCACTGACATTCAGCGTGGTATGGCCCAATCAATAAGCGGTTCAACCAAGATGAAAGCCGGCTCGAGCAACTGGAAGGTTAAATGCTTACCACGATGCAACCCTTTTGTTCCTCGTAGAACTTACTAAAGAAGGAGTGACTTCATTTGTATAAATCCCAATATGGAATCGTAGTTCAGTTGTATAAAATGCATTGTTATAACAGTAAAGACGAAGGTATTAAGTTATAAGTCACCATAAAGAACTACCTTATTTCATACTTTCATTTTTTTCATAAATTGAAATTATTTCACTTAATGAAAATAACTCCACCATATTAAAAAAGCTATATGTCCTTGAAGACATATAGCTTTTCATCATTTTTGGAATTGTAATTGATGCAGATTGGCAAAAATGCCCCCCTGCTTAAGTAAGTCATCGTGACCGCCTTCTTCAGCAATTCCTTCTTCCGTAACAACCACGATCTTGTCAGCGTTTCGAATGGTTGCCAATCGGTGTGCGATGATTAACGTAGTTCTGTTTTCAGCTAGTTCCGTAAGAGCCTGCTGAATGATTCTTTCCGTCTCGGTATCGAGTGCAGAAGTTGCCTCATCAAGAATTAATATTGGCGGATTCTTCAAAAACATCCTTGCTATTGCAATTCGTTGTTTTTGTCCTCCGGATAATTTCAAGCCGCGTTCACCTATTTGAGTTTCATAGCCTTCTGGAAGTCCTTCAATGAAAGTCTCCAAATGGGCTTTCCTTGCGGCTTCTTGAATTTGTTCATCCGATGCGTCAAGCATTCCGTATGCAATGTTCTCTTTAACTGTTCCTGTGAAAAGGAATACATCTTGCTGGACTATCCCAATTTGTGAACGCAATGACTTTTTCGTCATCTCACGAATATCAATGCCATCAATGGATATTGAACCGGCCTTAACATCATAAAAACGTGGGATCAAAGAGCATATGGTCGTTTTTCCAGCTCCTGAAGGCCCGACAAAAGCGATGGTTTCACCAGCTTTAACTGTTAGATCAATACCTTTTAAAACTGGCTTTTTGTCTTCATAGTTAAAAGAAACGTCTTTAAAGGAAATATCCCCTAAAAGGGTAGTCACCTCAATTGCATCCTTTTTATCCACGACATCAGGCGCGACATCCAGAAGTTCCGTAAAACGCTTAAAGCCGGCCATCCCTTTTGGATAGAGTTCCATCAACGCACTGATTTTGTCGATCGGCTTAAATAATACGTTTACATATAAGACGAATGCAACCAGTTCCCCATAAGAGAGCTGCCCATGAAAAGTTAGCCAAGCTCCAATCACCAACACGGCAAGGGTCATAAACCTCGTCATCATGTAAATGCCTGATAAGCTAAAGGACATAACCTTATATCCTAGTAGTTTCGCTTTACGGAATCTGCGATTATTAGTAGCAAATCTTTTCATTTCATATGTTTCATTAGTAAAGGATTGTACAACCCTCACTCCAGAGACGCTATCTTCCACACGGGCATTTACATCCGCAACCTCTGTATACATTTTCTTCCACGCATTATTCATCTTCAAATTACTTATGACAATCAATAACACGAGGAACGGTAAAATACAAACCGATACGAGTGCCAGTTTCACATTGATTGTCAACATAATCCAAAATGCACCTATAAAAGTCATGAAGGCAATGAATAAATCTTCGGGACCATGGTGAGCAAGTTCACCAATATCGAACAGATCATTGGTTATGCGGCTCATGATATGGCCGGTTTTCGTGTTATCAAAAAAACGAAAAGATTGTTTCTGCACATGCTCAAATAATTCCTCACGCATATCAGTCTCGATATTTATACCTAATTTGTGACCCCAATACCCTACGATGAACTGTAAGAAGGTACTAATGATATAAAGCAGGAACAAACCGGCACTTACCGAAACAATTGCAGACCAATCGTCGCCAGGCAGCAGTGTATCAATAAACCACTGAACAGCTAACGGAAATGCAAGTTCAAGAACAGCCACGACCACTGCACTGAAGAAATCAATAATGAATAACCGCTTATGCGGCAGGTAATATGAAGCAAAACGTCGAATCATCAAATTTTTCTCCTTTTTTACATATATTAAGGAGTATAATTCCATATTCAATATTCAGCAAGCATTTCAGAACCCCCAAGTTCATATTATGGTAAAATCATCTATAAAAAACAGCCCAACCCGGCTCATGCAATCTATTGAATTAAGGAGTGAATCCAGTGTAAAAAAAATAACCATTCTAAATATCCATGAACATTATTTCCGTAAAGGATGGTATACATGAAAAACACATCTTTTCGATGCCTTTGGATTGGTCAGGCGTTTGCGAATCTAGGGGATATATTTTATGTAGTCGGGTTGATTTCACTATTATATACCTTGACGGAATCTGCCTTTTATTTGAGTTTGCTTCCGTTCACTACAACGATTTTTCGGTTTATCAGCAGTTTACTTGCCCCCCTTGTCATCGACAGGTTTCCTTTAAAAAGAATCCTAGTGCAATCTCAATGGTGGAAAACTATCTTACTCGTTTGCCTAGGAATCTTTATAACAAATATCAATCATGGTTTTTCTGTTGCCGTCATTTTCTTCATTGCCTTGATTTCATTATTGGATGGAGTAGCCGCACCGGTCAGCGCAGCTTTGGTTCCTCAATTAGTTCCAAAAGAAGAACGGATGAAAGCGAATGGTTTCTTGAATGTGATCACCCAGACCATCTTTGTAGCAGGATGGCCACTAGGTTCCGTCTTGTTGATAAGTACCAACAGCAGTTTCATCATTTGGCTTACGGTCATGTTTTTTGCCGTTTCAACGATCTATACAGTGAGAATCAAAGTCCCAGAACAAATGACGGACTCTGTTGCTCCGTCAAACTGGGGTTCGATTAAATCCGGATGGGTGGCGATTCGTCAAATCCCAACTATCCGTACCCTCATTTCCATTGATTTCATTACTACTTTAGCTTCAAGCGTGTGGGTGGCTGCCGTTATCTATATATATGTAGAACAGAACCTGCAACTCGGTGAGGAGTGGTGGGGGTACATTAACACAAGCTACTTTGTCGGCATGATTTTCAGTGGATTGATCGTCATCCGTTTTGCCAAGTTACTAGAAAAATATATTGGATTCTTCATCACTTTCGGGCTATTTCTCAGTTCACTGCTGATCCTGCTTTTTGGAACTACCAATATTCCTGCTTTAGCTTTGCTGCTGGCATGCCTGTACGGTCTCCCAGAACAAATCCGGGAAGTGATCTACACCAAGCTATTCCAAGACCATGCTACGGAAAAGACTCTTGCAAAAATTTATGCCGTTTGGGGATCAGTCATCAATCTTACATTTGCCGGCTCTGTCTTACTATTAGGCTTTATAACGGAAACATTCAGTGTCAAAACAACGTTCCAATTTTCCTCCACCCTGATATTCCTTGCTTTTCTTTATGCAACTTTTAAAAGGAACGACTTACAAGCGAAGCAATATGATCAATCACTATCAAATCAGTCATCTAATCTTCCTGGATGATCCATTTCTTTCGATTCACGATAAAAAAGGAGCCTTGGTCTTTACAAGGCTCCTTTTTTATCATTTCAAGGATCGTAGAACATTATTGCCTCTCTTTAAAATCTTGCTCGGTGTTATTGGCTTGCTTCTGATAAAAGTTGTACAACCAAACAATGGTAATAAATATATAACTTCTGTTCACCGCCTGCACCCATTCATTCTATTTGATAATCCAAATATTATTATTTATAAACTCCCAATTCTGCGGGAATTCCAAACCAATCTGCCAATAAGTTGCACCTATCAGTTCAAATGCATCAATCATTTCATATTTTGCACTTATCGATCGTATATCTTCAAACCAAACGACATGATTCGAATTCTCTCTTCGATAGGAATAGGAAGGTGAAGCCGCTGCGGTGTCAAAAGTTATTTCAGCACCAGTTGCAATGGCAAGATTTTGGGCATTTTGAGCTGATAAAGCTTTCGTCTCGTGGCTCGGTACTATCCAATCGTATCCATACATAGGAAATGCCGACTGCAGTTTATATTCAGGGATATTCAACAAAGCATAACGAAGAACCTCTCTCATCCACCAAAGTGGGGAAATGGGTTCAGGCGGTCCAGTTGGATACCCATAGTCAATGGTCATCACGGCAACAAGGTCGGCTGCCTCTCCGATACCCCGATAATCATGCCCGCCTACAATTCGATTATCAGGATTATCCGCTGTTTTTGCATGTACGTTCACATGCAGGATCAGTTCGTTCAACCCCTCTTTTAATTCTTTTAAAAAAAGCACATAATCGGAACGCCTGGCAGGTGGGATGAATTCGATGTCCATACTGACACCACCATAGCCTTTCTCCCTAACGAAATTCAGCATACTATTGATTAAATTCGTTCTGTATTCTGAACTAGCAAGGACATCACCAGCCAAATCAGCATCAAAATCACCATCTTGAAAGTTTCGGATCATCAGAAGCGGGGTCACCCCTGTCTGTTCGCATTTCGCGATAAGAGGGAGATCATCCCCATCTACGTATGCATTTCCTTCCCTTGTAAACGAATAAGCCACAATGGCTAAATAGGATAATTTATCACCATTCTGCTCAAGTGTTTCAAATACTACTCCACCTGAAGTCGGGAAGGCAAAACCCAGCGTAATCAATTGATTTTTGTACGGTGACGGTATCAATATTTCCGTACCGACTTTTAGCGAGTTTGCAGAGATTCCTGTGTTTGCCTCCATGATTGCCGCTGCACTCGTACCAAAACGACTGCCGATTTTAGTGAGGGTATCCTGACTTTTAATTAGATACCTTCGATTCACCGATTTTTCATTAGGTATATACAATGCCAAACCAGGAACCAAAGCTGTTGATTCCAATCCGTTGACTTCAATTATCCTCGATGGGACAACTTTATTTTTCGAGGCAATTTCCCAAAGGCTGTCACCTTTTTTCACAATAATGATCGTCATTCAAAACCCTCCAAACTCCCTCCAAAAAAGTTTATGTTATTCAGGTTATGGGATAGAACGAATTATCACATTTCCTCAAGATGATATCCTGGTTTTTTAGCCGTTATTTTAAATGGAATAAAGGAGCACTTAAAAAGAGGCTGTCCAAAGGGACAACCCCACGCTATAAGCCATCAGTTGATTTTTCGATTCATATTCTCTTATACATCAAAGTAAATTCTTAATG
Organism: Peribacillus sp. NPDC096448; assembly: GCF_044762675.1. Taxonomy (NCBI): domain Bacteria; kingdom Bacillati; phylum Bacillota; class Bacilli; order Caryophanales; family Bacillaceae; genus Peribacillus; species Peribacillus sp. NPDC096448. The sequence goes on along the minus strand of NZ_JBIWEU010000002.1, from coordinate 198,100 downwards.
TCGTAGAACTTCCCATTCTCCAAATCTTCCGCTTCAAGCAGCTGCAAAAGTTTATTTGCCACAAATTCGGGGCTTCTTAATAAGCCCTTCTCTTTATATTCATGAAATTTGTCTCGATCGGCAAAGTCCCGTTCATCTGCTGACCGGATTGTCCCTTGCATCTCAGTATCCATTACACCTGGTGAAAAAGATATGAGAGACGTAGGAAAAGACGTTTTATCCTGTTCCAACCCTGCAACCCGTGTGAACATTTCTAACCCCGCCTTAGTACTGCAATAGGCCGACCAGCCATGATAAGGGTTTTTTGCTGCTCCTGAAGATATGTTGACCACTACCTTCTTTCTGTTCCAGTCCTTTGTCTGTTTAATGAATTCATCAGCCAATACGATGGGTGCCATGAAGTTCACCCGCATGCTTGTTTCCAAATCTACTATACCAAGGTTTCCTACCGGTTTTATCGGTTCAATGACACCTGCATTATTAATGAAATAAATGTCACTTGTATCTTCGACAGCAGCAAGAATCTCATTGACTAAGGAAGGTAACTTTTCAGTTTCATTCAAGTCCAGCGAAATAAATGTAAGTTTCGTCCCGGACCGGTCAGCCATCCGCTGCATTTCAGGATGGGCTGTACGGGAAACTATAATGCAATGATCACTCGTCTGCAAACACCCTTTGGCGATGGCAGCACCTAAACCTTTTGAAGCTCCTGTGATTATAAACGTTTTCACAGCTTTTCCCCCTTTTCTGGATATTAACTATTGTACCAAAATGGAGTTCGGAATGGTCTCACCACAAACCGTGATTTTAATATAAGACTTGGTTATACTTTATGGTTTTTTACTGCTTTATGAAATCAAGCTCCGTACCTGTTTTAAAATTGCAGGAAGCCTCAATTATTGAGTTTGAGACAAAAGAAGTTCAATCTAAATTAAAGCAAGTTGATTGGAGCGGGTGTGCGAGACTCCTGCGGGAAAAGCGCGCCCAAAGGAGACCCCGCAGGCGCAAAGGCGCCGAGGGCGGACCTGCGGAAAGCGAGATCCTGGAGAGGGAAATCAACGATTTTTACAAACTCAAATAATAACAATTGTCTACAACTGAAAGGGAGCGGATTTCTGAAATCAAGCTCCGTACTATTTTTAAATAAAAAAACTGCAGGCAAACTCGATTTCCCGGATTGTCTACAGTCTGAGCGGATCATGTAGGAATGGTCCGCTTATTTAAAAAATTATAATATCGGTGATACCAGCCTTGCGATGGACTCTTTAAAACGAATCCACTTTGAACGCTTTTCAAACTCTTCAATTGTAAGCTGCCTGCATACTTCGACATCCTTATAAAAAATCCTTGTCAGTGTTTCGGCCATTCCTTCATCATAAATGAAGGCATTGACTTCAAAGTTCAATTTAAAACTACGGACATCAATGTTAGCTGTCCCCACCGAGGTGACCTCTTCGTCCACCACGATCATCTTCGCATGAATAAAGCCGTTATCATAGATGTATATCTTAGCTCCCGCTCTCAATAACTGCCCTGCATTGAAAGTTGTTGCCCAATAAACGAAAAGATGATCAGGTTTATTCGGAATCATGATTTTTACATCTAACCCTGATAAGCTGGCAATCCTGAGTGCATCCAATAAACTTGCATCCGGTATGAAGTAAGGTGTTTGAATGAGAATCGATTTCTTTGCTGATGAAATTAATTTAATATAGCCGTTTTTAATTTGTTCCCATTCAGAATCCGGCCCACTTGTCACTATTTGCAAATCTATATTGCCTTGAGGCTCTACAATAGGGAAATAATGAGGCTGATATGTTATATCATGATGCTTTGATGCCTGATTCCAATCCAGGATAAACCGTGTTTGAATGGCTTTGACAGCCGAACCCTTTATTCGCAGGTGTGTATCACGCCAATAACCGAATTTTGGATTAAGCCCTAAATATTCATCACCAACATTAAATCCTCCAACATACCCTACTTTTCCATCTATGATGACGAGCTTTCGATGGTTACGGAAATTCAGTCGTAAATTTATAAATTTTAATTTGGATGGAAAGAATGCCTCCACTCGTCCTCCAGCCTGCCTAAATTCCCTGAAGAAACGTTTCGTCATCCCTCTAGAACCCAGCTCGTCATAAAGCAGCCGAACTTTGACGCCTTCATTCGCTTTTTTAGTCAAAGCTTCAATGAATCGTTTACCCAGGCCGTCCCTTTGAATGATGTAATATTGTATATGTATATGGTTTTCGGCCGCTTCAATATCTTTAAAAAGCTGGTCAAACTTATTTTTCCCTTCCGTAAAAATATCGACTTGATTATCTTCAGTAAGCACGGCATCATTATTCCGGAGATGCATATAAATCAAGTCACGATAATTACTCGAAGAAGCATTTCGAAAAGGAAAACGATTCGTTGAAAGCTCTTCCATCTGTTTATCAATTATTTCTTCGATCCCGATCTTCTTCTTATCCTCCCATTGGAATAAGTGTGCGTGCCTTAAACTTGTTCCAAAAAGCATATATAAAATAAAACCGACTACAGGCAAAAAATATAAAACCAATAACCAAGCCCAGGTCGTGCTCGCTTCCCTTCTTTCAAAAAATATGACAATCGTGGCAAATAAAATATTTAGAATGATGACGAGGCCGAGCAAAACCGATGTAACATGCGTAAATTCCATAGCATACCCTCACTAAATTTTTATCCCTTTAAGGATACCATGCAAATTCTTTATATCAAAGGATTTGCTTATCAGAAATGAAAACAGAGAATTCACAAAAATGGACCTCTTCTTATAGAGGCCCATTTTAAAAAATCCATCCACCCCGGACACTAAAATTTCTCGGATTGCCCAGGCTGTCTAATAATCATTGTCTTAAAAATTCCTATATAACAATAATATAACTGCTTACCGGCTTTTCACCAATAAATTCACAGCTTCTTTCACTAGCTCTTCGGGATTCTTTCCTCCGGATTCATTAGCCTCCCGGACGCATTCTACAAGATTGGAACTTACTATTACCCCAATTGTCCTATCGATTGCAGATCTGGTTGCAGATAACTGCGTTACTACATCCCTGCAATCTTTATTATCCTCCATCATTTTCAATATCCCACGAAGCTGTCCTTCAATTCGCTTCACTCTATTTTTAACCTGCTTATCATATTCCATGTGAGGCCTCCTACCCTACCTATTACTTATGAATCCTATCCAGACATCCATCATAAAACCCAATCAGTCGAAATGAAGGCTTGATAAAAATCTTACAATTTATAATACATACCACTTAGGTATAATTGTCAAGTGCCAATATCCAATAATACTCCAATATGTATTCCTATTTTTGTACAAGGAGACTTTGTGCAACTGCCTCAGAAAACTCGATCGTCATTTGAGGAACGTAGGTTTTTAACAAAGCATTGACGATAGGGGCTTTGGCGCCTTTTGCCGTAATCGCCAGGCACCCAGTCATTTTAGTCAGTCCATTTCCGCATTGTTCTGCTAAAAAATAGCCATGCCCATCAAATTTTTCATTTAATCCCTTAAGCTTAAATGTTACCTTATCGGGTTCAATCCATTCCAATATATTCACTTCAAGTTTAATTTTCTTCTTCATTAATCCCAAATCGCTTTTAAACTCCCAAATAAGTGTCCACTCATTTATCATCTCATGATTGATATATCCTGGGACTAGAGGTGCCCAACGATCTATGACGCTGACAAACCCCCATACCGTTTTTTTGGAAACAGGTAATATGATACTATGCACACCTTCTGACACAGCAGTTCCCCCTTAATCATTCTATTTACATCTTTTTAATGTATGGCTGAACAATATTAAATAGAACGGTACGATTAGATTCTTGAAACAAAATTCTCCCGTTGAATAGCATAGAATCGGCCCTTTACCATAAAGGGACGATCCTTTTTTATTACTGGGCCTCAGACTTTAGACAAACTCGATACAAATTTAGAATGCCTGCATTTTTATTGAGGGAGTGTAAAATATGAGCGTTGCTTAAAATTCAGATGGAAACCCTTGGGTCTACAAACTTAGACACAGCTTAATTGCTGGGTCTTTTTTTATGAAAAGATTATTCTCCCATACCTTTTTCAGTTTCTTCATTTTCTACAATTAAAGTAGGTTCAGGATCAGAATAACTTATTAATCTGGTGCAAATTCAACCGTATACATATTCAATCTTGGATTTGGGTCAATCCAGGCGCTTTCAAACACGAAGACCACTTTATAATTTACGTAATCGGTATAAGTGACATAGTAATTCCCTTCTTGTTCCACTTCACTTACCGGTTCACCAATCAATTCCTTCAACATGGATAAATGAATGGTTTGCAATTGGGGATCAAAATCATCAATGGCGGTAATCGTTTTTCTCCCTGTTGTACCGTCATAGAGGAATCGGACATTCCGGCTCCAATAATTGGCTGCAACGGTACTTAAATCTTCCGGTGCACCCCAGGCTTTTTCCACTTTCTTCAACGAATCACCTACAGAAAATGGTCCACTGCTAATGGATTGTTGGGATTCGTAGGCTAAACCCATGATTTGCCGAATCAAAAGGTCTGGCGTGGATTGCGATGATATTGAATCTGTTGAAGCACAAGCAGCCTGCCCACTAAACATGAGAAATGCGAGCATTAGAAATGTAACGCTTCGGATAAAACGATTCACTTGTTTCAAAATATCCTCCCTTTCCATATGGAAATGACTGTTTACATTATCTTAACAATCTTAAAAAAGATGAAAAATTGCGCATGTCATTCCATTTGGTTTTTACCATTACTATTCATATTCATTGGAACTTCGGACACATACCATTCGTTCAGAAAAAAATTTAGATCTAAAACTGATACCAAAAAGGACTCAGTCAGTTAACTTGACGTCAATGGCTCCTTCTTTGTCCGAATGGGCACAAAAAAATGTTGACAGCGTTTTCTTATGAAGATAGTATAATTATTACAAGTTAACGATGGTGGAGATTTGGAGACTCATGCTTTAATAGGACCTTTTAAACAAAAAGGTTACTATTTGGGTATGGGTTTTTTTTATGTGTCATCATCATACTTTACTTAATTAGGTTCAAAAATATCATATTTAGGAGGAATTGGATGCTCAAATTATTTAAGCCAGCTCTACCAGCTGAAAGATTACCGGAAGGAAAAATAGATTCTGAATATAAGAAACTCAGATTACAGGTTTTCATCGGTATCTTCATTGGTTATGCAGCGTATTATTTAATTCGTAAAAACTTTTCCATGGCGATGCCATATTTAAAGGAGGAAGGCTTTACAACTGGAGAGCTGGGTCTTGCATTATCAGCTATCTCGATTTCATATGGGATAAGTAAGTTTGTAATGGGAACCGTGTCAGACCGAAGTAACGCGAGGTATTTCTTGCCAGTAGGTTTAATACTTGCTGGAATCGTCAGCTTACTTATGGGACTTGTTCCATTTTTCACATCATCGGTTACAATCATGTTTATCATGTTATTCATTAATGGGTGGTTCCAAGGGATGGGCTGGCCACCATCAGGGAGAGTCCTTGTTCACTGGTTCAGTGTAAGTGAAAGAGGAGGGAAAACGGCAATATGGAATGTTGCCCACAACGTGGGTGGTGGCTTAATGGCTCCACTGGCAATTGCAGGTGTTTCCATCTTTGCAACATTTATGGGTTCTTCATATGCAGGTTATGAAGGGATTTTTATACTACCTGCTCTAGTTGCCATATTAATAGCAATCATATCATTTATCTTAATACGTGATACACCACAATCAGTCGGATTGCCACCGATTGAAGAGTATCGTAATGATTTTCCAAATAAAATGAAAAAAACGTTTGAAACAGAACTGACAACAAAAGAGATATTATTTAAATATGTATTAAATAACAAATGGGTCTGGGCGATTGCGATTGCAAACATCTTTGTTTATTTCGTCCGTTATGGGGTACTTGATTGGGCACCAACCTATTTAAGCGAAGAAAAAGGCTTCAACATGGACGAGTCCAGTACGGCTTATTTCTTATACGAATGGGCAGGCATTCCCGGTACTTTATTATGCGGCTATATCTCTGATAAAGTTTTTAAAGGACGGCGGGGACCGGCGGGGGTTGTCTTTATGCTAGGAGTATTAATCGCAGTCCTTGTTTACTGGTTTAACCCTGCAGGCAACCCAATGATTGATATTATATCCCTAATTGCGATTGGATTCTTAATTTATGGACCTGTAATGTTAATAGGTCTGCAAGCACTGGATTTAGTTCCTAAAAAAGCTGCAGGCACTGCAGCAGGACTGACTGGCTTATTTGGATATTTAGGTGGATCTGTAGCTGCTAATGCTATTATGGGATATGTAGTTGACTTTGCAGGCTGGAATGCAGGTTTTACATTAATTACGATTTCTTGTGTACTGGCAGTAGTGGTATTTGCATTTACATGGAATGTTCGAGGACAGGAAGTAGTAAAGGGCTAACACAGGCATATTATTGAGCTCAAGCTTCCCAATCCCCCCTAGATATATTCTAAGGGGGATTGGTTTTCATGAATAGTTTAACCCCTCCATGATTAGATCGGTAAAAATAACTGAATATTCAGTCCTCTATACCCATAAGCAGCTTACGGACGGTTGGTTGACATACCATAAATGTATAAAAAAAATGACTATGCCTTTATACCAACGGTCCTAAAGGCATAGTCATTATATCAAAAATCATAATGATTAATGTTTACTACCAATATACTGGTTATTGCCGATCAAAAAGAGAAGCTCCCGCTATTCCGGGTTTTGTCATCTCATAAGGATTTAGAATCAGATCCAATTCCTCTTCTGTCAACACATCATATTGTAAACAAAGTTCGCGAACTGATTTCCCTTTCAATATCGCTTCACGGGCAATACGTGAAACCACTTCGTACCCAAGATGCGGATTGACTGCTGTAATCACTCCAACACTTTGTTCGACATAATCTTTTAAATGTTGCTCATTAGCCTCAATGCCTTCTAAACAATAATCTGTAAAGACATTGAAAGCATTGTTCATAATGCTGATTGATTGCAACAAATTGAATACAAGCACTGGCTCCATTACGTTCAACTCTAGTTGTCCTGCTTCTGATGCTAAGCAAATCGTATTATCGTTCCCGATCACTTGGAAAGCGACTTGATTAATTAATTCCGGCATTACTGGATTTACTTTTCCTGGCATGATGGATGAACCTGGTTGGCGGGCTGGAAGTGTGATTTCTCCTAATCCCGCTCTCGGACCTGAAGCCATCAAACGTAAATCATTAGCAATTTTAGACATATTCATCATACATACTTTCAATGAAGCTGACACTTCAGTATATGCATCCGTATTTTGGGTTGCATCTACTAAATGCTCTGCTCCTACAAGCGGCAAGTTACTGATTTCAGCTAAATATGTAACAACATTTTCAATGTAACGCGGATCTGCGTTCAATCCCGTTCCCACTGCTGTTGCTCCCATATTCACTTCATATAAATGTTGACGTGATTGACTGATTCGTTTTATATCCCGGTCCAACACGCGACTGTAAGCCTCAAATTCTTGACCAAGGCGAATCGGCACTGCGTCCTGAAGATGTGTGCGTCCCATTTTGATAACATGATCAAATTGTTTTGCTTTATCCTTTAAAACCCCACTCATCTTGGTCATTGTTTGTAACAATTGCTCCAAAAGTCGTAGTGTTGATAAATGAATGGCAGTTGGGAATACGTCATTTGTTGATTGTGACATGTTAACATGGCTATTTGGACTAACATGCACATAATCACCTTTGTTGTGCCCCATAAGTTCTAACGCACGGTTGGCAACGATTTCATTAATGTTCATATTCATCGAAGTACCCGCACCGCCTTGAATTGGGTCAACGATGAAATATTCATGCCACTTTCCATCGATCACTTCTTCAGAAGCTTTGACGATAGCGCTTCCAATACCATCATATAACCGTTTGGTATCCATATTCGCTAAAGCGGCCGCTTTTTTAATCATGGCTAGTGCACGAATCATTTCTTCATTGACTTTGTAACCGGTAATCGGAAAATTTTCTACTGCGCGTAAAGTTTGTATTCCATAATAAACATCTGCCGGAATTTCCTTTTCCCCAAGGAAGTCTTTCTCGATTCGGTATGTTCTCTCTTCTATCAACATTTCCTCTTGCCCCTTTGTTTGTTCTAGAATGTAATGTCCTCTGCAATCGGTGTTTCCATCATTTCCTTCACTTTTTTAGGATCCCGCGTCTTAGCTAATATCCACATCAGCTTCGGAACGATGGCTTCTGTATTCATATTTCTGGAACGAATGATGACATTCTTGTTCACTTTCCGTCCCACTTCGTAAATATCCATATCTTCCCCTTCTTCTAAACATTGGGTAGTGATGACTACGGATATTCCACATTGTACTAACTCATTCAATTTCTCTAAAATATTTCTTCCTTGGAATGGAATACCACCGCTTCCATAACTTTCAATTACAATTCCCCGACAATGATTTTTCAGAAAATCAAAGAATTCAGGCTTAATACCGGGATGCAGCTTGACCAAGGCAACTTCAGTACATAGGGAAGCATCTAACTTAGCTTCCTTATTCTTTGGTGAATGAACTGGCTTTAGATACTCAATTTTATCTTTGAATATGGTAGCAATATAAGGATAGTTAATACTTTCAAACGAATCATAGCTTTTCGTTCTCAATTTAATGGCCCTCGTACCCTGAATGACTCTGCCGTCAAAAACAACATATACTCCTCCAATATCTTCACAAGCAAACCGAATCGCATCAGAGATATTTCTTTTGGCATCTGTCTTTTTAAAGGCAATTGGGATCTGAGAACCTGTAATGACGATTGGTTTCCCTAAATCTTGTAACATATATGAGAGCGCAGCTGAAGTGTAAGCCATTGTATCTGTTCCATGGGTAATCACAAAGCCATCGTAATCTTGGTAGTGCTCATGGATGGATTGTGCCATTTCTGTCCAATCTTCCGGCTGCATATTTGTACTATCAATATTCATCAAAGGCTTACTATCAATCTGACATAGTAAATCCAATCCCGGTAGGTGACCTAAAATTTCGTCAGCTTTCATTTCTGGAACTAGTCCATTTTTTCCTTCTAACGATGCAATTGTACCACCTGTAGTAATCAACATCAACTTCTTCATTTTTGATTTCAACTTTTCCAATATACTACCCCCTAAAAAGCCTCCCTGTTTCACTATCACTCTAATCATCTCAGAAAAGGTTGTTTTCGCTGTAAATGTACATGTTACGCGTACACCACATGTTATTATAGTCATGTTTCATAGTGAAATCAAGCTAAAGTTATTCATTACGCGTACACTTTTTTCAAAATGATGTTATAATGGATTTATATAAAAGGAGAGTAATAATAATGATTTTAAAAAGATTGACTACATTAAGGAAGGCCAAAAGGTGGTCTTTGCAATATACTGCTGACAGACTCGGAATCGCCAAGAGTACCTATGCAGGTTACGAATCGGGCCACCGCCGCCCTTCATTAGAAACGATTAATTTATTGGCAGGCTTATATGATACATCCACTGATTACATTCTAGGCCGAGTGGATTATCCATATAAGGATATTAACACAGAGTCACCTCAAGTAATGGAATTAACGGATTTATCAGATATGGAGCTAGCTGTCGATGGAATCTCTCTTTCTGAAGAGGAAACGATTCAATTTATCGCTTTTATTAGAGCTAAACGAGAAGTGGAAATCAATCGCGATAAACAAAATGAAACATAGCAAACATGGAGTTTAAGACTTGTATTTGGGGAACGAACAGTACTTTATCAGCAGGTTCTTATACTTCCTGGCATGTTTATTAAAACCGTAAAACAACGCGGCTTTCACCAATTAGATAAGTCGGTTCTGATCAATCGTTAAGTTCGCCCTTTTTGACACTGCACGAAACGATTTCTGGACGACAAGAGAATATACTAATAATGCCCCTTGTTTAGAAATTTAAGTTTTATTAACTATATAGAAGAAAGTCGGCTTATTAAAAGGTCATCCATCTTCATTATTCTGTTTTCTTCTTAACTTATTTCCTTTTCCATCAAGGGAAATTTGATTTCAGTTTAATCACCGATTTTACCTCTTGGTTTATTTGCAATGAAAGAAAAAACCATGGCACAGCTCATGGTTTTCCCCCGTATAAAACTGAAAATCAAGCCCAAAACAAGAAGCAACATGAAGTTGAAGTTTCTTTAATTCATGTGCTTATATTATTGGAATACGAAATTTAATAATCCCCTTAAAGAAATGAAATTGCTCAATATAATGTCTCAACAAATATACTGCATCTCAATATATTAAGGCATCTCATCTTCTTTTTCCCGATTTTTGAAAGCTTCATGTGTGACAATATCCTCAATCTGTTCATACTGGCGACTGTGTTCCTTCTCTTCGCTAATTCGATTATTGGGTAAATTTCCTGGATGTCCTTTTTCTTTGTGATTAAAATTTTTACCACGGCTCATAACTCATTCTCTCCTTTCTATTCATTGTTTGTATAGTTTTCCCAAGCACGAAAAAAATATGATTTAATTTCTCTTTTTACTGTTTTGCAGCAGGATGGATTACAACCTTTTCAAATAACTCGAATCTGAAAAAAAGAGCCCCAAAAATAACAGGAACCGCCAGATTATGACGCTTCCTGTTATTTTTGTAGGTTTACCCACTACTTACATAATTAATAAAAACATTTTTGATGACAAAGAATGGCTAGGAGGATGTTACCACGGAAGGTCGCCACTTCCTTGATATGTCTGCAATATGATCAGGCGCCGTTCTGCAACATCCCCCAATTATATTTGCCCCCGCATGGTGCCATTCTTCAGATTTCAGGTCGAGCCTGTTACATGATTCTTGACCATGCCATGTTTTAGTTTCTGGATTATATGATTCACCGGAATTCGGATAAACGATAATTGGTTTATGCGTGTTTGCACGCAACACCTGTATGGCTTCCGTGATAATTGATACTGGCGCACAGTTGATGCCAATTGCGGCAATTTGCTCACTGTCCCCAAACAATCTGGTACAGTCCTCCAGCAATGTACCGTCACTTATCGCTTTTTCATTTTTCAAAGAAAAGGATAGCCAAGCGTAAACTTCTGGATAATCTTTCAATAATGAATGTAATACTTTTGCTTCTTGCAGGGAAGGAATCGTTTCAAATGCTAAAATGTCAGCTCCTGCTTCAATCAAAGCTGATATTCGCGAGCGATGAAATGCCGCTAACGTTTCATCTGAAACACCATAGTTCCCTACATACTCTGACCCATCTGCAAGATAAGCCCCATAAGGTCCAACTGATGCAGCAACCAATGGCTTAGGTCTAATCGTTTGATATTCTTCCTTCCAAAATTCATCTCTTGCTTTTCTTGCAAGTAAAACCGTTTTCCGGATTAGATCCAATGCCTCTTTTTCTTGTATTCCGCGGAGGGCGAAACCTTCAACTGTTGCTTGGTAGCTTGCCGTTATCGCACAGTCAGCACCAGCTCGAAAGTAGTCAGAGTGAACCTGGTAAATCACTTCTGGATTTTCAAGTAATACTCGTGCAGACCACAGGGGATCGTCCAAATCACACCCATGCCTTTCAAGCTCTGTAGCTAAAGCCCCGTCCAAAATCATGACTGAATGACCTCGTAAAATTGCTTCAATTGGGTTAATTTTATTCTTCATGGTCTACTCCTCTTTTCTTTATGGTTTGTGTCAGATAATAACTTCCATAGCAAAACAAAATAAACGGAATGCCACAATATAGTGCAATTCTTTGTGTAGGATCAAATGCAATTCCTATGCATGAAGCAAGACATAGCATAAATGAAACGATTGGTACGAATGGATATAATGGTGTATGATAAGCCAAATCATTAATTGAGTTTCCTTCGTTTATATATCGTCTGCGAAATAGGAACTGTGCCGCGCTAATACTCATCCAAACTATAACCACAGCTAGTCCAGAAATGGATACAAGCACTATGTATACAGTATCCGGCGCAATAATACTCGAGAAAAGTGCTAATACACCGCCCAACATACTGAAAAGGACTGCATTCAACGGAACACCCCGTTTTGTCAATTTTGCAAATATTGGGGAAATAGTTTTCTTATCTGCAAGTGACCAAAGCATCCTGGATGAGGCATATAGTCCTGAGTTTGCAGCGGACAAAATGGCCGTCAATATAACAAAGTTCATAATATCCGCTGCATATGGCACTCCAATTCGTTCTAGAACGGCAACAAAGGGGCTCTCTAATACGCTTGCATCCGAAACAGGCAATAATGCGGATAATACAACGATGGTTCCTACAAAAAAGATAATCAATCTCCATAATGTCATACGGATTGCCTTTGGTACCGTTTTTTCTGGATTCACAGTTTCCCCAGCTGCAATTCCGATTAATTCAGTTCCAGAAAATGCAAAATTCACCGCGAGCATCGTCATTAGAATGGCAAAGGCACCATTTGGAAATAAACCAGCACTTGTAAAATTGGAAAATAACGGAGCTGATTGTGCGTTAATTATTGGAATAAAACCTACCATTGCCGCAGCTCCCAGAATAATAAATATTACGATAGCGAATACCTTTATAGACGCAAACCAGAATTCGGATTCAGCGAAAAACTTAACGGTCCATGCATTTAATGCCAAGACCAAAATGGCAAATAGAGCACTCCATATCCAGACACTGATTGATGGAAACCATCTCTGCATCAACAATCCTGCAGCCGTGAATTCCGAACCTAGTGCAACAGTCCAGGTTAGCCAATACAACCAGGCTACTGTATACCCTGTCCCTGGTCCGATGTATTTGGCTGCGTAACTATGAAACGCACCTGTCTCGGGCATATGCACTGACAGTTCACCTAGACATAGCATGACAAGATAAACCACTAATGCACCAATCAGATACGAAAGGATGGTGCCAAACGGACCAGCCTGGTGAATCGTATAACCCGAACTTAAGAATAAACCAGTACCAATCACCCCGCCAAGCGATAGCATTATTATATGCCGTGCTTGCATTTGCCTTTGAAAATCATGCTTCCTTTTGTTCTCCATTCTTACTCTCCTTAATCTTGCATCCAGAAAAAACGAAAACGCACTCTAAAAAAGAGTGCGTTACTGACAAATAAACACGTACGGTCTTATCTATCAAGGTTTCACCCCCTGGAATTAGCACAGTGTCTTTGTGGACCTGCTGCTGAGGTTTCATAGGGCCAGTCCCTCCACCTCTCTGGATAAGAAATTATTTTTTTATAACTTTATCAATCTATAAAAAAATTGTCAAGTTTTGTTTCGTAATGTAAAGACTTCCATTTAATTACTAATGTTCATGGCGCCTGCGTCATTAATATTAAAATGATTGCTTATTTTTGGAACTTTCGCGTAATAAAAATTGCAAATAAAGCTAACCGGGATCATGTTGGTTTTTAAAAAAATGACAACATCTTATAAGATGTCGCCATTTTTATCTTTTTCCTTAAGGACGTTCTATTTCAAATAATTCCCCTAGTTTTGTATAGGTATGACCTGCTAATCTTGCTACAGGTTTTAGCCCATTCTGATCAATTCGGCCATTATGGTAAATATCTTGCTCTATATGATAGCAGACTATTTTCCCTATCAGTAAATCACAACCAGGTTCATTCTTGGAACCTGCCAATGGTATCGATTGCTCTAATATACATTCAAAACGTACCTTCGCTTCTAGCAACCCTGGTACGGATACCTTATCACTAACAGTCGGCGTGAAATTAGTAAGACCCAATTCACTTTCGTCAGATGGGAGTTCCTTTGCCGTTCGATTTGCATCAGCAACATTATTTTCATCAGTGATATGAACAACGAATTCACCTGTTTGAATTGCATTACGGGCTGTATCCTTTAAAACTCCTTTTTTCCGTTGAACAGAAATGGAAATCATCGGAGGGTTTGAACTAACTATGTTAAAAAAGCTGAACGGCGCTATATTGATCGTACCGGTTTCGGATTGTGTCGTAACCAGCGCAATAGGTCTAGGTATAATGCTTCCAGTCAAAAACTTATAATTATCCCGTTCAGTCAGACTTTCAGGATTAACAGAAATCATCTTCATTCCCTCTCATTCTTATAAAAATTTCTTTTGAAACCAGGAACCTGCTGCCTCAACCTCTGAACGTGTTAACTGATGACCGTGATTTTCCCACTGAACTTCAACTGTAGCGCCAGCTTGCAGTAAAAGTTGATTAAGTTCATTAGTTTCTGCTGCCGGGCAAATCGGATCGTTTTTTCCTGCAGCAATAAATACAGGAATATCCGAGAGGGAAGGCAAAGCGATCCCTCGTCTAGGAACCATTGGATGATGAAGAATCGCTCCTTGTAATGCCCCCTCGTAATGGAACAGCAAACTTGCCGCTATATTTGCACCATTGGAATAACCTAATGCCACCACTCTGTCACGGTCGAAGTCATATTTTCCGGACGCCAATTCCAAGAAGTCATAAAGTTCCTTCGTTCGGAAGATCAAATCCTCTTCATCAAAAACCCCTTCAGCTAACCGTCGGAAATAACGAGGCATTCCGTTTTCAAGTACATTTCCCCGTACGCTCAATATGGATGAACCAGGTGAAACCATTTCCGATAATGGCAAGAGATCTGTTTCCGTTCCTCCAGTGCCATGTAAAAGCAATAGTAACGGAGCTTCTGGATTACTTCCTTTTTGAAAAATATGTTTCATCATTTATCCTCCTCTAGTACTCTCGGCACTGCCGGCAGTAACGTTTTTTCCATAACTTCCCGTTTTTCTTCCAACCATGGCGGCAGCATTAATTTACTGCCCATCGTTTCCTTCGTTTCATCATGAGCAAAGCCAGGTGGATCTGTGGCAACTTCAAAGAGTATGCCTCCATCTTCCCTGAAATAAATGGCATCGAAGTATTGACGGTCTGTGAAGGGTGTCACACCATAGCCATGGTTACCGATATGCTCCCTCCATTCTTTATGATCTTCATTATCGCTTGCACGCCATGCAATGTGATGGACAGTTCCCACTCCGATTTTACCGTTTGGTAAAACCGTTTTTTTAACATCGATCAAATTTCCGATATCCGATGTGGATTTGAAGCGAATGAAATCTCCCTCTTCCCCAATCTTTTGCAGGCCCATCACTTCCACTAATAGTTCCATCGTTTTGATCGGTTTTGACGTCAATAATACAGCACCGCCGAATCCCTTGACCGCCTTATCAGCTGGTACACCGCCGAATGACCACTCGCTATTTTTACCTTCTTTACGCTCAACCAGTTCAAGTTGCAAACCATGTGGGTCTTGGAATTCCAGATATTCCTCACCGAAACGTGAAACCTTTTCAAAGTCTATGTTAAACTTATCCAAACGCTTTTCCCAGAAGCCAATTGATCCCTCCGGAACGGCATATGTTGTAATCCCCACTTGTCCGGAGCCAATTGTCCCTCGGTATGCCTCAGGCCAAGGAAAGAAAGTGATGATTGTGCCCGGTGAACCGGATTCATCTCCGAAATATAAATGGTAGGTACCTGGATCATCAAAATTAACGGTTTTTTTCACCATACGCATTCCCAATACTCCAGCATAAAAATCCACATTCTCTTGAGGGTTGCCTACAATTGCGGTTATATGATGTATTCCTGCATTTTGCTTTTGCATGCCGATTACTTCCTTTCCGGTTAATTAATTAGTTGACTTTGTATTCAGTGGTTTTAAATTCGCTTCAATATCCTTTCTTTTCGATTCCAAAAAAGGTGGCAGAGCAAGGTTCTCACCTAGGTGCTGCTCAGCTTCATCCACTTCAAAACCAGGTCCATCAGTAGCTAGTTCAAATAATATGCCATTCGGCTCCCTAAAATAGAGTGAACGGAAATAAAAGCGGTCCACATATCCCGAGTTCACGAATTTCGATTCACTAATTTTTTCTACCCATTTTCTCAATTCTTCTTCAGTATCCACCCGGAAGGCAACATGGTGTACTCCACCTCTCCCCAACCTTTCCCGAGGTATGTCATTCCTTTCTTCAATATGGAGTTCCGCTCCTGTCCCCCCCTCACCCGTCTCATAAACGACTATAGGATTTTGCCCCCTGATTGTCGATGGGTATGTGCCTGATTTCCTGAACCCCAATATCTCGATAAGAACACTTTCTGTTTGTGCAATATTGGGTACTGTAAGTTTTACTGGCCCTAATCCAAGGATGGAAAACTCTTTCGGTACTGGGCTGCCATCCCACGGAAATCCTCCTTGAACGCCGTTATTATCCTGATCGGAAACCAGAAGAAGCCTCTGCCCTTCAGGATCTTTAAAAGAAAGCACCTTTCTTTCAAAACGGCTCGATATTTCATCATGCTCAATATTGAATTCCACAAACCGTTTTTCCCA
The DNA here is from genome assembly GCF_044762675.1 of Peribacillus sp. NPDC096448. Classification (NCBI taxonomy): domain Bacteria; kingdom Bacillati; phylum Bacillota; class Bacilli; order Caryophanales; family Bacillaceae; genus Peribacillus; species Peribacillus sp. NPDC096448. Next base: position 181,623 of record NZ_JBIWEU010000002.1, on the reverse strand, counting down.
ATATCCTAGCGCTTCATCATCCCTCACCCTTAAAGAAATTTCTGAAATGCTATTGTTTCCCTCATGAGTGCGGGCAGCATTTGGAATTTCAAAAAACGTCAATTCCGTTCCCGGTGAACCAATTCGATCTCCATAAAATAAGTGATACACACGAACATCATCTTGATTCACCGTTTTTTTGATTAATCGCATTCCTAAGACTTTTGTGTAGAATTCAAAGTTATTTCCCGCTTTTGCTGTAATCGCCGAAACATGATGTAATCCTTTTAATTCCATCCGTACCACTCCTATCTTTATAAATCTCCCCTTAAGGAGATGAAATAATCCGCAAATAATATCTCGAATTCAAGGTATTTAACCTAACATAATGCTTTTAATGCAAATATCTTGATTTAAAGATAAACGACAGGGATAAAATTGTCAACCATTTTCATTCAAATAATTTCACCCGGATTCACTTATTATAAAATAAAAAATTCAGGTCAAAATAAATCGGTATAAGAATGGAGGTGTGAGATATGGTTAAAGATTTTTTTAGCGCAATTGAAGATAGACGCTCTTATTATTCCCTTAGCAAGGAACATGTTGTTCCTGATAAAAGGATTAAAGAAGTTATCGATCATGCCGTTCAATACTCCCCTTCCGCTTTCAACTCCCAAAGTGCAAGAGTGATTGTATTAACTGGTCAAAGCCACGACCAATTATGGCATATCACGAAAGAAACATTAAGAAAAGCTGTCGGTGACAAAGATTTTAAAAAAACGGAAGAAAAAATGAGGTCATTTATAAATGGGTATGGAACGGTTTTATTCTTTGAAGACCAGGCCATAATAAATAGGCTCCAAGAAAAATACAAAACGTATGCCGAAAATTTTCAGATTTGGTCGAGCCAATCGTCTGCCATTTTACAATTTGTGGTATGGACTTCCTTGGAAATTGAGGGATTCGGTGCGAGCCTTCAGCATTATAATCCTTTAATCGATGACGAAGTGAGAAAGACATGGGATATATCACGCGATTGGAAACTCATCGCCCAGATGCCCTTTGGAAAACCCACTGCAGAACCTGGCGATAAAGACTTCTCACCACTTGAAGAACGTGTGAACTATTATCATTGATGCAATAGGGGCTGGCTCTACATAACGAGCCAGCCCTTTCATTTATTTGGCCTTAGTAATCCGGAAATGTTGCAAAAAATTTTGAAAATATCAATGACGCAAAGCCTATATTCTCTATAACCGGCATGATTTTTATATCTTCACTGGCTTTCAACACGTACATTTCACATCCCCCTAGTAATCTTTATTGTATTGGTGAAGAACGCCCTGGCAGCCATTCCTTCAAATAATATGGGAGTATACCGGAATATTGTTTAGCAGCATGTCCACTTTTCAGTAGGCTATATGTCTTATCCTTACATGTTAAATGCTCCATTACCGGATATATCATTTCCTGTGGGACCAGTCGATCATACTTACTTGCTATGACCAAAACACTCGCATCAATTTTCGATAGCTTCGCCTTTTTTCCCCTTACCTTAAAACCACCATTAACCAAGCTATTTTTTATCAATAAATCCTTGGTTATTTGTTTTGCGGCTGCTCCTGATAAAGGTACATGCCCATTAGCCCAAGCATTGAAGCGACGCCAATTTTGAACGTATTTCTCATCATCCGCTTGATTCAATAAAGATAAATAGGGTGATATATAGACGGGGGATGTAATTAACCGGATTCCATATTTAACTGCACTGGCTGGTATCGTTTGATAAATATCTATTGTCTCGTCAAAATCCGCTGTTCCTTCTTTCAACGCTTTTTGCCATTGATCAAAAAATTCTGAGGCACTGAAATCCACCGGGGTCACGGAAAGAATCAAATTCTTGATCGGCTCGTCTGCAATGGCAGCATATATTGCGGCTATTGTACCGCCGAGGCAAAACCCCATCACTGTAATTTCTGATGCTCCAGCGTGGCGTAATGCACGCTGCACTCCTTTTTGAATATAATCGACGATATAATCTTCGATCGATATTTCACCATCTTCAAATCCGGGGCTTCCAAAATCAAGCAAATATACATCAAAACCTTCATTTACAAAAGATTCTATTAAACTATTCCCTGGGGACAAATCAAGAATCAACGGAGTATTGATTAGTGAATATATAAGAAAAACCGGTACATCATATTTTTTTTGTGCTGACGGATAAAACCAAAGCGTTGATTTGTTTTTTTTCCACACCGCTATTTTCGGCGTCAGTCCCATTTCAGGCATTGGCTGATTGGGAATATCCAATAAATGTTGCCATTTAGTTTTGGATTCAGATTGATTTTTCGGCACTTTCCGCTTAGACATTTGAATTCCCCTGTCCAACTGAATCGAACTCAGGCAACTGTGAGCTTAACAATAAGGAGTTATTCATAAAATCAGATATCCTTTTTTTACTCCCTTCCATTTCATTGGATGCCAACCTTGATTTCTTTTTCATACTGCGGGATGAATTGACATTGCCGATATTGCGACTTGAAGATTTACCCCCGGCATTCCGCCCCTTATCCTCAACAAGTGTAGAAACCAACTCTTCCAACCTATCAATTTTTTCTTCTAGTTGGATGACTAATTTCGCTAAACTCGCCACATCTCTTTTTGTTGGGTAATTCATGATGATGGACATTCTTTCTGAGGCTTCCTGCAGCCTATTTATGCTTGGAACCTGCATTTGTGCATTATCGCTCACTCTTTCAATTAATTCGCGATTATTCAGCAGATTTTGAATTTTACTATTCAGCTGCTGCTCTTTTTGTGTGCCTAGTAATTTAAGCCCTTTATAAAAATTGGATTTTTCCGTCATATATTCCTTCCTTCCTTTCTTCTTCGTTTACACTAATGCCGATATTCCCCCGTCAATGATCATAATATGACCCACCATATAGTCAGAAGCCTGTGAGGCTAAAAATACGGCGGCACCCTTCAAATCATCTTCATCGCCAAACCTGCCAGCCGGAGTTTTACCTAATATGTCATAGTTAGACTTTTCAAGAATTTTCTTTGTGATTTTAGTCGGGAAAAATCCAGGTGCTATTGCATTGACTTGGATGCCATATCTAGCAAGTTTAACTCCTAAATCCTTGGTCATTGTGATGATGGCACCCTTACTGGTGTTATAAGCAATCGTATCCAAAAGCTCAGGAAATGTCCCGCCAAGACCTGTCACCGATGCAATATTTATGATTTTTCCGGAATTTTGCTGCTTCATGACCTTTGCTACAGCCTGTGAAAACAGGAATGTACCTGTAACGTTAACATTCAATACTTTTTCCCACTTATCCTTGGGAAGATCCAAAAGCGGACCTGACCAGGACGTACCGCTATTATTGACAAGAATATCGATCGTGCCGAATTGAGCAACCGTTTCCTGAACGACATGTTCAATGGCACTCACATCCGTGATATCACATTCAAAGGCAACGGCATTAACACCCATCGATTGCAAGTCTTCACATACCTCCTTACATACAGGTAGATTTCGTGAAGCGATGACTATATTTGCGCCAGCTTCTCCCAACGCCATGGCGATCTGTTTGCCCAGTCCTCTGCCGCCGCCGGTAATGATAGCCGTTTTATTAGTCAAATCGAACATATTACTCAATGTAGTCAACTTTTCAGCCCTTCCTTAATGAAGTATTATTTATATAAAACCGTCTATATCATTATAGAAAAGCCTATCCAATATTGTGCTTAAAATAGCCTAATGCCTCTGCCTTTTGTTTCATCAACATGTATCCCCTTATATCAATAAAAATGCTTCTGTCAGCTGAGCGGAAATTGAGCATACTGGAAACGTAATTCAGCAGGACGGTAATTTATTTGATCGATTCATACCTTAGCTCGACACAGCGGTAGGCTTTTCGACCGGTTCCACAATTTTTTCATCTTTCTGGCGGATTATACGGCCGTTTCAAAACTCAGCGGATCGCTGGAATATTTGACTGAGTGAGCAAAATCGGATACTTAACCTGTTTTGTCGTTTACACTATAGAATAGTAAGGAGGTTAAAAAATGACGATACATCACTTTCATTTAACTGCGGAGTGGCCCGGCGGCAGAAATGATATCGGCACGATTCACTCAGGGAATCTTCAAACACAGATAAGTATTCCTACGGAAATGGACGGACCAGGGATTGGTACCAATCCCGATGAAATGCTGCTTGGGGCTGCATCAACCTGCTATATCATTACCTATGCTGCCATGTTAGAGCGAGCCCATATAGAAAAAGAGAGCTTGACCATGCAATCGGAAGCGTTAGTGGATGTTACGAATGGTGTATTCACCTACAAGAAAATCATTCATCGCCCTGCACTTATATTAGTGCCGGGTACTTCTGAAAAAACGGCTGAAAAAGCGAGGAAACTTGCAGAAAAAGCTGAAACTTCATGTATGATTTCCAGAGCAATCAAAGGTAATGTAGCGGTGGAATTGATTGCTACAATTTCCATAGCACAGTAACCTTGAAAACAGAAAAAGTGCCTAACCCTATATCGGTTTAGGCACTTTTTGAACTATTGAATGGTGTTCAATTTATTTTCAACCTCGCGGCACACTTCATCAGCCGTTAAACCATTTGCCTCAATGATAGACGCTTTTAATGAAGTATCGCTTATACCCATCACATTACTATCCAAACCTGTTACCACACAACAATCCACGTTTTTTGCGTCAGCTTCTTGTTTAATTTCCACAACATCAAAACCTTTTTCACGAAGTGCTTCCTGAATATTCGTTAATGATTCTTCAACACCGATTTTTGACATCAACACACACCTCCTCTACCTTCTAACCTGTCCTTTTCACCCTCAATATATGTATAGGATGCAAAGGAAATAGGGAAAGTAATACCGAGGTGATAAACATGAATGGAAAAAACAAGAAAGATGCTTCACAAACTCGTTTAGGTTCTTCTCAGGTAGAGGGGCAAGGTACCACTACAAAAGAAACCGGGTCCTTCACTCAACCCTCTTCACTTAAAAAGCAAAAGCGTTCCTGATAAAAGAGAATCCTAAATCAACCTTGTAATCCCGACCATGATGCGCAAAAAAAACGCTTGGCTTATCCGCCAAGCGTTTTCCACTGCATGATCCTGTGTTGCTTTACTTTGACGTTCAGGGTGTTCTCTTACATATTTTGCTTTCTGATTTCCTCTTGGATCTTTAGATCATTCAATTGATCTCCATCTATTGTTTTTGAATCCATTTTTCCTTTATCGGCTCCATCTGGGTTTAAATCACTTGCCCTTAAATTATTATTGGTAGCTGCTTGCTCGTTCCATTTGGTCATCATGATCTCCTCCTCAGTCCTTTATCCTTCCCAAACCTTAGAATATTCATGAATACACCCCATCATTTATTGCAAAGATAGAAATGGAGGTGGTTTTATTGGAACCAAACAAACCCGGAAATAAGAATGTACCGGATTTTAAAGAGTTGAACGATCGTATCATCAGAGAAGCATCACAGAGTCCCCGTTTAGTGATTAAAACAAATTTGGATGCAAAGAATGTTAATGATGAGAACCCTTATACAAATCGCATTAATAGTGAAGGATTTGCTGATTTTTTTGAGGAATAAAACAAAACCGGCTTAATAGGCCGGTTAATTTTAAAAATATTTTTTCTTCCAAAAAATGAATGCCGTCGTCCCTGCCAAAGTGATGGCAATTAATAATGTAAAAATGAAAGCAAACCGATTATGTTCAAATGGCAGCTCAACATTCATTCCGTAAAAACTTGCCACCATCGTCGGCAGCGTTAATATGATGGTCACTGATGTTAGAAACTTCATGGCATTATTGACATTATTGGAAATGATCGAAGCGAACGCATCCATCATGCCGCTTAGAATGGAAAGATACACTTCTGCCATTTCTATAGCCTGGGCATTTTCGATGATTACATCCTCAAGCAATTCTTTATCTTCTTCATACATTTTCAAATAATTAAAACGGAGGATCTTATCAAGTACTACACGATTGGATTTCAATGATGTCGTAAAATAAACCAGGCTTTTTTCCAAAGCAAGGAAAGTGTATAATTCTTTATTTTTCATTGACTGATGCAACTCACGTTCGGCTTCATTAGTCATCTTGTTAATCTGTTTCAGGTAACGTAAATAATAGGATGAAATCTCGAATAATAATTGTAAAGCAAACCTCGTTTTCTTATTGGTGAAAAAACCTTTGATCTTATTGTTTTTGAAATTCGCCAATATCGGTGTTTCTTTCAAAGATACCGTAATGAAACAGTCTTTGGTAAAGATCATTCCTATGGGAATCGTTTCAAAGATCGGTAAGTCGGCTTCGTCCCTGGTCAAATATGGGAAGTCGACAATAATTAAAACATTATCATCCTCTTTTTCGATTCGGGGCCTTTCCTCATCATCCAGTGGATCTTTCATGAAATTGATCGGTAACTTCAAAGTCGTGCATATATATTCTATTTCAGTTTCTGTGGGCGCGACAATGTTCACCCAGGAACCTTTTGTCATTTCCTCGATATTGTTCAGGTGACGGTTATCATCCGTCTTGTAGATTTCAATCATTTTTTGACCTCCTCTTCTATAGAGAAAGCCTTATTTACCTTCTTCGAGCAGATACTCAGGGAGAATAACAGTCTCGACTTCTAGCATCATATTGGCTTCCTCTTGCTTTCTGGGTTCAGGATCATAAGAACTGCTGCTCACTCGTATCCACTTCCTTTCGATTCTTTAATCTTAATCCTTATTCATTTAAAGCACAATAAAGAATTTAATACCTTGAATCCTTATCTGGAATTCGTAATAATCTGACTTTTCTCGATTGATGAAGAAAATCTCTACAAAAAAAACGCTTGGGTATCCCCAAGCGAGTCTGATTACTTTATCCATGCTTAGCATTATTATAATAGTGAACACCATACATGGCGCCTTCATCCACCATTTTATTGTCATCATGATCATATGGATCAGGGTGACCTGCCTTTTCAATTACAGGATCCATCTCTGAAGCCGTCCTATTCCAAAAGCCTACCGTTTTTGCTTTTGCATTGGACCACATGTCCTTCACTTTTCCTCTGTTCGTTTTATTTGATAAAAATGAGACTCCGGCAACTCCGACTCCTAGTAATACCACATTTCTTCCTAATGCCATCATTACCTTCCCCCTTATTTTTTTGGCTTGATATACATATACCCAACGCCAGTTAATGTAAACCTTTATTTATATGGAGGAATCTGATAAAAGAAATTAGGTTTCATTATTTCATTGTTATATGGCTGATGAAAGACGTGTGTCGTGGCTGGAGACACCGGTGGTATTAACCAAGTCCAATCCCCCGTTACTTTCCGGTCATAAGTGGCTTCTTTTTCTTCGAATTTCTTGAATTGTTTAGCTGCTGTATGGTGATCAACAATGCTGACTCCTTGTTTTTTATACGAATGAAGGACTGCTTCATTCAGTTCGATAAGGGCTCGATCTTTCCATAAACTCGAATCACGTTTAATATCCAAACCCATCCTCTCCCCGATTGCCGGCAGCATATTGTAGCGTTCTTCATCAGCAAGATTCCTGGCACCGATTTCCGTTCCCATGTACCACCCATTAAATGGTGCAGCTGAATAAGTAATACCGCCAATTTCCAACCTCATACCAGATATGATTGGAACCGCATACCATTTTATTTGAAGATCTTTGAACCATGTCAGTTCAGGGTGGGTGATTTGAACTTCTTTAACGAGGCTTTCAGGTATCTCATGAAAACTTGGGGTCTTTCCGTCCACTTGGACTACAAGAGGTAAAATATCGAAAGGACCGAATTTCCCTCCCCATCCTAATTCCATACATTGCTTGGTGAATTCTATTGAACTTGAATCGCCGATTACGCCATGTTCCGTCTCGTATCCAGCATAACGAATAAGCTGATGATTCCAAATATCCACTTTTTGATCATGATCTTTCTGTTTGAAAATTGTAATCACAGGCCTGATATTCCCATTATTCGTAGCATATTCGATATGCTCAAAGAGGGCCGATACAATTTCTTCTTCGCTTTGAATCATCCTTTTATCAATCACCCTCAGTGATTCCCAAAAAAAGCGCCCAATGCAACGATTGCTATTCCGCCAAGCTAATTTAGCACCATAAACCAACTCTTCATATGTATGTTCATATCTGCCTGTTTCATTAATTTCCTTTTTAATTTGTTCGATCCTGCCATTTATGTCCTCTTCCGTTTTCAATAATTCCGGATAACTTGTCCTGATAAAGGATACGGCCTCTTGCAGTAAATCACTCATCTTTCCCACGGATCCTTCCATTTGCAAAACTTTGACTTCAATATTAAAATAACATATTTTTCATGGTATCTCTAAAGAACACATTTTTTAAAAGCGCACTTTTTTTAAAATGTGGCAAATCCGAGGCGGAATACTTTTCATGATACTTAAAGTAAGCTCATGAATTTCTTATACTAATAACATCTCTAGTAACTAAATAATTTTCGGTAAAGTTGTTACATATGAGGTAAATGCCTTATAATATATTAATAATGAGGTGATATGATGAATAATACGACACTTTGTCCACGATTTGAAAAAGGAATGCAAATCTTGAGTAAACGCTGGACTGGATTGATTGTCAATCAATTACTTAATGGCCCTCAACGGTTTTGTAATATTGAATCTGCATTCCCTATAAGCGGCAGGATTCTTTCTGAACGTTTAAAGGACTTGGAAATTGAAGGCATTGTCAAAAGGGACGTATATCCGGAGACACCGGTCAGGATTGAATATTCTTTAACTGAAAAAGGCAAGGCTCTTGCACCGGTAATGAACGAAATTCAAAATTGGGCACAAGAATGGCTCGAACCAATACAGAATCAATGATATAGGCATTAAAGAAAGGGAGGAAGATCTGCAAGCTGCGGACTTCCTCCTTTTTTGTTTAAACTCGAGCGACTAGTGGTATATTTTTTACAGATAGAATAACACTAGGTTTATTCCAAATTTATGGGCGGTGAATTCATGAAACAAGCAGATTGCATTATTATTGGTGGAGGTATAGCCGGGATTCAGGCAGCCATCCAGCTCGGAAGATATAAACATGGTATTATCGTCATTGATTCTGCTCAAGGCCGCTCTTCCATTGCCAAGGCTTACCATAACATTCTTGGGTGGCCGGATGGGGTAAGCGGTAAACAATTAAGGGCGCTTGGCAGACAGCACGCTGAAAAATTCGGTGTCGAATTCTTAGATGATACAGTGACATCTCTTGAAAAAAAGCAGGACAAGTTTTTTATCCAAACAAAAAATCACAGGGAATATCAAGCAAAAATGATTTTTCTTGGTACAGGCATTATCGATAACATTCCTCCAATCAAAAACATCTATTCAACTCTTGGAACATCCACATATATATGCCCTGACTGTGATGGGTATGAGATCACGGATAAGCAAACCGTTGTTCTTGGAGGCGGAAATGCGGGTGCAGGCATGGCGCTTACTCTATTATATTGGTCAAAAGATATCATTTACGTAAACCATTTGAAATCAAAAATTGATGATGAGTATAGGGATAAGTTAAAGGCAAACCACATTCCCGTAATTGAAGAGGAAGTTTGCGAGGTTCATGTCGATGCCCAACAGCAGTTAACGGGCATACAATTAGGATCTGGTAAAATTATCAAAGCTGAAAAGGCATTCACGGCGTTTAAAGGGAACAAACTTAATAATGACCTAGCCTTACAATTAGGTGTGCAAGTCAATGAAAACAATCATGTCGTGATTCATCCCCGGACTAAAGAAACGAATATTAAAGGAGTCTGGGCCGGCGGCGACCTCGTTGCCCATTCCGAACAAGTCACCATTTCTATGGGGGATGGTACCCAAGCAGCCATATGGATTCATAAGAGGCTGTTAGGCCAGCCACTTCCTTATGATTGACGGCTTGCTGGAAAATTAAAAGGCGACCTGTTCAACAGGCCGCCTCATTTTGTACGCATAAGGTCTGAATTAAAACAAAGTTGATTGAAACGGAAGGTACGAGACTCCTGCGGGGAAAGCGAGTTCCATACGTTCCAATCAACGTTCAAATTGTACAAGTCCTAATAAAACTTTAGTTTGTCTATAGTCTGAAGCGACCCGTATTCATAAACTATTCCTCTTTAGCCTTCAATACAATTCTACATTCGATTCCTTCCCCTAAAAACTTTAACCAAAATGAGAATGACCGCGATGATAAGCAAGATATGTATAAAGCCTGCAGCCACTTTAAAGACTAAACCAAGAACCCATAATAATATTATTACACCAATAATCGTCCAAATCATGATAATCCCCCTTTCTTCCCTTTTTAAGGATTTTTTATTAATAAGAAGTTACAACAAAATTCCCACTTACATTTAAAATACCCATATCTTTATCTAACAAACCTTCACCTTATTTTTTACATAAAACTGTAAATGCTGTAAATGATAATAAAGAAATAAGGAATCTTCCATATTGGAAATCATTCACCATAAGGAAGGGACTATCAGGTTTTAAAGGTTCTAGAGTTCTTCAATAAGGCAGAAAAAAACAAAAAGAAGGAGTCGTTCATTCATGAAAAAGTTTTTAGTCATCTGTTTAACAGCTTGCTCCCTATTCTTAGTCAACCTTAATCATCCGGCTGCACAGGAGGAAAATAAAGCAAAGACGGAAAGTGTTCAATTCACTGATGCTCAAAAATCGGAAATCGCCAAGATTCAAAAGCAGTTACTCGCTGACAAAAAGATATTGATTGAAAAATATGTCGAGTATGGCGCGCTTTCGAAAGAAGAAGCCGATAAAATGGTTTCACATTTTGAAAAACATTATAAAATGATGGAAGAAAATAATTTCCAAATTCCGCCGCACCGTCCACATACACGACACATGCAGAAGTAATTGTAAGTTTCGTGCCTATATAGCCTGATAATCCGACCTGATAAAAAGGCCGGATTATTTTCATTTCTTTCGTCCTTGATAAATAAACATTACGCGTTTACCATTTACTAGAGGATTTATATTTCTCTTTAGCGAAATACATAACTATGAGAAATGAAAGGGTGAAAAGGATGAACAAAATAGGTATAACAGCAAGAGACTTATTTCACTTGAAATCAGTGACCGATCCAAAGCTATCACCGGATGGCAGCATGGCGGTTTATGTCCAAACCAGAATAGATGAAAAAACGGAAAAATACATTTCCAATCTGTTTATGTTCAGCCTGATTACGAATGAAACAAAGCAATGGACGTTTGGGGATAATCGTGATACATCACCAGCCTGGTCCCCCGACGGCAAGCATATCGCCTTTATATCAGATAGATCAGGAAAAAAACAAGTCCACATTATTGGGAGCATCGGTGGGGAAGCTCGCCAGCTCACCCATTTCGTTAACGGCGCATCAAAGCCTATTTGGTCTCCCTGTTCCGCCAAGTTACTGCTTTCTACCGGGTTAAAGGAAGGCGAAAACCTTAATACGGTCAAGGAAAATGATCTATCCAAAGAAGTTAATAGGTATGAACGGATCAAGTATAAATGGGATGGGAGAGGCTATTTTGATCAGTTATATCAGCAGCTTGTAATAGTGGACATTTTTAAGGAAGAATTCACATTGCTAACGGAAAACAATATTGATCACCTTCCGAATGCATGGTCTCCAGACGGACAGCATATTGCATTCATAAGCGGGGATGCAGAAAGAAGTGATGATGAACTTTTTTCAGATATTTTCATCATGGACCTTGAAACGAAATCTTTAGAGAAAATAACGGATAGTACAGGTTTCTTTAGAGATCCTAAATGGTCTCCAAATGGCGAATATCTATCTTTCATTGGCCATAATAAAGAATTTGCCGGTGCCACCTTTTCCAATATCTGGTTATACTCCATTTTCGATCAAACGACTCAATGTTTGACCGACGGATGGGACGTCCAAATTGGAGATTCCGCAATTGGGGATTTCCAAATCGGAGCCGTCGACCCAGGTATATTGTGGACAAACGATAGCCAAGGTTTTTACTTTTTAATAAGTGATTATGGAAATACCGGAGTATATTATGGTTCGATTGAAGGTGCTATGTATCCATCAATCCTTGACCCGCAGCATATATACGGCCTGACTATAGATCCCGAAAGCCACCGTGCTGTCGTGGCCATCAGTACACCTGTTCATCCTGGTGATCTCTTTGCTTATAACCTTACCAATGGTGATAAGGAACAAATCAGTTTTGTTAATGAGGATTTTTTGAAGGATAAACATTTGTCCACGGCTGAACCCATTACTTTTCCATCTGTCGATGGACTTAACATTCACGGCTGGATCATGAGACCGACCGGTTTTAATGGTAATCAAAAATATCCGCTCATTTTAGAAATCCACGGCGGACCGCATATGATGTATGCAAATACCTATGTTCATGAATTCCAGACCTTGGCTAATGAAGGGTATACTGTATTGTTCACAAACCCGCGCGGTAGTGTAGGATATGGCCAAGACTTCGTAAATGCCTGCAGGGGCGATTATGGAGGCATGGATTATAAGGACTTAATGGCTGGAGTTGATCACGTTTTAGCTACGTATGATTTTATAGACCATGAAAATTTAGGGGTATCCGGAGGAAGTTATGGAGGATTCATGACTAATTGGATCATCGGACATACCAACCGCTTCAAGGCAGCTGTTTCTCAGCGTTGCATTAGTAACTGGCTAAGTTTTTATGGGGTCAGCGACATTGGCTATTATTTTACTGAGTGGGAAGTTGGCGGCGATATCGTTAACTCTGCTGAAAAGCTATGGCAGCACTCTCCATTAAAATATGTTTCCAATGTGAATACCCCTTTACTTTTACTTCACGGAGAAAAGGACTTCCGCTGTCCCATTGAACAGAGTGAGCAATTTTTCGTCGCTTTAAAACGGCAGAAAAAAGAAGCGGTACTTGTTTCCTTCCCAAATGAAACTCATGAGGTATCGAGAAGCGGATCTCCAAAAATGCGACTGCAACATGTTGAGGAAATCAAAGGATGGTTCAATAAGTATCTTTAAAAACCAAAACTCTGTTAGCAAAAGCTAACAGAGTTTTGGTTTTTAGTGTTGAATTTGATCTCTGTCCTCGGAAATTGAACTTAAAGCATTTCCCGCCATTGAATTAGTCTGTTGGTGTACAGCCAGATCACCCAATGCCACGACTCCGACCAGCTTGTCATTCTCAATGATAGGGAGCCTTCTGATTTGTTCGGTAGCCATTAGCTCCTCTGCTTCCTCCACTGACATATCAGGCGTGCCTGTTACAAGATTGGTGGAAATGACATCGGTAATTCTAGTCGAATTCGGCTTTTTCTCGGCAACACAGCGAATGACGATATCCCTGTCTGTAATAACACCGATTAAATGGTTATTCTCCAATACAGGAATGACACCAACATCATCATTCTTCATTTTGACTGCTGCTTCATATATATTATCTTCCGCAGTGCAACAGTCCACGTTTGTTGTCATGATATCTCTTAAATTAGTCACGGATATCCCTCCATTTTTCATATGTTGCTTGTTTATTTTTGACTTCTTTAGAGAAATTATTCATCAAACACGTTCACCCTTCATTCTACATATTTCCCATGATCCGGTTTAGCTAATGCATCGAATTCCTTTGCAAGCTTCGCTAAACCCATTTCCAGTTCTTTCCCTTCAATAGGATACCCGTGCCCAGTTATGGCCACAGTCGGCTTTAGACTTTCCAATAGCCTTACCGATTCTTTGGCAATCTCCCAGTCGGTTGTTAAATACCGCGGTGGTCCTGCTATTTCTTTCTCCTGGGTGATAACCTTGTATAGGGAATCTTGCCTGACATTCACAAAGGCATCACCAACAATCAAACTTCGGTCACTTTCTCGGAAAAGTGAAATATGTCCTTTCGAATGGCCAGGAGTGTGAACCCATTGCCAATCACTAAGCCCGGGAACACTATGGTCATCAGGCAATGGCTGAACTTTTTCATCAAGGTTGATTCCCTCATTCGGAAATATCCATGAGATTTTTGCGACCATCCCCCCTTCAACAGTAGGATCTGGTTCGGGATAATTTTCCTGTCCCGTTAAATAAGGCATTTCTTTAATGTGGGCATAAACAGGAGCCTTCCAATAATCCATTAACTCAATCAGTGCACCAACATGATCGAAATGTCCATGTGTCAAAATAATCGCAGAAGGTGGTTTTTGCGGTCCGTATATTTCTTCTGCAGTTTTCTTTATTGCCTCTGCTGAACGCGGCATCCCTGCATCTATCAATACCCATTCATCATCTTTGGGTGACCCTACAAAAACCACATTAACGATTTGGACGGACAGACAATATATATCCTCATTTACTATCTGTACATCTCCACTTGAAACTGAAGTCATTGGCATGAATTTTTCATTCAAATGATTATCATCCATTTTTAACCCTCCTAATTTGAACATACTGTTTTTTTAAAGGATACCCTGTACGAGAAAATAAAAAACAACCTATGATTTATATAGGCTGTTTCACAATGAAAACATGTTCGAAGGCGAGTTTGCATACAGTATTTTTAAAAAGTTGCAGATGATTTCAGAAATCCGCTCCCTTTCCGCCGACTGTCCGCCAAGCGTCTTTGAGGGCTTGGCTAGCCAGTTAAACCGATTTTAATCATGGGTGCGAAACATCCGAACCAATTATGTCCAACAAACTGAAACAACATATAATTTATATAGGCTGTTTCTCAGTACACATCCCTCCGGGTAAATACCGTAAAAGATACAACTAAAGCCAGCGCCCACCAAACGAACAGAGTAATGACGGAGGATAATAAAGTCATCCCTTCTATTGGTGGAGCCGTTCCGCTAATATAAGCGGTCAATTTCAAATTCACCATAAAGAAATATTTCGCTGATTCCCATGAGGAAACCATATTGTTCAATATAGCCCCGGAAATCAATGCAGCCAGCATGATGCCCATGCCTGCAGGGGTGCTTCTCACTAAAACCGAAAGCATGAAAGAAAGGGTCCCTACAACAACCGCCACCAGCCAGACAAGTCCCAAATCCATCAATAGGAATTTCCATTGTTCCACTAACCTTACATGACTGACATCCACGTCAGCCCCGTTCAATTCGAATCCGGTTATTATGGGGGCCCCCCATCCTTGATATCCGAAAACGATACCTGATAAAAGGTAAGACAATAAGGCTGTCATCGCCACGATAATCGAAACCGATAATAATAATGTTACATATTTGCTCAATAAGATTTTCCAGCGCTCCACTGGCCGTGTCAGCAGAAGCTTGATCGTCCCTTGACTATTTTCGGAAGAAACCATATCACTAGCCACAATCATGATTAACAGCGGAATGAACAAATCGATTGCATTTTCCAAAAACATGCGTGTAA
This sequence comes from Peribacillus sp. NPDC096448, assembly GCF_044762675.1. Classification (NCBI taxonomy): domain Bacteria; kingdom Bacillati; phylum Bacillota; class Bacilli; order Caryophanales; family Bacillaceae; genus Peribacillus; species Peribacillus sp. NPDC096448. The sequence goes on along the minus strand of NZ_JBIWEU010000002.1, from coordinate 166,163 downwards.
AAGTGGCTGCGCCTGGTTCTGAGGGGTTGATATCATGATCGAGGTAATATTGCTGCTGCTTCAGACTAACTTGAAGCTGTTCACGCCACTCATCGAGCATCCTATTTGAGCCCAATCGATTTTGAGTATCAATGATTTGCTGCTGAAGAGCTGCACGCCAATCATCAGTTCCCAACTTCTCCCGCTGCTCTTCCACTTGTTTATATTGGGCATATGTAAACATCAGCACTAAAATTCCAACGATGATACCGATTATGATTAACCGTTTCTTTGCCAATAACTTCATCATTTCATTTTGGACCAAGTTATTCAATGCCTGCACCTCCGACACCGGTAACTTGCAAAAACAATTCTTCCAATCCCGGGAGCTTTCGATTCATTTCATGCACCCTCACGCCTGCTTGGATAAGAGCAGCATTCCATTCAGGTGTCTTGAGTTCATCATAGGCTGTAATGATATATTTTTGATCAATGGTAATTTCGGTGAAGCCGCTAAGAATTTCTGCCCCCTTTTGAATAGGTTCCACCCGCCAAAATATCCGCTCCTGCGTGGATAATAAGCTTTCCACTGTATCCGTTTTGATAATTTCCCCACCTTTAATAATTGCGACCCGGTCACAAAGTTGCTGTATTTCACCTAATAAGTGTGAAGAAACCAGAACGCTCATCCCTTCTTTTTCAGCCAACTTTCTGATGAATTGCCGCATTTCACGGATTCCGGCAGGATCTAGCCCGTTGGTCGGTTCATCCAAAATCAACAGTTTAGGGCTGTTCAGCATTGCCTGCGCGATTCCTAAACGTTGCCTCATGCCTAACGAATAGGTCTTCACTTTATCGTGAATTCTCGCTTGCAAACCGACGAGTTCAACAACCTCGATCATTCTTGTTTCATCAACTTCAGGTAACATTCCTGCAAAGTGGAGCAAATTATCCCACCCGCTCAAAAATGGATATAACTCTGGATTTTCAACGATGCAGCCCATTTGCTTCATTGCCTTCGTAAATTCCCGACGAACATCATACCCGCATATATGGATGGAACCCGAGGTTGGCTTAATCAAACCGACCAACATGCGGATCGTCGTCGTCTTGCCTGCCCCATTCGGTCCTAAAAAGCCGAAAACCTCACCTTCATTCAGTTCAAAATCAATTCCTTTAATAATTTCCCTTTTGCCAATCCTTTTTTTCAAGTCCCTGACAGTCAATGTCACCTGTTTCATCGTTCCACATCCTCCCATTTTATTAAAGGAGCCACTCTATCAGCAATTAAACGATATCCCTTCTTATTAGGGTGAAATTTATCTGAATACAAATACTCATTTACCGACAATTGAAATAAATCAAAAGTTGGAACGAAAATTGCATTTTCATAAAGAGCCACGACTTCCGCCGTTTCATTATTCCAGTCCCGTACGATGCGGTTCGTATCAAAGTCTTCATCCAAATCTATAAACGGATTATACAGCCCAAGCAACAAAATGGTAGCTTTATCATTGACTTTATTGATATCTTTAAAAATTTCATGTAAATTTCCCAAGAAATTCTTTTGTGAAACAGTAATGGCTTCATGATCATATTCAAGCAGGGTCTGGCCTTTTTGAAATAAATCGTTACCCCCGATTGTAACCAAAATAACATTAGCTGCCTGGATTTGACGCTTCACTTGCGGTTGTTTCACTTGCTGTACCAATTCTTTAGACACTTGTCCATTGATTCCGAGGTTATGAATGATTGGTTTTCTTTTGTATTCACTCTTTAAATCTTCAATAACAAGTCCAACGTATCCTTTCCCTGTTTCATCACCTGTGCCACGTGTCAATGAATCGCCTAGCGCCACTACCGTAAAATCATTGGGAAGATCATTTTTTTTAATGGGTGTTTCTTCAATCACTTCCGTATCAGAAGTTCTCTTTCCATAATGGTCCATAATCGCCCATCCAAGACAAAATAAAAAAAACACGCCGATAAAAGCTGATGCGATGGTAGTTGCCAGCACATTTGGTTTGCTCAAAAACACTCACCCTTCCATTCATTCTCTATCTTCCATTAAATCATATTATTTCCAAAAATAAAAAACTGATTGTTCTGGTTAAAAATCCCAATAGTTAATAACATTGCCTTTATAAACTTACAAATAAAAAAAGGCGGAAAGGGATTACAAAAGAGGGTCTATCTAAATTTTATAATAAAGTTGATTGGAGCGGGTTTTCAAGACTCCTGCGGGAAAAGCGTTTCCTAGGGAGAATAGGCACTGCGGAAAGCGAGTGCCTTACGTTTTTCATCGAGTTTATCTACTGAAGGAAAAAATGAATCCGATTCGGCCTTTTAAAAAATTGTTCAATCTGCTTGAACAATTAGCATGCCTTCTCTCAAACTTTCAGATAGAATATAAAAAAAGACCTCTTCACCATGAAAGGTTAAGAGGTCACTCGCTATATTTCCATCATTTTTCAATTATACCTATGGGGTTCCCCATAGCTTTTAAATTTTTTTCTAACCTCATGAGCCATATTGTAAGCAGCATCCCGATCAGCGTGAGTAAACCATAAAATAAATAGACCGCATATATTCCTGATTTATCCAAGATTATTCCGCCGCTGAAGGTACTGAACCAATTACCCAATCCATTGCCAATGGCAGAATAAAGCGTTATTGCTGTTACTGTAATTCGTACAGGGACAACTTTCCTGATATATTGTAAAGCTGCAGGAATGAATAAGCCAAGTGAAAACCCTTGAATGATCGAAGACACATATACGGTAGCCAAACTTGGTTCGGTAAAGTACAGAACCCAGCGGACCAATGAGGCCGTTCCAGCCAATAAGGTAATTGGCAGCAAGCCAATTTTATGAATCCAAGTACCTGCAATTCTCATAAAGGGGATTTCCGATAATACAGCTAAAAGAAACGCGATGCCAATTCCTGTATATGTTCCTCCCCTTGCCTCTACAAACAAACCATAGTATACATTATTTGCAAGATTAGGACCAAAAAGCAAGAACGTTATAGCAAGAAAGATAAGAAATCGTTTCATGGTGATCAATTCTTTCATTCCACCGAAAAGCTTCACCTTTTCCCCAGGTGGCTCTTCAGGCAAACGAAGAGCCAGACTAGCCGCAATCAAAAGGCCGAAGAAAAAGGCATAAAATATCACGGAAGGGCCCATGAAGGATTCAGATAATTTTCCCATTACAAAAACGGCCACACCGTAACCAAGTGATCCGAATAAACGGATTTTCCCATAATTCGATTTGATTTTCGTTGTATATTGAAGGGTGATGCTATCTGAAACTGGTATTATCGCACTTTGAAAAATAGCCAAAGCGACAGCGACGGATACTATGAGTAAATAGTGATCGAACAGCAAGTAGCCTAAACCGAATACACCAGCAAGCAACGATGTAATTGCCAGTATTTTTGCTGGTCTCCCGCTCCAATCACAGACAATTCCCCAAAAAGGTTGAAAAACGATCATCACTATCGGTCCAACAGACATGATCGTACCTATCTCAATACCGGACAAACCTGCCTCATTGGCCAAATAAACACTTAATAGCGGTGTTAAACTTCCCACTGCAAAAAATGAAAAAAGGTAAAATACCTTCAAGCTAATATTGACTTGCTTTTGTTTTTCCAAATCCAGTTCCCCCATGCAGACATCTGCTACCAAATTGTTGATTTTTTTCATTGCTTCCTATTGGGCTAAATAGGGAGCACAATATTAAAGACTGTACCTTTATTGACCTCGCTCTCGACAAAGACATATCCCAAATGGCTTTCTATGATTTTAAAGCTGATCATTAAACCTAACCCATTACCAGATTTTTTCGTTGTGAAAAATGGTTCTCCCAGTCTCTTAAGCTGCTCCGGCGGTATCCCAATTCCTGTGTCGGTAATGGATATTTGCACTTTATCCTCTTTAAGTTCCGTAATGACTTTTATGAACCCACCGTCAGGCATAGCTTCCATACCATTTTTAATGAAGTTCAATATGACTTGTTTTAATCGATTCTCATCACAACTAACGAAGATCTCTTCGACATTACAATCCGAAAACAGCGTGATGTTCTTCTTCCTGGCTTCAAACTCCGTCAAAGATACAACATTTTGAATGATTGGCACAAGATTCTTCGTTTCCAATATCAAGGCCTGTGGTTTGGCCAATTGTAAGAACTCTTCAACTATCTCATTCACACGATTGATTTCGTCCATGATTATTTCCAGATATTCTTGTTTGCTTTCGTCCGTTTCATCCAATTGCAAAAATTCCGTATACCCTTTCATGGAGGTCAGCGGATTCCGAATTTCATGTGCCACTCCAGCAGCAAGCTGACCGACAGCGGCTAATTTATCCTGCCGATGGAGCATCTCTTCCGATTGTTTACGCTCAGTTATATCATATCTAAGTGCCAGAAACTGAAATGGCTTTCCTTCTTCGTTGAAAAATGGAACAATTGTTGTATCGACCCAATAAAAACTGCCGTCTTTCGCCTTGTTTCTAATTTCACCTTTCCAAACTTTCCGTTCATGGACGGTCTTCCACATATGTTCAAAGAATTCCTTTGAGTGATATCCTGAATTAACTATCTTATGTGTATGACCTATCAATTCACCTCTCCCATAACCGGAAACCTCCGTAAACTTTTCATTAACTTCCATAATGATACCTTTCTTATCGGTAATCGCCACAATCAAGGATTGGTTGATTGCATATTGCATATCCTCCAGTTCCTTGATTGACCCCTTTAAAGCATGTTCTGCTTTTTTACGACCGGAAATATCCGAACGGATGGAAATATATTGATATGGTTTACCCTTTTTCATAAATGGAACGATAGTTGTATCCACCCAATAAACATTACCATCTTTAGCCCGGTTGCATATTTCACCATGCCATGTTTGCCCTTGGCTGATTGTTAGCCATAGGTCAGTGAAAAATTCTTTTGGATGATAACCAGAATTGATGATGGAATGATTTTTCCCTATTAGTTCATGTTTTTCATATTGTGATATTTCCAGGAATTTTTCGTTAACATATGTAATGATTCCTTTTGCATCCGTGATGGCGACGATCGCCGATTGATCTAAAGCATAACGGATATCGCTCACAGTATTATCACTTTTTGCCAACCGCCGGCCTACGATCGTACTTGAAGCGATCAAGCTGGCAAGAATGAATAATGAAACGAAGCATGTAAGATAAAGCATAAATGGAGTGAGTGGAACAAATTCACCCGTTTCGTTTTTCGCGTTCATCGGTAACACTCTTAAAAAAAGATAATAGCCTTCAATGATTGCCCCGCTCATCAAGAGAGTACTGACTGGCTTTAGCGAGGATTGACTTAGTTTATTAAAATAAAATAATATTGCAAGTGCTGCTACAAATAAAATAAAGATGCTGAAAAGCGTACTGAAGACCGACAATGGGCTAAAGTGCAAAGAGTGGTTTAAAGAAGATGTTCCCATTATATAATTGGATAAAATGGCCATCGTAAACATGAAGCCGCAAAAAACGATTTGCAGCACTTGTGTTTTATAGGAAATGGCCAATAACCCACCCCCTGCGAGAGCGATCGCTAATGCTAACGAAAAAATTATTGTAGAAAAGTTGTATGCTGCCATTCCTGAATTATCGAGGGTGAATATGACCACAAAATTAAGCGTCCAGATAGCCACTCCCATAGAGCAGCTGCTCCCTATATACACTAGGCGTTTATATCTCTTTATCGTCAGTAAAGTTGTCAGTAAATCCAACGCCGTATAACAAGCCATTATTATCAAAAGCGCTGTAATCATAAAGAGAACAGGATTTGATGCCACAATTGATTGTTCCATTTTTTTACTGATCACCTCAAACGTTCTATTCTCCTATATTGTAATGGAAATTCATAGTACCTCAAAGGTTTTTTATTTCCTTACTCCTATTTATTTTTACACATTGATTCTTTCCGTGCACCCCATATCTCAAGAAAATGCAGGTTTCTTTCATAAAATCAATAAAATTAGAAATACTATTGTTTTGTATGGAGTAGAATATGAATACATGGTAATGACAAGCATTCACAATACTGCTTCATCTTACAGGACATTATCAATAATACCAATAATTCTTGACTAATATATTAATCAAGAATGTTAATTCCTTTATTTAATTATACCTATAGGTTTATAATTAAATAGAACCTATATAGAGAGAAGGAGTGGGGGGCATGATTATGTCAGACCTGGCAGGTGCAAGTACAACAGAAATTATGCAAAAGAAGACCCAGCATAAAAAATTAACACTGAGGCAAATTTTACAGAGGGGCCTATTAATTACAATCGGTGCGGTTTTGATGGCTGTCGGACTCGAGATTTTTTTAGTGCCGAATAACGTAATCGACGGGGGCATAACGGGTATATCGATTATGTTATCTTACATCACTGGATGGAAGCTTGGAATCTTTCTATTCACTTTGAATCTTCCTTTCTTTTTTATCGGTTATAAACAAATCGGCAAAACCTTCGCATTATCTACCCTTTATGGAATTTTAGTCCTTTCCATTACCACTACATTGCTTCATCATGTACCAGCTTTCACTCAAGATATCCTCCTAGCGTCCGCTTTCGGCGGAATGATTCTTGGCATTGGTGTTGGAATGGTCATTCGATATGGCGGCTCATTGGATGGTACAGAAATACTTGCTATACTCGCTAGTAAGAAGCTCCCTTTTTCCGTTGGGGAGATTGTCATGTTTTTCAATTTATTCATCCTTGGCAGTGCGGGCTTCGTATTCTCTTGGGATCGTGCCATGTATTCGATCATAGCTTACTTCGTGGCATATAAAACGATGGATATCGTCATCGCAGGTTTGGACGAATCCAAATTTGTCTGGATTATCAGTGATGAATTTAATGATATCGGTGATGCCATAATGAATCGCCTTGGACGGGGCGTAACCTTTTTAGCTGGCGAAGGTGCTTATTCTGGTGATGATAAAAAAGTAATCTTTTGTGTAATAAACAGGCTTGAGGAAGCTAAACTTAAAGAGATAGTCAAAAGCTTCGATCCATCTGCATTTCTTGCCGTTGGGGATATCGCGGAAGTTCGAGGCGGTCGATTCAAGAAAAAAGATATCCACTAATCATCCATCTGCTTTTTGCTTCATCCAATTGGCAGAAAGATAAAAAAAGCTGAAGGGAATCCCCTTCAGCTTTTTTTATAGCCTTAATAGTTTCTTGGATTGTTAATTGCTTGAAGCATTCTGGTGCCGGGTTTCATCTCGCTGCTACATAACGGACAAACGTGTTCATCATTACTTGTAAAGTTGTCGCGAATCCAACCTTTGCAATCTTCTGATGTACATTCCCACACCTTTGTTTCTTCAGGAATGATTTCTTCCGTATTATTTCTTCTATACATATATCTCACTCCTTAGAATTGAATTGACTCCGTCCTGCATAACAGATCACAAGCCATAAAGATAAAAGAAGAATAGATGGCGTTTAATCTAAATTGTGAGTAAATAACCATTCGCAAATCTAAGTATGATTATTGTTCTTTCAACCAAACCTTTTGAATGGTAAGAACTTGAGATTACGGCATGAATTTTTCATATCTCAGTACCCATTATATCATATATATGCTTTATATATTTGAGGAAAGATTCTAAAAAAGAAAGTATTCCCCAAAATGAAACACAGTCCCTGACTTACCCTTCAAGATAATTGAGACTGCGCTGTTTAAGAATCCATTCCATATGGTTCTTCCTGCTCGTTCGATGAATTTCAAAGTGAAGCGAGCATGAGAGTAATTTTTAATGCCAAAACCTAAAACAATGAAAGCCCTGCCTCTCTCCCATCCATACGGTTCCTAGACCGTGCCTGCGAGAATCAGATAAAAGCTTGTAAGTACATGTTTATTAATTAAAACCGTCCGTAATTCCAATTGGGTAGATTAAATTCCAAAAGACAAATGGTACATAGAAGTAAGTTAATGAAGAACAGAAATGGATCGAGGAAAATACTTGATGATAACATGTATTTCTTTTTTCTAGATGTGTTTAACTTGTTTCTACTTCATCATGAAAATGATGAAAAATTATTTCATTAATAAAAATGTTACTTGAAATTACCCTCCAGTGCATTCTTTTCATAACACTGAAATTCAATGATACCATACATATCTTTATATGTAAAGCATTAATCCAGGATGAAAACACTCCGCCATACTTCCTTCTTAAAATGAAAATAAAGAGGCTATGATTCACCTCTTTTATTTAAACGCGTTATACTCATTTTCGATTTTTGGAAGCTCCCTGATTTCTTCAACCAATTGACTTCCACACATTGGACAATCATAGTTTTCCGAGGCAAAATCTTTTCTCATCCAACCATTACAATCTGCTGCTCCGCACGCATATACTATCGTATCTTCCATAACTATTTCTGGTTCCTCTGAATTCTTTTTACCAAAATACATGAGCAACCTCCTCTTTTTTATAAAGACTCTGATTAAAGGAGCGAAATTTCACCTTTTTATCATTCCTAGTATACGCATTAAACCAAATTCTTATTTATTCAATGATGAAATTATCCAAAAAACCTTAACGCGTTTCGTTTTCCAGCCCTGCTTTAACCAAGATCGCTTTAATCATAAAATAGGAAATATGCTCTGGCAGAGCTTCTTTAAGTGGTTTCAATTTTTCAGAACCCAATTGTTTCGCAGTTTCCAAAACAAGATCAAACTCTTTATCCAAGAAAATCTCATCCCATTTAATATCCAAGTGTTCTTCTGCACACTTTAATAAATGATTTTCAATTGAAATGGAAGACAGCCCTCTCAATCCCCCTATTTCCTTGATTGATTTGCCTTCCTGATATAAGCGATAGCTTTCTAAGTGAGATGGTTTAGTTGTTCGCTTTACCGTTTCCTTTGTAACCATAGTATTCGTTTCTAATTCAGGATGTGCCTGTACATACTTGGAAATACCTTGTAAGAATAAATTTCCGAAGCGTTCGAATTTCTGCATGCCTACCCCTTTGACTTCCAGGAATTCCTCTTCCGTCTTCGGCAGTTTGACAGCCATATCCTTCAAAGATGCATCGGAAAAAATAATGAATGGAGGTACATTTTCCTTGCTTGCCAATTCTTTTCTTAACTGTCTCAGTTCTTCGAACAACCCATGATCCGCGCTGATGCTGCTTACTTTTTTTATTTCCTTACGCAGGACTTTTTTCTGTCCCAATAGCACTTCCCTGCCAGCATTGGTAACCTTGAGTACCGGAAACTGGCCGCCTGTCATTTCTATATACTGTTTTGCTGTCAGGAAATCAATGAAATCACCTACATCCTTCGCAGATTGATCATTGATGATGCCATAGGTTGAAAGCTTCTGGAATCCGAACTCTTCAATTTTTTTATTGCGTGATCCCGTAAGCACTTGGGAAATCATCGTTTTACCGAATCGCTCCCCCATTCGCAACATGCATGAAAGGACCATCTGTGCCTGTGTGGTTACTTCAACAGAGTCACGCTTATCTGTACAATTTTCGCAATGACCGCAATCTTCGGGGTTTTCTTCTCCAAAGTATCTAAGAATGAAGGCTTGTAAACATCCTTCAGTAAAACAATAATCCTTCATTCTGTTCAATTTCTTCAATTCCTGGGATTGCCACTCCTGCGAGGGATTTGATTGATCAATCAAGAATCGCTGTATCTGCATATCCTGAGGGGAATATAAGAGGATACATTCACTATCCAATCCATCCCTGCCTGCACGGCCCGCTTCCTGATAATAACTCTCCATGTTCTTTGGAGTTTGGTAATGGATGACGTATCTAACATTCGACTTATCGATTCCCATCCCGAAGGCAGATGTCGCTACCATCAAGGGAACGTCATCCCGAATGAATTGGTCTTGCTGTTCCGACCGTTCTTGTTCATTCATGCCAGCATGGTATCGACCTGTTTTGAATCCGGCTTTAATAAGCTTGGCATACAAGGAATCGACTTCTTTCCTGGTGGCTGCATATATGATACCCGATTCATTTTTGTTTTTCTCCAAATAGCGCATTAAAAACCGTCCGCGATTTTCTTCTTTCACAACGGAAAAGAACAGGTTATCTCTGGAAAACCCCGTGGATACTGTATGGTGTACAGATATTCCGAGCGACTGACATATATCATCGGTCACATGCGGTGTGGCTGTTGCCGTTAATGCCAGTACAGTCGGAGCAGAAGGCATGTTTTTCAATAAGGTTTTGATTTTTAAGTAGCTTGGCCTGAAGTCATGACCCCATTGAGATATACAGTGGGCCTCATCAATGGCAACCAATGAAATTTCCACATTAAATAGATCCTGTTGAAATGCAGGATTCTCCAAACGTTCAGGTGCCACATAAACCAGCTTATATCTACCGTGCTTAATATCGTTCATTCTATTGGATGATTCTAACCCAGAAATGGAGCTATTAAGAAACGTGGCATCAATTCCATTTTGTTCGAGGGCATCTACTTGGTCTTTCATCAAGGAAATAAGCGGGGAAATAACGAGTGTTACACCTGGTAACAGAAGGGCTGGAATTTGGTAACATATTGATTTACCTCCGCCGGTAGGCATGATGCCCGCTGTGTTTATTCCTCCCAGCACCTGTTCGATAATCTGTTCCTGACCTTTTCGGAATGACTCATAACCAAAGTATTCTTGTAAATAAGAACGTGCTTTTTCCATCAATTTACTACTCCCCCTATTTATTATGATCTATTTCTTCCATTGTACCTGCTTTTCCCATCAACCTAAAGGACAAAAAAAGCAGACACATTATGTCTGCTTTTTCAATATATTAACATGTTTTGCATGGTTAAATTAATTCAGGATTTGCACTTTAACGTTTTTAACGCCCCAATTCACGGCATCCTGTTCGTTTGGAACAAATATGTCCACTCTATTCCCTTTGATGGCACTGCCTGTATCGGCTGCCGTCGCGTAGCCATAACCTTCAACATAAACCTTTGATCCTAGTGGAATGACTGAAGGGTCCACGGCAATCACTTTTGCATCAGGATTAGCTTTCAAGTCCACTCCTGTAGCTGTTGTACCGCTGCAGCCATGACAATCAGCCGTATAGGCGGTTGCACTGACAGTGATCTCTTTTCCAGACTCTGCTTGATCTTGGGATTCATTGTTTGTGTCTGCTGGTTCCGATTGTTCAACCTGCTTTGTTTGTTCTGCTGGCTTGGATTGTTCGACTGGCTTGGATTCTTCTGCTTGTTCCGATTGTTGTACGGGTGCAGCTTGCCCAGATTTCTGTGCAGGCTCTACACTTGCAGCTTCGACTTTGTTAGCTGCCGGTTTAATGACCAGTTCTTGACCAGGATGGATTATATCTGAATTTAAACCGTTCCAAGATTTAATATCATTTACCGCTACATCATATTTGTCTCCAATATCCGATAATGTGTCCCCTGACTTTACTTCATAATGCTCCTCTTGAGAAATATGTATGGTTTCTCCGGCATAAATCGCGTCTGAAGACAAATCGTTCCAAGACTTAATATCTTCTACTGATACTTTATATGTTTGAGATATCCCCCATAATGTGTCTCCATCTTTCACTTTGACATCTTCTGCTTGTACCGGAATTGTAAATGCACCGGATATAGCAGCGGCTGCCGCTAACGATAAGATTGATTTTTTCATATGTTGTTACCTCCTTGTGAGCTGCTTTATAAGCTACGAGTTAAATATTAACATAGTTTTTTTCTATACAAAGAACAAACAGATAAAGAATAGATGACAAACATCACAGTAAGATAACGGGACTATAACAAGATTTTATAATATTCTGAAGAAACACCATTTTCCAGATAATTTCCTTTCCAGGCCAGAGAAGTCATATTATGCATTACCCAGGCATAAAAATTAAAGGCTATATCTTTACAAAGGAGGTATTTTTTGTGACTCGCGAAAAAACTTTTACCTTAGTTAAGTCATATAAACCTTTCCATAGTAAATTCGATCCATGTCCGCCGATTGGGAGAAAGTTTTACAGGACACCTCCTAATTTGTATATTAATTTTCAACCGCCTAATATGGAGCAGTTCACACCGGAAGAAGCTTTGAAATACGGTACACTTTGGAAATTCTTTTATGATTTTTATGATAATCCATATCGGGAAAGGGAGACGTAAATGAATAAGAAACTGGATGATGAATATTATCAGTTGCTTGAACAAATACAGGCTGCCGATTTCGTACTTGTCGAGTTGACTCTTTATTTGGATACACATCCTAACGACCAGCAGGCTTTACAGCAATTCAATCAATTTCATGAATACTCCAAACAACTGAAATCGGTTTTTGAGCCTAAATATGGTCCATTATTGGGATTTGGAAACAGTCTAGGCGGTGAAAATAAATGGGAATGGGGCCAAGGCCCTTGGCCATGGCAGGTATAAGGAGAGATGAGCTATGTGGGTTTATGAAAAGAAGCTGCAATATCCAGTTAAAGTAAGAGACTGTAATCCTCGATTGGCTAAATATTTAATAGAACAATACGGTGGTGCTGATGGTGAGTTGGCTGCAGCACTTCGTTACTTAAATCAACGATATTCAATTCCGGATAAAGTGATTGGCCTGCTGACGGATATCGGAACGGAAGAATTTGCCCATCTCGAAATGATCGCAACGATGATTTATAAGCTTACAAAAGATGCCACACCTCAGCAGATGGCTGCTGCCGGGCTAGGGGACCATTATGTTAATCATGATCATGCCCTTTATTATCATGACGCAGCGGGGAATCCATGGACCGCCACTTATATCCAAGCCAAAGGAGATCCGATTGCAGATTTATATGAAGATATCGCCGCTGAAGAGAAGGCCAGAGCAACCTACCAATGGTTGATTGATATCTCGGATGATCCTGATATCAATGATTCACTCAGGTTTTTGCGCGAGAGGGAAATTGTCCATTCGATGAGGTTCAGGGAAGCTGTGGAGATTTTAAAAGAAGAAAAAGGTAAAAAGAAGTTTTTTTAATGAAATAAAAAGGCAGCGGAGAATATCCACTGCCTTTTTTCATTTACGGTCTGAAGAATAAGTCCAGCCATCTTCCTGATAAATCTTTTCTTCTTTCATCAGTTTGCCTAGAGCACGCTTGAACGCTCCCTTGCTTAAACCGAAGTGAAACTTGATATCATCAGGTGGCGTTTTGTCACCATAAGGCATTGCACCGCCGCGATTCATTAAATAATTGAAAATGACATCAGCATCTTCCTCCATTAAATCTTGTTTAAAGGGGATTAAAGAAACGTTAAGCGTTCCATCTTCTTTACTATCAATGACGCGCCCTTCAACCAATTCACCAAGACGGGGCTCATCCTTGCGTTCACTTTCGTGAATGAAACAGCGGTACCCTTCCTGTGAAATAAAGAAAGATCCAACCATAAGCAATCGATAGACATTTCCCTTAATACTGGTGTTACGGACTCCTTTTAAAGGGGCTGTCACTGCAATCTCCTGAATGACATCTTCCGTTGCAAGTTTACCAAACAGGCGATCATGACGATCTGTCTTCAGGGATACATATAGACGATCGCCAACCTCGGGCCATAATCGATCTATATTCGGAAGGTCGTCCAGGGATACAAGAATATCTTTGGAAAGACCGATGTCCACAAAAACACCAAGCTTCCTTTTCACATTGACAACTTCCGCCCAGCCATACTGATCAATCTGAATTTCGGGTATCTTCATTGTCGCTGTTAGCCTTGCTTGTTTGTCATGGTAGATGAACACAGTTACTTCATCGCCAATCTCAAGTTCCGTTCCTTCATTCATTTCATTATGATGAAGTAAGACATCTTCTGAACCATCCGTTAAAAACCATCCGAAATCAGCCTTACGTTCCACTTCTAACTCTACAGCCATGCCGGCCTGAATTTTTTGCATGTATAAAAATCCTCCTGTAACTTACCTTTACCTACAATTGTACCCAATTATTTATATTTCCAACATATTTGAATTTATCATTTTTTTGTTGTTCTGTATACCTATAATGTTTTTTTATTTTTTAACCATTGTTTTCTTCATGGAATGCCTGCGGAACCAGAATATGCCCTTGTTTACCGTTACTTAATAAGATATGCATGATCACTTTGGATAATTGGCTCGGTTTATACGGTTTAACTAAATAATCGTTAGCTCAAAAGGAAATCCCCTTCTCCCTTTCGTCAAGTGCGGTCAATGCAAAAACGGGAATCTCATTCAAGTCAGCGGATTCTTTTAATTCCCTCAGGATCGTCCAGCCGTCCATCTCCACCTCCATTTGACCAACCATTTCAGCACTCCATGTTTCCCATGGCAAGTCAATTATTTGCTCAGGAAAGAACCTGTTTAAAAAATATCGCAAAATGGCTGATTGACCTGAATGACTTTTCTTTCCTGATCAATCAATTGGATGATTTCCTGAATCGTATTCAGGATGCCCTGATTCAGCCTCCTATTCTCTTCCGCCTGTTCGTAAAGCTTGATCTTGTCAAGCGACGTTGAAATTTGCTTTGCCACGTTTCGCATTCTTCCGCTCCCTGATCGGTAAACCGGGTTCCATTCCTGTTGGAAACCATGTTGGCATCCACTTCTTTATACGTGGATATAACGGGAAGATATAAATCATAACTGTAATTCTTATTTTCGTGGTACCCTTTCTCAGCCACACCTTGTTCTCTATTTATTGTGAAGGGTTTCTTCACTTCAGGAAGACGATGATTCAAATCGCTGTGGATATTATTCCGGAATTGCCATACGCCATTTTCCGAAATTCCGAATGATGAGGAGAATTTATCATAAAGTTTACTTATTTACCTGACTTATCTTCTAAACCGCGATTTTAAAGTCTGGTATTTCGATGATATAATTTAATGATCAACTGAAAGGAAAAATAAATCATTCATGACAAAAAAATTATATTACACGTCCACCGAGACTTCCCAATGGGATACTGAAATTCGGGAGACCATTGTAGAAAATGGCTTTTACTATATCACTCTTGAAGAAACCGCTTTTTATCCCGAAGGGGGCGGTCAGCCAGCAGATACTGGTAAAATAGAAGGAATCTCCGTTCTTGACGTTATAAAAGACAATGAAGGAAAGCTTCTTCATAAGATGGAGAGACGGCCAGATTCAGAAATCGTCCACTGTGAACTTGATTGGTCCCGCCGCTTCGATCATATGCAACAGCATAGCGGCCAGCATCTACTCTCTGCTGTCTGCAGGGAACTATTTGACTCTAATACGGTAAGCTTTCACCTTGGAAAGGAATATTTAACGATCGATATAATGTCAGGATTTCAATGGACTGAAGTACATACGGCTGCTGCTGAAAAGCTAGTTAATCAATATATCATCGAGAATCGCGAAATACTTATCTATTACGTGACAAACGAGGAATTACAGACACTTCCTGTCGTCAAAATGCCTAAAGTGTCTGAGAATATCCGTATTGTTGAGATAGCAGGAATTGAATATAACCCTTGCGGCGGAACCCATGTAGGTCGTACCGGTGAGATTGGTTTAATTAAAATTTTTAAAACGGAGAAGCAGAAAGAACTTACCCGTCTCTACTTTAAGTGCGGCTTCAGGGCATTGAACGATTATTCCGAAAGTCTAGATATCCTTTCCGCATTATCGAATAAATTCAATACCGGACGTACAGAGATCCTGAATAGGGTGGAGAAACTTGAAAATGACTATAAGCAGCTGCTATCGGCAAATGAAAACTTAAAACTTGAAAATGCAAATTTTCTTGCTGACTCCTTGCTTGCAAAAAATGGAGGGGGATTCATCTCTCATATTTTCGAAGATAGCTCAATGAAAGAAATGCTTTACCTTGCAGGTACGATTGTAAAAAAAGAAAAGGTTACCGTATTATTAGCATCGCGTAAGGAGCAAAAGGTCATACTCTCGCACAGCGGGGACAACCCCTTTCATTGCGGACAATATTTCAAAGCGGAACTGGGCTCCTATAATGGAAAAGGCGGAGGGAACGAACGGACTGCACAAGCAGGTTTTGCGTCACAAAATGACTTAATTGCATTTTACCAATACTCAGTTGAAAAATTAGGCTAAAATCCTGGTGCATAAAACCGATCCGTAATATGGCATATGTGATGAACCTGGAAATCATGACTTCTGGGAATGAGAAAAGAGAGGACAAAGTCTTTAAACTGAAGAGAGGACAAATTCATGTCCTCTCTTTTTTATTCTTCTATTTTCAATTTCCCAATCCCGTGTTCTTCAATATGAAGATGGTATTTTTCCTCGAGTTCCATGATACGTTTAAACGCTTCCCCCTGATTGCATTCATGGTTTTCCGACTCCTCGGAGAACTCTATTCTAGCCAAATGGTAGGCAAGCTTATCCCTGAACACTCCATCTTCATACTCATTTATGACTGTATGAAGTTGATCCTCCAATTCCCTGCTCAGATCATAAATTTCGTACTCCTTCACAAACTGTACTCCATCCATGCCGAAATCTTTGGCAAAGGAATTGAGATACTGTTCCATCTCACTGAATTCTTTATTATCTTCAGTTTCGGAAGCAACCCAATATCCGTACTGAACCATTTTGAATAATGTTTCATACTGTTTCTTGGTAAAATTGATTTTCATTGACGATACTCCTTTTCCGGTTTCCTTACAACAAAAAGAATAAACCGCAATGGATTAAAAGTCCAATGCGGTTCATTCTCAATCCAATATTTCCGTTACAGAAAAATATGCCGCTTTTTCCGTATCTACGACATAATGGCAATCGCCTTTAACTAAATTATAATAACGGTGCTTTTGAATATTTGAAATTATTTGAGTTGAGTCATCGCCTTCAACTTCATGCTCTAGTTCTTTGCCGCCCGGAAAATAAAAACCAACTTTCAATTTCATCTTTCTCATCCTTCCCTTCATCTGGTTGATCACTCTTTTATTTCTTAACCTTTCTCATGCAGTTATAAACATAAATAAAATGCTTATTCACTTTTTCCATGATATTCTAGGGGAAAATATGAAAATCAGAAGGTGTTTTTTATGAAGATAAGGAAAGCCATGGAAGAAGATGTAGATGGAATAGCAATTGTACATATAAAAAGCTGGAAAACAACTTATAAAGGAATCCTCCCGGATCAATATTTGTCTTCCTTGAATCTGGAAGCCAAAAAGAAAAACTGGCTAAGAAATTTAAAGATGCTGCATAATTCCACCTTTGTGGCGGAAAACGCCAATGGGGAAATCATCGGTTTCGCTGCAGGGGGACCAGAACAAACGAATGATCCTCATTTTCAAGGTGAAGTATATGCCATTTATTTTTTACAAGAATATCAACGACAGGGACTAGGCCGAAAAATGATAAAAACGGTCATACATGAGCTTATGAAATTGGAACATAAGAATTTAATAATTTGGGCACTAAAGGATAATCCTTCATGCGGTTTTTACAAAGCCCTTGGCGGTCAAGTGATAGCTGAAAAAACCGTTAAAATGGCAGGCATAGAGCTTATCGAAGTCGGTTTCGGATGGGAAGATATTCGAGATATCCTTTTGCATCTGTGAGCATTTCACGAGGAGGGTGGTTACATTCCACCCTACCCCTTTCATGTCTCACGAAGGAAAGCATTTTTATCTTTACCTAAAAAATAAAGCCTGTGCAATGGCCTTGTCATTGTTACGTACAGCAATTTGATATCAAGTTCATTTCCATGGCAATACGCTTCTTCGAGGGATATTGCAAATACGACATCGAATTCGAGACCTTTGGCTTGATAGGAAGGAACAATCAACGTTTTATCTTTAGGGATGTTTCCCGCTTCATCTATTAAATGAAAGCCTTGGTGGAAACCACTTAGTTTCTCGTTAGCCAGTTTGCAATCTTTCATCGTTTTGGCAATAACGGCAAACGTTTTAAAACCTTCTCCTTTAAGGCTTGCGACAAGTTCGATCAGTTCTTCTTCCCACCCTTCCTTTTCAATGGAAATGAATTCTGGATCCTTGCCATGACGGACTACAGGTTCAACTTCCGGGAAATCGTATGTTAACAACTGAAGTATTTCATTAGCTTGTTTCATAATTTCAACAGTTGTTCTGTAGCTTTTTTGTAATTCAGTATACGTCGCCCGAGGGAAAATACGACTGTGAACCTCTTCCCATGTTTGAAGTCCGCGGTATGAATGGATGCCTTGTGCAAGATCGCCTACAAGTGTGAACATATCGGTATCCACTGCCGTCTTTAGGGCCTGTAACTGCATGAAGCTATAATCCTGTGCCTCATCAATGACGACATTTTTTGCTTTGTTTTCTTTATCGACACCAAAAAGCCGCTCCTGTAGATATAATAATGCTCCTAAGTCCTCCATCTCATAACTATTAGCAGAAAATAATTTATGATTGTACTCACATAAAACATTGGCATCTTCAACAGTAAGCTTACCGTTGCTGTAAGAGGCGAGACGCCCCGGATCTTGGTATAATTCCTGATAGTACTCTAGGAGATCTTTACTTTTGAATTGCTTAAAATACCCTTTTACCGAAGAACGGATCGCCTTTTGGATCTGTCCTATCCTTTCCTCTTTTTTATCGAGGCATTTTGTAACAAATTCCTTGCGAATGACTGGATCGATATTCTTATAGAGCGCCTTCTCGATTTTGGCATCATAAAGATCAACAACACGTTCAAGCATTATTTTCTTTTTTAATTTCACTTCATTTTGTAAAATGGCCTTCAGTTTGTCCAGCCTGCTGTATAACGGTAAATACCAATAATCCTCTTCCAATAATCTAATGAACTTCTTAGCGGAATAGAGGCGATATTTATCACAATAAAAATCAGCATCCGGATGAAACCCCCTGAAAATATCCTTTACATATTCGTCCAATATATATTTAAAGGCAGGGGATCCCTTCAGACCTGATATCCAGACGGCTGAATTAATTTCTTCATCATCCTTTTCCAGCAATCGCGTTAATTTATCATCCGCTACAAGCTTCACTTGCTTTCCTATCGCTGCCTGAACATATTCGGAAAACGTGAATTGTTTTACCTTTTCGACACCCAATTCAGGTAAAGCTTCAGATATGTAATCAATGAATACCCGGCTCGGAGCAAGAATCATTAATTGTCGCGGATCGAACAAATCTTTATAGTGATAAATGAAATAAGAGATCCTATGTAAAGCGATTGTGGTTTTACCACTGCCCGCTGCACCCTGGACAATGATAGGTTTATTCAAATCTGCCCGAATGATTTTATTCTGTTCTTCCTGGATCGTGGTAATGATATCTGTCAATCGATTGCTGGAACTTTTGGAAAGGGACTCCTGTAACAGTTCATCCGTTGTTGTCAAATCAATGTCCCTTATCTCCTCCAAAACCCCTTCTTCTATCATTAGCTGTCTTTTTAAAGTGATGTTCCCGCTGAACGTCTCCCCTTCCGCTTCATATTCTATTTCACCAATCCGTCCCTCATAATACAGATTTGCAATCGGTGAACGCCAATCGACGATGATCTGTTCCTGGCTTTCCCTCTGATAGAGCGATGTTTTTCCGAAATAAAGGACTTCACCTCTATCACCGTCATTCCTTACAAAATCCACTCTTGCAAAGTAGGGTTTTTTACTTGCTTTGCGTAAACTTTCAAGTTCGGTTTTGGACATCTCAAAAAAGTTTGCCGTCGTCAGCAACTGTGAATATAAGGCTGATTCAGACCAATCGGCATCACCAAATGCTTCTTGCATATTCCGCTGAAATTGATCTTTGCTTGTTTCTGATGTTTTGATGACTACATCGATATAACGTTTCGTAAAATCCAGCCGCTCTCGTTCCTGTTCAAAGTCAGGGTGATTCCCCAATAAAATCACTTCCCCTTTCTTGTGTATTTATCAAACTTATTAAGGTGCCGATGCTAGGACGAAATGGACATTCATACTATCAGAAAAGCCAATGGTTGACAAATTTGGAGACATAGAATTATATAGTTGCAATTTACATTACCTGATATTTCATATAATTCGAAGAATACACTATATATTCCAGATTGTTATGCAGGAACATTCAAAATGCCTGGTTATGCCTTTCTTCTGCACTTGTCATCAACTCTTAACATAAATAACGCTAATTTAATATTTTATTGGAAACTCACATTATATACTTAAATTACTATTACATAACTTTTTTAAGAAAGTGGGTTCTGTCATGGAAATAAATGAAAGACAACCAATGCTATCCCCTAAATTAATCCATGAACTAGAAATTTTATCATTCAAAACGAATATGCCTGTTTCTGAATTACTGGAAATATCTGTAGTGTCACTGCTGGAAAAAGTGAATAATACCAAAGAACCCAATGTTGGACTTAATAATAAAGAAATGATTTTAAAAAATAAAATAATCATTAATCAAAATAAAGAGGTTTTGAATAACAAAAGCACTTGACCATAAAGGTTAAGTGCTTTTTTGGATCCTAATTGCCACTGTATAGATGGAATAGATATTCTATCGTGGTTTCCAATGTAATATTTATCCCTTAAGATTTCATTTATGCGCCAATAAAGTAGTCAGCTAAATTCCCTTCATATTAAAAAAATCTTCTCGGTTTGAATCTGTAATTTCGAATAAAAAAAGCAGCCATTAAGCTGCTTATCCATTATTCATGGTTTATTTGATGTCACGTATGTACCTGCTATGAAATCATGTATCGCTCTATGGTCTTTCCTTATGCCGACCATGAATGCACTAACAATAAACCCTATCCCTAATGTAATGGCATAAACCAATGCAGCAACTAAATACCTCAATAGCATAGTGCCTATGCCTAATTTTTTGCCGTCCATCCTTACTATGCGTATTCCCATAATCCTTTTACCAACTGTATAGCCATACCATAATATAGGGACAATCAGCATGTAAAGAAAGTCGAAGAACGTTGAAAAGTTTTCATTTTCCCACTCACCGGTAATCAACCCGAAAATTATCGCTAATGGTAAAGATACTATTATGCCATCCAAAACTCCTGCAAATAAACGTTTCCAAAAGCCTACTGAATCGCTCATTATATGACCCTCCTGTTCCGTTAGTTACAGTTACCTATATTACCAATTATAATGTTGCTGCGTAATGAGTCTTTGTGCCCGTATTTTTTCGTCAACAAGAAAAACAACTACATTATTGGTGACAATTTATAAACAAAATTAAATCCTTGTGTAATTTTTGCTTATAAACGTTTGTTTTTGCTAATCTGCCTTTAATTTTCCTAAGAAATAAGATACAATTTAAATGATGCACAGTTTAAAACATACAAGATCGTAAACTGCTGTTTGTGTGAATCAGCGTAAAACTAATGAAACAAAGTGTTGGACACGTTGAAACAAAAGTATTTTGGAGGAATGTAAATAAATGATTACAGTAAATAATGTTGGTTTACGCTATGGCGATCGTAAACTGTTTGAAGATGTTAATATAAAATTCACGCCTGGTAACTGCTATGGCCTGATTGGTGCGAATGGTGCGGGTAAATCCACTTTCTTAAAAATCCTTTCCGGTGAAATTGAAGCGCAATCCGGTGATGTCCATATGGGGCCTGGCG
This sequence comes from Peribacillus sp. NPDC096448, assembly GCF_044762675.1. NCBI lineage: Bacteria > Bacillati > Bacillota > Bacilli > Caryophanales > Bacillaceae > Peribacillus > Peribacillus sp. NPDC096448. The sequence continues at coordinate 144,552 of NZ_JBIWEU010000002.1, read as the reverse complement.
AACGCCTGGCCGTTTTAAAACAAGATCACTTCGCTTATGAAGAGGAAGAAGTCCTTAAAGTTGTCATAATGGGACATGAAAGATTATATGAAGTCATGCAAGAAAAAGATGCCATATATATGAAGGAAAACTTCACGGACGAAGACGGAATGAAGGCGGCCGAACTTGAAGGTGAATTTGCCGAGTTAAACGGCTGGGAAGCTGAACCTGAAGCTTCAATCCTCTTAAAAGGCCTTGGCATTGCAGAAGACCTGCATACGAAGAAAATGGCTGAATTGAACGGTGGCGACAAAGTTAAAGTATTGCTTGCCCAGGCATTATTCGGTAAACCGGATGTTCTTTTACTGGATGAGCCTACCAACCACTTGGACTTAAAAGCGATCAAATGGCTGGAAGAATTCTTGATCAACTTTGAAAACACTGTTATCGTAGTTTCCCATGACCGTTACTTCCTTAACAAAGTTTGTACACATATCGCGGATCTTGATTTCGGTAAAATCAAGGTTTATATCGGTAACTATGACTTCTGGTATGAATCAAGCCAGCTTGCCCTTAAACTGACTCAAGATGCCAATAAGAAAAAAGAAGAAAAAATCAAAGAACTTCAAAATTTCATCGCTCGATTCAGCGCCAATGCATCCAAATCGAGCCAGGCGACATCGCGTAAGAAATTATTGGACAAAATCAGCTTGGATGACATTGAGCCATCTTCGCGCCGCTATCCTTATGTCGGCTTTACGCCTGATCGTGAAATCGGGAACGACCTGCTTCGTGTGGATGGAATCGCGAAAACGATCGATGGTGTAAAAATATTGGATAACGTCAGCTTCACGATGAATAAAGGCGACAAGATTGCATTTGTCGGTAAAGATGAGATTGCTAAAACAACAATGTTCAAAATCTTGGCAGGTGAAATCGAACCGGATAGCGGCTCATTCAAATGGGGCGTTACGACTTCTCAGGCATACTTCCCTAAGGATAATGCTGAATTCTTTGAAGGTGTCGATTTAAATCTTGTTGACTGGCTCCGTCAATATTCTCCTAATGACCAGAGCGAAAGCTTCCTGCGCGGCTTCTTGGGCAGAATGTTATTCTCTGGCGATGAAGTCACGAAAAAGGCAAGTGTACTTTCAGGGGGCGAAAAAGTCCGCTGTATGCTTTCCAAAATGATGTTAAGCGGTTCGAACGTCCTTATGCTTGATGAACCTACTAACCATCTGGACTTAGAGTCGATTACCGCATTGAACAACGGTTTGATCAGCTTTAAAGGATCTATGATCTTTTCTTCTCATGATCATCAGTTCATCCAAACTATAGCGAACCGAATCATTGAACTTACACCAAAAGGTACAGTCGATAAGCAAATGAGTTATGATGAGTACCTTGAAAATGGTGAATTGCAAAAACAAGTGGCTGAAATGTACAAATAATCCTTTTATGAAAGCACATCCTTATTGGATGTGCTTTTTTTCGTTCCTTATTTTTGCTACCTGCCTCTATTTCATACCTTTAATGCATTGAAGGTATAAAAAACACCCTGCAATAAATATAATAATATTCCCCTAAGATGAACACTGAATAATGTCATCGATAAAAAGGTATATTGGTGAGGAAGGAGTGAGTTAGAATTGGATGGTCATACAGTGAAAAATATATTTGATGATACAGGATACCTTTTTTTATATGATAAATTCAGTTATCAATTTTATGTGTCCGGATTGTTCGATTTAGTGGATCAAGAAAAAATAATCTCGGATTTTTTAAATACTTATGGCTTCGATGAAAAAAATCCTCTCTTTTTTGACGACTTTTCCTTTTACTTTAATTGCTTTCATTATTCCCACCAAAAACAAAAGATGATGAATTACTTGAGAACCGACTATGACGAACATATTTGTTAAGTATAAATGATCAAATAAACTGATCATGCCTTTTATAAGCGAAAACTATTTAAAAAGGTAAGAGCATATAAGTGCGCTTACCTTCTTTCATTTTATTTTTTCCCTGTTATTCTTCCTTGCTTGCTGCCATATTCATGTTCGCTTCGGCTCGCTTGATTCGCGCTCGACGGTAGCTATATCGGCATCCCTCTTCACCTGCGTAATCCTTGGCTTTCCGAGCGAATCAAGGTATCCATTTTTATCCTGTTTATGAGTCCCATTTTAGATAAGTCCCGCGAGGCTACCCTCTGTACTTCCTGGGAAAACTTTTCCGGTTTTTATAAATTTCCTCGACTCTCTTACGGGAGAAATCAAAGAATTTATATATGGTATATGGAGTATCCACTATACCCAAGTGTTTCTGGGAGCAATAAAAGCTAAAATTGTATCTTAAAGAAATAAATTTTTTTATGTATCAATACCGACTCTACCATCCGTAGGACTTCTTAGTATCGTAACCTATTGGTTGAACTATAAAAGCCAGTCCCTAAAAAAAGAACTGGCACCTTTCTCTATTACATTCTTTTTGCTCCTAAATACCTTTTTTTCCAATAACTATTATCCATCGAGGAAATGCTGACACCATTTGATGAGGAGCTGTGTATGAATTGATTGCCACCGATATAAATACCGGCATGTGAGGCACCAGGTTTATAGGTTTCATAAAAGACCAAATCACCAACTTGTGGTTTGGACACCTTCGTCCCCTTTTTATATATTTCCGATACCGTTCTTGGTAATGTGACATTTGCGCCTTTATCGAAAGCGTATTTTAGGAATCCGCTGCAATCAAAACCTTTTGGTGTAGTTCCACCCCATACATACCGTACATTCAAATGTTTTTTTGCTTCATTCACTATCGCAGAAGATTTATTGCTTGTTTTATTTTTATTAGCTCCTTTGGATGTCTGCTTTTTTACCCCCAAAGCTTTATATGTATTCGGGCCTACAATACCATCAGCTTTTAAGCCTTTACTTTTTTGGAACTTTACGACTGCACTTTTAGTAACGGTCCCAAAATATTTAGTTGTATTTTTACTCTTAAAATATGCTTTTTTCTTTAGAACCTCTTGTAATTGTTTTACTTCTGTATGAGTCATTCCACTTTTTAATGTACGATCGCCCAATGCAGCACTACTAACCAACGGATTTGATAGCAACAATCCAGACACAACAAAAGATGCTATAATTTTTTTCATTTTCTCCCCCGATTAAATCTCTTTTTTTATAATTCTATCATCTTTAAGTGACACATATATTTACCTAATTTTACATTCTCATTACAAATTTATACATAAAGTGTGCGTAAAATACAAAATAACTAAAATATCCCTCACACTCCCGCAAGAAAGTACTTAAGAGTAAATTTCGCTTAAAAAAGACCCGTTCATAAAAGTGTACTTTTACGAACGAGTTTCTGTACATTACGAATGGATATAACTGTAAATCTCAAACGGGGACAATCGTTAATTTTGTTGCGGCATAGGAAAAGCACCTCCTTTGATTGATACAAGCATCGTACCAGGAGGTGCTACGTATTTAATATGCGTTGTTTAAATTGGCTTACCTTTAACCGTAGTATACGGCCCACTATCTAACTCTTTAGGCTTAAAGATATAAGTAGTTATCCCCTATCCTCCAAAACCCAGTACGAGTGAGTCGCTAACTTTTATTCGTAGGGAATCCCACCCGATATATGTCACGACCTATGCTCGATCGCTCTGAAAGGCCCCGGATCCTGATCTTAACTAGCAGCCGAAATGATGTGAAATTATCGACCTATTTAACACTTTAATACAATAACGCTGGAAACTTCAGTTGAGCGGGGTCCTGACCTTAATTTTATATTTTGTTTGAGAAGTATAATTTACGCCTGCTAAAAGAAGAATATCTCCAAAATCTTCAAACTCAATCGCTCCTGGAGCAGCTTGGGTTTCAAACGTTATTCCGCCGTGTTGAATTAATTTTTCTCCGTGCATAAGTGGGACACCTTTCACAAAGTTTGCAGTGTAAATGACAACCGCAGGCTCTTCTGTGTATACCTCGACTGTTATTTTCTGGTCAGGACTAATTAATTTGGCTGCAGTTTGATGAATCCCTGAGCACGTAAGGAAGAATGGATGATCGATTCCTTGAACCTTTTTAACTTCTGCGTCAACGGCTTCAAAGGTTGTTTTTAATTTCTTCGGGGTTCGAAAATCATAAGGCGTGCCAATTGTGCTTCGTTTTTCCCCAGTTACCGTGGTATCTTCATTTACTGGTGCAAATTCTTCAGAAGAGATTTGTAAGTAATGATCATCGATCGGATTGCTGGGATGCCCTGTTAAGTTAAAATAGACGTGATTGGTCGGATTAAAAATTGTGTCTTTATCACTTTTTGCTTGATAGCTCACTGACCAAATATTTAAGTTGTCTAATGTATAAGTCACACTTACTTTCAAATTCCCCGGAAAACCATTCTCGCCATCAGGTGAGTGGGTTGAAAAAATGATCGATGCACTTTCATCCGTTTCCTCCACTTCATAATCCCAGATTTTTTCATCGAATCCAGGGTTGCCACCGTGTAATGTATTCCCCAATTGATCTACAGATGTATGGTAACGAGATTCACCAATTGAAAATTCGCCATTTTTTATTCTGCCAGCGACTCTTCCTATTGTTGCTCCATAATATGTTTCTTTTTTGTAATCCTCAATCGAGTCAAATCCCAATACGATATTTTTACGACCCGATTCCGTTAATACGAAAAGATTGACGATTCTTGCACCAAAGTTTGTAACTTCTATTCTTACTCCATGATCATTTTCTATAGTAAACAGCAAGACTTCATTTCCAAACGAGCTTTGTGATACTTTCACTTTTTTCAGCTCCTTTCCCTATTAAGTTCCCTTCATATAAATAAAAGCTAAAACACCATGAATTGCACTAAAAGTTCAGCAAACATTTTTAATAGTTAAATAGCCCGAAGTAGCAAGAAAGGAATCAAATGAGTAAATCAACATGTTCATGATGTGTATGTGTAGATCATAATTACAGAAGTATTTTCCCTTATGCCCCCCTAATTTATAATGCTGCTTAACTCTTCTATTTGCGCATAGCTTCTTTGAATTCCGCTCCAAACCTTAATAGGTCTATTTTAAGCACTTTTCCCCTTGGATTGTCTACTTTCTCCAATCTTTTCAATTTCCTCCAAAGTATGACCTCTAGTTTCAGGAACGCATGTCCGGATAAATAAAACACCAAGTAAACAAATAGCACCGAAGATTGCAAAAACGGCTTCTTGAGACATCGAAGCGGTCATGATTGGAAATAGCAATCCAACCAAGAAAGAACCAATCCAGTTAAATGATGAAGCTACTCCTGACGCCCGCCCGCGAATTACCAGCGGGAAAATTTCTCCAACTAAGACCCAAGTTAAAGGAGCCCACGTGAATGAATAAAGTGCAACATAGATACTTAAAAAAACAACCATCATCATCGGATTAGCATTAGGAATTAATAAATTCAATATTGCCGGCAAAATAAAGGATAGCCCCATAATAGTTCCGCCTATTGTTAATAAAGTACGGCGATTAAATTTATCAGCAATCATTAGGAATATTAATGAACCTAGTACGAGAATAACCCCTTGAATAATTGGCCACATCAATACTGAGCTGGCTTCATGCCCTGTTGCTTTTTCCACAATCATAGGAATATAATAAAAAATTGCGTTTGCTCCCTGGAACTGTTGAAACGCCGCAACACCCACACCAGCAATTACTAAATAACGGTATTTATAACTTAAAAGGGTACCCCATGATGCTTTTTGATTTACCTTTGCTTCCTCTTTAACAGTTTCTTGTATTTGGGTTATTTCAGAATCAATTTGTTCTTTGTTCGAGCGAATATAGCCCAACACTTTACGAGCCTCATTAATTTTATTGTTCTTAATTAAAAAACGTGGTGATTCGGGTAACCTGGACACTCCAATAAATAAGATCAAAGCAGGTACGGCAGCCAAACTAAGCATCAACCGCCATGCCATTGTGCCTGGTAAGTCTTTCAATAAATAAGCGACAATGTACGAAAGCAACATTCCAGAGACAATCATTGTTTGATTAATTCCTGACAGACGTCCACGTAAACGTGCAGGCGCCATTTCCGACATATAGGCTGGGACCAACGCAGAAGCAGCTCCAACAGCCAACCCTAATAAAATCCGAGCAACAATCATAAAAAGGATCCCATTATGAGGGGATATTCCTGCCAAAATGGATCCAACAGCAAAAATGATAGAAGATATTAAAATCATTTTGCGCCGTCCTAAACGATCAGAAAGTTGTCCGGCCAGGGCACCTCCAAAAATAGCTCCAAACATCAACGAAGAGGTAATCCAGCCAATAGCACCAGGGTTGTTTTGAAGGTTCCAATCATGTTGCAGAAAAGGCAAAGCACCCGTCATAACGCCGATATCATAACCGAAGAGAATGCCTCCAAAAGCCCCAAAAAAATAAATGAATCCACTTGAGATTTTCTTTTCATTAACCATTTAAGTTCCCCCCTAAAGGTTTTAAAATTATATTTAAAATAAATCCCACTACTAAAAGTTATTTATTAGGATGAAATCTGTGTCATTCTGCTATTAAAGCGCTTTCATCTTTTCCCTGAAAACCACGAACACGCTTACGAATAAGGGATCATCCTAATGGTTCCTATTTCCAGTCTACAACGTCTGGATTACCTATTTTTTCCCTCCAAGGAAGCAGAGCCTCCTTGGAGGGAAGAGACATTACTTAATAACTACGTATTCCAAGCCAACAAGTTTTGCATAGGTTATGATTTGGTCTGTCGTTAAATTCAATGACACAACTGTATGGTGACCGCCACCATTCTCAAGCCAAGCTTTCACTCCATCTTGGAAATTTGGCTTCACTTCCCAAAGTACTCGGGCCACTGGAAGGTTTGGTGCTGGAACTGTTGGCTCGAATGCAGAAACTTCATTAATCAAAAGTTTATAGTTTGTACCAAAGTCAGCCATGGAAACAACGATACCGTCTCCTGCTTTGCCGTCGAATACTAAACGTGCTGGATCTTCACGATCACCTATACCTAATGGGGATACGACAATTTTTGGTTTGTTACTTGCTAAAGATGGGTCGACTTCAAGCATATGTGATTGGAGGATCGATTCTTGTCCAGCAGCTAGTTCATATGTGTAATCTTCCATAAAGCCAGTTGATTGGTTATGGCTCATCACTTTCAGTAAGCGATCAAGTGCTGCCGTCTTCCAATCTCCTTCACCCGCAAAGCCATATCCTTGTGCCATCAAACGTTGGACGGCAAGACCAGGAAGTTGTTTCATCCCATATAAATCTTCGAAGTTCGTTGTGAAGGCCGTGTAACCACCATCATCAAGGAAACGTTTAATCGCAATTTCATAGCTTGCCTGTACCTTTACGCTTTTCTCCCAATCTTCCCTACTGTAGGTACCATAAAAAAATTCATATTGGCCTTCATATTCTGCAAATAAAGCATAAATTTCTTCATCAGTAACCTCATTTATATATTGGACAAGGTCTCCGATTCCAAAATAGTCAACTGTCCACCCAAATTGGATTTGCGCTTCAACCTTATCCCCTTCGGTTACTCCAACGTTACGCATGTTGTCTCCAAAGCGAGCGACCTTAATGTTGAAGCTTTCGTTATAAGCAACCGCTACGTCCATCCATTGAGCAATTTGCTGTCGCACTTCAGGGCGCTCCCAATAACCTACAACAACTTTATTTTGTTTTTTCAATCGGGCATTGATAAAACCATATTCACGGTCACCATGAGCGGATTGGTTTAGGTTCATAAAGTCCATATCAATCGTTGCCCAAGGAATACTTTCGTTGAATTGTGTAGCTAAATGAAGCAATGGTTTTTGTAATAATTTTGTTCCACGAATCCACATTTTTGCAGGTGAGAAAGTATGCATCCAAGTGATGACACCGGCAACTTCGTTACGATAGTTGACTTCTTTCATGATGCTTGTGATTTTATCTGCACTAACAGCTAAATCTTGCAATACAAGTGGATAAGGTAAAATACCGCTTTCATTTAATGCATCGGTTATCGTTTGTGCATGCGCCTTGACCTCAGCTAACGCTTTTTCACCATATAGATGTTGTGATCCTACGACAAACCAAAATTCCTTTTTTTCTGTTGTTAACATAATAAGCCTCTTTTCTTTATCTAATGGTTTGATAATTTGATAGAGTTGCCCTTACTTTTGACCGTAATAAGCATATTTTCCATGTTTTCGTAAATAGTGTTTATCCAAAATATTTTGTGGTAATTCTTTTGCAAAATGATTTAATTCCCGTGTAAATAAATTCATTTTCGAAACTTCATCCAACACCACACTATTCATTACGGCGGATTTTGCATCTTTGCCCCAAGTAAACGGACCATGACCATGAAGTAAGACACCAGGAACGGCTAAAATGTCTAACCCACGTTCTTCAAATGTTTCGATGATTAACTTCCCAGTCTCCACTTCGTACCCACGATCAATCTCCTCTTGTGTTAGGTGGCGGGCACATGGAACGGATCCATAAAATGTGTCTGCATGAGTGGTCCCCATCGCTGGAACATCAAGGCCTGCTTGAGCCCAGATTGTCGCCCAAGTTGAATGAGTATGCACAATGCCGCCGATTTCTTGGTAATACTTATAAAGTACTGCGTGAGTCGCTGTATCTGACGAAGGCCTCAACTCTCCTTCAACTACATTGCCATCTAAATCAACAACAACCATATCGCTGGCTTTCATCGTTTCGTAATCAACACCACTAGGTTTGATAACAAATAAACCACTTTCACGATCAATGGCACTCGCATTTCCCCATGTATATTTCACAAGTCCATATTTAGGCAAGTCCAAATTTGCTTGAAATACCTCTTCTTTCAGTTCTTCTAACAAGTCAATCCCTCCAGTTTTCCACTCATAACATCAAATTGTCAACTGCGGCCTGCTCAATCACTAAACCCTTCCTGTATCTTTCAATAAATGCTTCAAATCCTTTAACATCTACTTGATCAGGATAAATTTCTTGCCCATCAACCTCTTCGAATACTTTTTTGTCGAGGAAGTCTTCTAAACTTTCTTTTTGACCTTTATTCATCATGTAAGATGCAAGAATCGCCATTCCCCACGCTCCGCCTTCTCCTGCTGTTGACATAACTGTTACTGGAGTATTCATTGCAGCGGCAACAATTTTTTGTCCAACAAGAGGGGTTTTAAATAAACCACCGTGAGCCAAAATACGATCAATTGCAACATTTTCTTCTGTTGTCAAAATTCCCATTCCGATTTTCAATGCACCGAAAGCAGTAAAAAGGTGAGTCCGCATAAAGTTTGCTAAATTGAATTGACTCTCAGGCGAGCGAACAAATAATGGTCGCCCTTTTTCTAATCCTGTGATATTTTCACCTGAGAAATAACCGTAGCTAAGCAAACCGCCACCATCTGGATCCGCTTCCAAAGCTTTATTCAACATTACTTCAAATAATTTATTTGTATCAACCTTTTGTCCCATTGCCTCAGAAAATTCTCGGAACAATCCCAGCCAAGCATTGAGATCACTTGAACAGTTATTCGCGTGAACCATTCCAACTGGACTTCCGTTTGGTGTAGTTACCAAATCAATTTCTGGATATACTTTTGAAAGTTCTTTCTCTAGTACAATCATGGCAAAAACGGAAGTTCCTACTGAGATGTTTCCGGTACGTTTCCTCACACTATTCGTAGCAATCATTCCAGTTCCGGCATCGCCTTCCGGTGGGCAAATTGGAGTGCCTGGTTGTAAATTTCTTGATCTATCCAGGATTTTCGCTCCAATTTCGGTTAATTCACCCGCTTGCTCGCCTGAAATGTAGACTTTAGGAAGAATCTCTTTTAGCTTCCAAGGATAACCTTTCGTCGCAATTAAATCGTCAAATTGCTTGACCATTGACTCATTGTAATCTTGCGTTGATTCATCAATTGGGAACATGCCTGAAGCATCTCCAATGCCAATTGCTTTATTACCAGTCAATAACCAGTGAATGTATCCAGCCAAAGTAGTAATACAATCAATGCGCGGCAAATGTTTCTCTTCATTTAATATTGCTTGATAAAGGTGAGCAATACTCCATCGTTCAGGGATATTAAATTGAAATAGATTAGTTAGTTCTTTTGCTGCAACACCAGTTGTTGAGTTACGCCAAGTTCGAAACGGAACTAGTAGCTCCCCTGTACTGTCAAAAGCCATATACCCGTGCATCATTGCAGAAAATCCAATAGAACCTATTTTTCGAATTGTAATTCCGTAATTCCGTTCAACTTCTTGCTTCATTTCACTATAAGCTGTTTGCAGACCAGTGATAATATCCACTAAGTTGTACGTCCAAATTCCTTCTTCCAAGGAGTTTTCCCACTCATAACTTCCAGATGCGATAGTTTCATAACGTTTATCAATCAACACCGCTTTAATACGTGTGGATCCAAATTCGATTCCAAGTGAAGTTTCTCCCTCGGTAATCACATGTTTAATTTTCACTCGATTCGTTTGCACGTTAATCCCCTCCTGACAGCGCTTTCAATAATAGGAGGCGCTTAAATATACTAACAACCATATTATATTTTTTTGTACGTACATTTGTCAACAATATATATTATTTATACTTACAACTTTCAAGTGGAATACTCCATCCTTACCTTAAAGTTAGTAAATTAGTAATAAAGGAATTTATGCGACATGAAACCTAAAGGTAAATAAGAGGAATTTATAACTTTTCTAAAATTTATACAAAAAATAAGGTGATTTGTTTTAATTCACTCGAAATTATGTTAAAATATGTCCGCACAAATATTCCAAACAAATAAATTAGAATGCAAACAACTATGAAAGAAGTGAGGTTTAATGAAACCAAAGTATCAGGTAATCATTGATGATTTAAAAAATAAAATCCTTATAGGTGAATATAGTGTAGGGGAACAAATACCTACTGAATCCGTCATGCAAGAAATGTATAACGTCAGCCGCCACACTGTACGAAAGTCCATTTTAGAATTATCAAACGAGGGATTCTTAAGAAGTGAAAAAGGATCTGGCACATATGTTAGTAACCAATATCAATCAAAATCTGGTGGCAATTCCAAAAATAAAACGATAGGTGTAATCACGACCTACATTTCTGATTACATTTTCCCTTCCATTATCCGCGGAATTGAAAGAAGATTGAATGAAGATAATTATTCGTTACTATTAGCCAGTACAAATAATGATGTCGAACAAGAAAAAAAAGCCTTGGAAATGATGTTGTCATTTGGCGTGGATGGTTTGATCATTGAACCTACAAAAAGCAATCTATACAATCCCAACATCGGTTACTACCTATCGTTTAAGGAACAAGAGGTTCCATTCATCATGATCAACGCTTATTATGAAGAATTAGAGGTTCCTTTCTTTTGCCTAGATGATGTGCAGTCAAGCTACCTCGCAACAAAAGAATTGATTTCAAAAGGACACACCCAAATTGGACTCATTTCGAAAATGGATGATTTACAAGGAAAGTATCGAATGAAGGGATATATAAAAGCACTTGGAGAAGCCAAATTACGCTTTCAACCAGAGCAATTGCTTTCGTATACTACAGAAACGAAGCTAGACCTATACACGAACTTGAAAGGGTTCCTAGATGAAAATAGAGACGTGTTGACTGCCATTGTTTGCTATAACGACGAGGTAGGGTTGGAAGTAGCAAATGTATGCAGACAACTTGATATTTCTATTCCCGAACAATTATCAATTATTGGCCAGGACAATTCTTATATTGCGAAAAATGCTAATATCAAACTAACGACATTGACACACCCACAAGAACAAATGGGACATGATGCAGCTGATTGGGTCATTAAGAAATTACAGGGAAAGAAGGATTTACCAAACGAAACCTATTATCAACCAGTGTTAATTGAAGGAGAAACTGTCAAAGAGTTAGATATACAATAATCTTAGTGTGTGATGCCTGTAGGCTCCATTCCCACAATGGCTGCCTCCAGTTTATTAAGTCTTTGAAGCTTATCCATCCATTTTAATAAACCAGCAAATCCATTTTCATTATTTTTAATTGCAAGTGGATCTACGACTACAACTCCACGGAAATTCACGGCTCCAGCCTCATGTAATTGTTGGTCGATATCTACCCCAACAATAAGGTGTTTACCGGAAATTCTCTCGATTAGTTGATTTGTTTACCTTGCATTTTAAACTTCATATTAGGGTTCCTCCTAGAGTTAGAGTGGTGTCTTACTCCATATCTTACTGGAGCCCTATTTTTTTCAATGCTGAAGTATAACGAACTGAAGGAATGCTAACCTGCCCCGTTTTGTTCCATAGAAAAAGGCTGCCTCAGCAACCTCCCTTTTTAAAGTAAGACTTATTAGTTCAGTAAGGATTCTTGGAATTATTTTAATAAAACATTATATCTAAGGGAATTGGAATAAATATTAAAACTGTTGCAAACCAAATGAGGTGGCTAAACGAGCAGAAGAAATTGCTTAATCGCCAATTATGGCTAACGTAACCCACAACGAGGAAAATATCTACATTGAAAACGTAGGTGAACAAGATGGAACAGGTACAATCCTTTCCCTTGATTAACCAAGTAAAAAACAAAGTGTGTCTGTGACCAGCTTAAAAGAACAGTAATTTGTCAATATTTCCTCGATACATGTTAAGATTAAGTTCATTGACCATCTTCTTTAAAAATCTATCCCTTTGTTTACATCTACACTATATCTCTTTGCCATCCCTTTGCTGGGTGATTCTACTATTACTGAAGTTGCTTATCAAGTTGGTTTTAATAGTACAAGCTATTATATTAAAGAACGATGAAGACTAAATCTTATATATATCCTCTTCGTTTGGTAGAGAAGAAATCGCTCCTACCTTCGTACACACGACGGCACCTACTTTATTTGCAAAAAGAATGATCTCTTTAAGTTTACTAAAATCACTAAAAATTGTGTCATTGGACTCAAGATTTGCAAATTGAAATAAAGCAGCACCGACAAATGCATCACCAGCACCAGTTGAGTCAATTGAATTTACTTCGACGCTGTTTATTACACTCATTCCACTTCCATTTGAAAGAAGAGTGCCTTCCCATCCAAGGGTAACAGCCACTATTTTTACCCCTAAATGATGGAGCATTGCTATTCCATCATATTTATCCATTTTTCCCGTGATTAGTTCAAGCTCTAATTCGCTTACTTTTACAAAGTCAGCCATTGATATACCCTTTCTAGCAAAACTAATAAATTCAGCCACTCTATTTTTCCATAAATCATGTCGGAAGTTAGGGTCAAACGATAAAAATATCCCCCTATTTTGCGCAAATTCCATTGCCTTTAAATAAGTTGTTTTAAAAGGGTTTTCCAGAAATGCAGTTGCAGATCCAAAGTGAATGATCTTAGCACCACTTAATCTATCTAGGTATAAGTTATCCTCTGTTAAATTTCGATCCGCTCCTCTATTAAATACAAAATCCCTTTCACCATTTGCTTGTAAAGAAACAAATGCTAAAGTAGTTGGTGCTAAATCGTCAGTAACAATCATCGATGTATCAACCCCTACCTCTTTTATCGTTTCTATTAAAAATAGTCCAAATGGGTCATTTCCTACTTTTCCAATTAGACTCGCTTCCCCACCTAGCTTTGAAATAGTAGCTGCGACATTCGCTGGTGCACCCCCGGCTTTCTTTAGAAAATGATTACCTTCTATTAAATTAACATCAATATCTGTACAATAAAAATCGATCAAAAGCTCCCCAACGCATATGACTGCGCGGTTTGTTTTATTCATCTACATTACACTCTCCATTCTTTTGATTTAGGTAAAATGAAAGGCTATCGATCATTTTCGACAGCCTTCATAAACTCTTACTATCAACCCCTCTTTAATAGGATTGAAATTTAGTCTTTATCTTTTCCATATACTCTTTAAAGGGTATATTTTCAAAGACTTTAATGTAACTTCTCCACCCTTACTATAAATTTGCAATCCTTTACTTGATGGATCCGGGAAAATTTGATCAGAAATAACCGTTTCACCTTTGTTTCCAAACACTTCTACAGCAGATCGGTCAATGAAAATATGCATTTTCACAGTCCCATTTAATGCATTTAACGGTCCGTCATGCTTACCAACTACATTGTTCCCATAATCAAAGCTTCCTGAACTTGAACGGTCTACGAATAACTGTTTGGCGGCAACATCATAGCCAATAGTCGTATATTCAGTTGCTCCTTTACGAACTTGAAAGCCGAATTCAGTTGCTTTTATATCATCTACATCAAACTCAGCTATCATTTCAAATGTATCTTCTGATAGTTTAGATAGGAGATTACTTTCACCAGATATGACTTTATTTTTATATGAAATTTTTTCACTCTTATCTCGAATGGTTTTTAAAGAAACTGGTGTTTGTTTTAAACGTAAACCTTCATCTGTCTGAGTTAGCTCCATCTTTCTTGGCAATGTCGTTGAACTTCTCCAAGTCGAAGTTGGTGTATTATTTGCATATTGCCAATTACTCATCCAGCCAATCCAATATTTTTCGCCATTCTTTCCTTCAATTCCGCTCCAATCTACTGCGGCATAATAATCTGCCCCATAGTCAGTCCATAACACTTGATCGGAAGGATTTTCATTTTTAAACGTTTTCCCGTCAAAGGTACCTACAAAATATTGCATACCTGACCCGCCTGCAGGAGCGCCATCATTAATGCTTACCTGTAGTACCCATTTTGTTTTTGAAGGGTCACCATCAATTGGTAATTCGATTAGAGTAGGACATTCCCAAATCCCTCCGTTACTACCATGAGTAGAAGGTATCCACTCTCCAGAAACAGCAGACCAGTCTGTAAGGATGCCGCTTTCTTTTGAATCGTCTTTCTCAGGCTCTTTGACAACTTGGTCTACTTCATTTGGCATGGCCCCTTCATTATAAACATTAACATCATCCATGTTTAAATGACCCCAACCACCTGTAGCTTGGTCTACAGCTTTAATATATAACACTTCTCCAATGTATTTCGAAGCATCCCAGACGTATTTTTGATATTTTTCTTCTTTAAATTTGGTATTGGCTTGTCGAATTAATTCTTGATCATCAGAGGCTCTCACTAACGAAACATAGCGGTTGTTGATATCATTACCACCGCCCAACAGAAAGTTGATTTCTCCAGAGCCATCTAGTTTAAAATATGAGGAGTGCAGTTCACCTGTTGCGTCATCTCCCTTTTGAAGATCAGTAAACCCCCATAAGTGGTAGTTTCCTTGGTGGCCGAAATCCCCTCCCCAGTATGATGGTACATTTGTCACATGATCTTTTGTGAAAGCATTACCTTCGATTGTACTCCACCCAGTTAGATCACCTGTCTCAAAATCATGATTAGTAATTTCCTTCTCATTTGTCATGATGTTCTTACCAACTTGAACATCTTGGAATAACGTGGATGAATTCCAAACATTTAAGCCAAAATGCCCTGATGAAAAAGTTGAATCATTTACATCATGAATGAGATTACCATCTAAAGAAATTTTAATATTTTTTCCATGAGTGCTTGCTTTTAAATGGTACCTTTTATCTGTATCTAGATTTATTGTTTTTTCAGCTAAAATGGATATGTCTCCATTTTCGATTTTCATGATTTTTATTGTATCGTTTAAAGCATCGATATTCGCCATATAACCGTTTGTTGCATTAGGATCTGCACGAAAAACGAGCGAGCCAGCTCCTTTGCCACCTTTTTCCCCAGATATCTCAATGTTTGCTTCATAAAAAAAGTTATCCCCTGTTTGACCACTCATTACAAAAGCGTCCTCCGTAGAGGTTCCACTTTTTCCATCCATCGTGCTCTCCCAGCTTCCGTTTACATCTGACCATTTTGATAAATTGGTTTCAAAGTTAGATGTATTCTTGAACTCCACATTTCGAAAGGCAACCGTTGAATTCCACGCTGACAATCCATAGTATCCATAATCGAATTCTATATCTGTTTTTTTTATAACAGATTGATCGTTTACAAAGACTTGAATTTGATCCCCATCTGTTTCCACCTTCACATGGTAGGTAGTTGAAGTTTTGAGGGTAAAAGGTTTTCTCATAATTACCTCGTTTGTTCCATCTACATTCTTACTTAATGTTATGACATCGTTTTTGGCATCTAAGCTCGCAACATAGCCGTTCTTTGCACTCCTATCTGACCGAAAAACTAAACCGCCTGCCCCTTCTCTCCCATTCTTCTCATTAAGGGTAATATCACCCTCATAGCTAAATGATTCACCTGTCTGGGATGACATGGTATAAGAAGTTCTGTCTAAGCTATTTGCTTGTATTCCACCATCTTCGCCGAATTCACTTGCATACTCCCATTCTTTTAAATTTGGTGAGGTATAAAACATAATCTTATCCTTAGCCGCTAACGACATAACCCACTGGTTTGATTCTTCATGCCAAAATACTTTAGGATCGCGCCAATCTTGTATAGGAGGGTCTGGCATTACGGGATTCCCTTTATATTTTTCCCAAGTTCTTCCTTTATCTAGGCTATACGCTATACTTTGGACTTGCTTATCCCCTGCATGCGTAAAGATGGCAACCATTGCTTCTTTTCCAAAGCCAGCTGTATTGTTCCAATCAATAACAGCACTCCCCGAGAAAATCTGACCGTTTTCATCCGGCGATAAAGCAATCGGCAAATGCTCCCAATTAACAAGATCTTTACTGACAGCATGCCCCCAATGCATCGGTCCCCATGTCGTTCCATACGGATGATATTGATAAAACAAATGATATTCACCTTTATAAAAAACCATACCATTCGGATCATTCATCCAGTTAGCTTCAGGAGAAAAATGAAATTGATTACGGTATGGTTCATTATAATACCCAGGGTCTTCTGCATATGCACTATTCAATGGTAAACAAGTGACAGTTGAACATATTAGAAGAATACTAATAATCCTCTTCACTTTAATTTCACATCCCTTTTTTAAAATCTAAACTGACATGTGATCGCTATGCTGGACTATTTCCGCGTAATCGATCTAATAAAACGGCTGCTACAATAACTCCACCTTTTACAACTAACTGCCAATAATAGTTGACATCCATTAGAGTTAACCCATTACTGATTACCCCCATAATTAAAACCCCAATAATTGTTCCTATTATTTTCCCTTTTCCACCTGTTAAACTTGTTCCTCCTAGAATAACAGCAGCAATTGCGTCTAATTCATACATTTGACCAGCAGTTGGCTGTCCAGAAAACAACCTTCCCGCTAAAACGACTCCTCCTAAACCAGCTAGTAAACCACTAATCGAATACACATTGATTAAAGACTTTTCAACCTTAATTCCAGTTAACCGAGCTGCCTCTTCATTGCCACCAATCGCATAAATATGACGACCAAACATCGTATATTTAAGAACAAAAAACATCACAACATATACTAAAGACATGATATAAATAGGAGTGGGGATTCCAAAAATACTTCCACCACCGATGAATTTAAATGTTTCGTTTTGTAAAACAATTGGATAACCGCCACTAATGACATAAGCAAGTCCACGAACATATGTGAAGCTGCCTAGTGTAACAATAAATGCTGGTAACTTTGCTTTGGCTGTGAGAAATCCATTAATCAGTCCTACTGCATACCCTACTAGTACGCCTGATAACATCGCAATAATAGGATTAACTCCTGCAGAAGAGACCATGACTGAGATAACGCCAGATAGAGCAACTGTTGCACCAACTGATAAATCAATACCACCAGTTAAAATAACAATTGTCATCCCAGCAGCTAAAATAGCAATAATAGAAACTTGTTTTAATACATTCAATAAATTGGCTGTATCTAAAAAATTTGGTGCTGTAAATGAAAGTACTACACACAATAATAATAAAATCATGATCATGCCAAGCCTATTCCATAAAGAATAAAGGACATTTCCTATATTTAGGCGTTGTGAATGTGTAATAGTTTGCGTATTCCCTCTCATTTCTCTCTCCCCCCTTTGGTAGCCAAACGCATAATTTTTTCCTGTGTAGCTTCTACCTTCGAAAGCTCGCCTGTTAACCTTCCTTCACTCATGACAAGTATTCGATCACTTACTCCCAATACTTCAGGAAGTTCAGATGATATCATTAAAACGGCCAATCCTTCATCTGCAAGCTTTGAAACAATCTTGTGGATTTCAGTCTTGGCACCTATATCAACCCCTCGTGTTGGCTCATCAAGTAGTAATACCTTTGGTGCAATTGATAGCCACCTAGCAATCACTACCTTTTGTTGATTCCCACCACTTAAGTTTGATACTTGCTGTTCTGGCGAAGCTATTTTTATATTTAAATCTTCAATATATTGGTTAGCGCTTTCATTTGCTTGCTTCCAACTAACAATTCCTGCTTTAGCGTGTTTTTTCAATTCAGCCATTATGATGTTCTCTTTTACGGACATTGATAAAAATAACCCTTGTTCTTTCCTGCTTTCAGGTACATGTGCAATCCTATTAGCAATAGCACCTATTGCGGATTTGATTCTAACAGATTGACCATCAACCAATATTTCGCCACTTTTCAACTCGGACAAACCGAAAATAGCCCTAACCAATTCTGTTCTACCAGCTCCAACAAGCCCCGCTAAACCAACAATTTCACCTGGGTAAATTTTTAAAGATACATTCTTTACAATCGTGTTATCAGAAACATTTTTCAATTCAAGTACAGGTGAAACTCCCCTTTGATTTTTTGTACCAAAAGCTTTTGACCGATTAAACAAGTCCTTTAAATCCCGTCCTACCATCAGCTTTACGAGATGATCAGGATTTGTCTCTTCAATCGGCCCGCTTGCAATCCATTCGCCGTCACGTAATACAGTGAACCTATTAGAAATTTTAAAGATTTCTTCCATTCTGTGAGATATATATACAATAGCAACTCCCTGCTTTTTCAAATCATCAATAATTTCAAACAGCTTTTTTATTTCTTTATCTGTTAAAGAGGCGGTTGGTTCATCCATTATGAGTACCTCTGCATTAAAGGATAAGGCTCGAGCGATCTCAACCATTTGTTGTTGAGCAACACTTAATGTCGAGACCAATTGGCGAGGATTTAGATTCGACCCCATTGAATCTAACACCTCTTGGGCACGTTCATGGACCTCATTCCATTTCACCATTCCTAAACCATTTCTAGGAAAGGTCGAACCCATTAAGATATTTTCACTTATTGTTAAATTAGGAGAAAGGTTTAACTCCTGATGAATAACACTAATTCCTTTGTTCCTTGCATCAGTAGGGTCCTTCCATAAAATTGGTTGACCTTTTAAGTAGATTTTCCCACCATTGTCATCAGGTGTATGAATGCCTGCGAGGATTTTCATGAAAGTTGACTTCCCAGCGCCATTCTCTCCCATTAATGCATGTACTTCACCTGGATAAAGTTCAATTCTCACATTGTTCAATACGGTTACACTTGAGAACGTTTTACCAATCCCTTCCATATTCAACACTGGCTTTTTTAGACTTTGTTGGCCTTTAAGGGACATTTCATTGACAGCCATACCTTTATCTCACCCCTTATATTGATTTGAAGAGGCTGATGAAAGGAGGAATCCTTATCAGCCTATTTATTGAAAGAGGCTTACCAACCTTGGTAAGAATCTAATGTATCTTGAGTTACAATCTCAACTGGAACTTTAATAAGCTCCTCAACTTCTTCACCATTTTTCACTTTCATTCCGATTTCAACAGCTTTTTTGATCATGTTACTAGGTGACTGAGCTGAAGTTGCAAAAATTGTACTTCCTTCCTTTGCCATTGCTTCTGTGGCTTCAGGAGCACCGTCTACTCCGACAATGAAAAATTCATCTTTACGATTCGCTTGCTCTTGAGCAATTTCAACACCAATTGCTTCTGGATCATTAATCGCAAATACAGCGTCAATAGAGCCCGATGAATTAGCTTGTAAAATACTTTCCATCACCGTTAATGCCTTTTCGCGATTCCCTTCTCCATTTTGCTTCGCAATTACTTTAATTTCGGAATCCTTTATTGCATCTTCAAATCCTTGAATACGATCAGATACAGCCGAAACAGGAGGTCCATCAATAATAACTATTTTTCCTTTTCCACCTAATTGTTCAACCACATATTCTCCGGCTAGTTTACCAGCTTGATAGTTGTCTGAAGTAACAGTGGCATCGACACCACCTTCTGCATTAGTATCTACAGCAACCACTGGAATATCAGCAGCTTTGGCCTGTTGAACAGCTGCCGCAATTCCTTTTGTATCAACAGCATTTAAAAGAATAATATCTACCTTTTTCGTAATAAAGTTTTCAATTTGAGCTGCTTGTTTTGCTAAATCATATTCAGCGCTTTCAACTAGTACTTCAGCACCTAATTCTTTTCCTGCTTCTTCAGCACCTTTACCCATGGAGACGAAGAAAGGGTTTGCTAAACTACCCACCGCTACACCGATCGTTAATTGTTTATTACCTTCTTGTCCTTCGTTACCGTCTGTTGATCCATTTGAGGATTCACCAGCCCCACTACATGCCGTCATCGCTGCAATTACAAACGCCAAAACTAGTATTCCAAGTACCCTTACATATTTCACCATATTAATCCCCCTAGTTATTGAAGATGAAAATAATTAGCTACAGAACGAGAAATTGTTACCGCTTTCAATTCCTTAAACTAGATCACCTCCTTAAATAAATATTTTTGGTTGAAATAATGGGGATATGGTTGATTTTGATAGTTTTCACATTGACATCTCAATTGAATGATAACGCTTTCATCTTTTGGATAACAATACAATTACATTTTACACATTAGAATTACAATTGAATGAATTTGATTGATTTTGATTTATTTTGATTGATTTTGATTATATTAAAACTGTTTATAATTGTCAATAGTTCCAATTTTCCCAAAAAATATATTAATAACATAAAATATTAAACTTTCAAATGGGATGTTTAATACATGGAGCAGATTTTCCCTCATTGTTAATTGGCCACATTACAATAAATCAAGCATTCTTTATTATATTGATACAACAAAGGGGAAAATCCCCAAAAAATAATTTCAGAATCTCCTTAAAAAAAAGCTGGTATTCTAATGTCTGAATCAGACAGTTTGAATACCAGCTTTCCTTCAACGATAGCAAATTTAGTTTTTAGTCCCTCACAATAATTATCTCCGTTTTCTCCTTATATTTTCCTAACGTTATTGTACCTTCTTCATTCGTAATAACTTTTGTCTGGTTTAAATCTGCAAACTTAGAAAATGATACTTCTCCAAATTTTGTATGATCTGCTAATACAAAGGCCTCACGTGACAAAAAAATGGCTCTTTCTTTCATTTGCGCCTCTTCTGGATCTGGGGTAGTCAATCCAAAATTATAATGAATAGCGTTCGTACCCATGAAACACTTATCAAATCTGTATTTTTTTATACTTTCGTATGCATAACGTCCAACTGTTGCTTTGGTAATCTTTTTAACAAATCCACCAATAAAATATGTACATATATCATTTTCAAGTAATGCATCTAAATGATCAATTCCGTTTGTAATGACAACGATATCTTTTTGTCTTAAATGTTTGATCATTTGATACGTTGTTGTTCCAGCATCAAGATAAACACAGTCGCCGTCCAAAATTAGTTCTGCCGCATATTTTGCTATCTTAGCTTTTTCCCCAAGGTTCTGCGTTATTTTCTCAAACACACTTGGTTCGTCTCGTTTACTATGTAAAAGTGAAGCTCCACCATGTACACGTTTTAAGTAGTTCTGCTTTTCTAATTGATCTAGATCACGACGCAAAGTAGATTCTGAAGTATTTGTTAATTCTACTAGCTCATGAATCTTAACATTCTTCTTTTCTTTTAATAGCTTTAAAATTAATTGATGCCGTTCCGTAATAAGCATGATATTGCCTCCTCGTATTACACTTCTGTTTAAATGTTCTTCGTGTATTCTAGTTTATTAATTTTAGTATATAGAATTTTGCAGTGACATGTAAGAACCTATTAGGGGTACCCCCATAAGAAAAAGGAGCTTTGATCAGCACCTGGCAATGAAGTAACGCACCTGTTTGTTGAATAAACAATTTAAAATCCATTACCCTGGAATATTATTGCGTGCTATTCCAACAAATATCCTGGCTAGCTTACCTACCAATTTCATAATCGATTTCATTTTCTTCATTTTTTTCACCTTAACATTATGGGTGTGAATGGCTCGAAATTCCGTGTTATTCATCACAAGGCTCATGGTGGCTAAGAAAAGGAAACGTCTTAGCCTGGATCGCCCTCGCTTAGAGATGACATTTTGGCCTTTCCACTTACCAGAGCTTGCTTCAGCCAGATGCACCCCAGCGTGCCGGAGTAAAGAATTACCGTGTGAAAAACCACTTAGATCTCCTGCTTCACCTAATATTCCGGCAAAGAAATTTCACTAATTCCCTTAATGGCAAGCAGCTTCTTGGCAAAAGGTATTTGTTTTAATACATCCTTAACCTCTTGTTCCACTCTTTCGAGTTGTAAGTAATAATTGTTCCAAATAAAATTTATACGCTTCAAGAGCCTGTCTTGTGCCGACAGATTTCCTAGCTAACTGAAGAAGTAATTGAGCTTGCCTTAATCCAGGCTGTCTCTTCATTATTGATTTCCATCCTGAAACAACATCATCAGGTTTCAGGGAACGCAGTTCCATTGGAGATGGAATAAACGAAGTGTGGCAATTGCCCCTTTAGCAGTAATGTCTTTAAATACTTGCGCCTGAGTTCGGGAAAGACAATATCAACCCAACGGTTTAATTAATTAATAGTGTTAACGAGTCGTTTAACTACCACATCACGGTTAGACATAAGGACCCTAAGTATTTCAAATGATTCTGAAGTGCTCCTGAAAAAGGCGTAGTAACCGTTCTTCACCATATCAGCGATGACCAGGGCATCTTTCTTATCAGTTTTCGACTGAGTATTATCACGGTTTTCTTTATTCCTTTTTACTAAGTGAGGGTTTACCGTCAACTACCTCAATTCCTTGTTTAAATAGCCATTTTGAAAGAATAATCCAGTAATGGCCTGTAGGTTCCATTCCCACGATGCGAAGCTTCGGCTCGCTTGATTCGAGTTTCTTTCCGTACTAATTAAGGTTATGCCCCAAAATTAGATTCCTATATTACATTTGCTGAAGAATCCGAAAAAGAGGAAATAAACCAGATTGTTTCTGCGTACGAAGAAGCTGCAACCGATAATGAACAAAAAAAAGCTTCTTTGCTCGACTTTTCGGAAAGCGAACACAGAAGCTATATGCTATAAATTGAAGCCCTAAAGTTCATTATTCAAAAAGTCATTCCAAGCCCTCAAAGCTACATTTTTTCCAAATATAGAGATCGCTTTTTTTCTTGCTTCACTACTAATTTGTTGAGACAAAGCTGTTGATTGGAATAGATTACGAATATAATCTTGTAACTCTAATGGATTATCTGAAAAAAACCCTGTCTTTCCATGTTCAATCAATGATGGAATTTCATAGAGATTATAATTACTACCGTGGTGTTTAAGATTACCTAAAGATGGACCGATAGCGACAATTGGAATGCCAGTCATCCAAGCTTCTATAAAGTTGAGAGTATAGCTAGCTGGCCATGTTCCTGTGTAGAAATAAACACGGTTATCACACAGTTCTTGTTTAAGCTGTTCAAAAGGAACCATTCCTTTTCCCCATGAACCTACTTTTTCACTGTCTAGTCCGAACAAGGCACGTTGAAACGGTCTCGTCGTTTCCTCAAAAAAAGTATAATGACGATATCTATCAGCATACATCATAATCCTCGAAAATGTAATAACCTGAGATTTTTGACCATTCCAATTACCATATTGATTTTCGTCTTTATAAAATCGAATCAGTCCATCTTCTCCAATGAAACCTGGAATTTCACGTTCTTTTGGTGAATAACGAATAATTTTCATTCCTTGAGCTCTATACGGTGCCATAATATTTTCTGACGTTTCTAAGCTCTGTCCAATTGTCCTCCAAATAACTGTTTTATGCTTCATTACATCCCAATTTGTTTCAATAAATGTGGAACTATGCATGACTATAATAACATCAAAATTATCAACAAAATCTTTAGTTAATTTCACATAATGATAAAAGCCCGGACCATATGAAGCAGGATTAATCTGTAATTCTTCCCATTTTTTAGTTATATTCGAATCATTTTGATGATTAAATAAATTGGGTCTATATGCTCGACCGGCTTCAGTTGAACTAAAACCAAGAGAGAAAACTTCATGTCCTAATTCTTTTAAAAGAAGTATTTCTTCATATTCAAGGACTTCATGCATAGATACATATAAAATTTTCAATTATTATATCTCCTTTATCCAAATACTCTGGTGAAAATCTAACAAACAGATATATCCTTTTTGTTCAAGATAATCTTTTGTTAGTGTAGGCTTTCCACCTCCTGGAAGGAAATTATCATCTAATAAAATAATGGTTGAGGGACTTAATTGTTTTTCAATAGCCTTGAACTCTTTAAGGTTGTGCTCTTGACTTTCTAATCTTCTTTCTTGGAGATTAGGGCCATCATCCATGCTATAGTGAAAGCTATCAAGGTAGATAAGATCAACTGGCCCCTGATATTTTTCTAGATAAGTGACAGAATCCGAGGCAATGAACTCTTTGTCAGCCTGATAATCAGCTGTCCATTCTTTAACGGTTTTAATAGTATTAGGATTAATATCAATTGAAATTAGTTTACCACCGTATCTCGAAATATACTCACAGAAGATAGTAGTAGAACTCCCATCACCTTTTTCAAGCCATTGACTTCCAGTTTCTATAATAACTGGATTTTCTTTTCTTTGGCTGAGTAAATTGAACACAATTTGAAAAGTGAAGTAACGAGGATTGGTACCATTTTCATAATATTGATTAAAGAACCAGTTAAAGGGCCAGTCAGGTCGTGTGTAGATAAGCCACCTATTCATCATTAAGATACACCTCTTTTTCATAATAAATAATATTTCACGATATAACACTGTTAATTAAAATCTTGCTTTGCAAGAATGTTACTCTTTGCTTTATAAGGTAAATATATATTTATATTATTATGTTCAACTTCATACTTAATGTCTAAATCTTTTTTATATCTCTAGAAATGGACCAGATCCTGGTGGATGTCCATTGTTCCCATGTTTTAATGAATTGTATGCGTCTTCAGGTGTTTTTTCCGCAAATCCTGATTGTTGAATAAGGTCTTTTCTTAAAAAAAAGGCATTCACACCTTTTGAATCTGTACCAAGAAGCCCATACCCCATTTGTTTTCCTAATGCGGTTAAAGAGGTAAGACTTGCTCCATAATAATCTGTTCCATTCCAATAATGTGTAGGGTTATATTGCATCACCCACTTTTTTGGTGGTGGAAAAGCAGCATTATACTCTATTACAACAACTCGCGGTTTATAATCACCAAGTTCCTTCCAAACCCAATAATCGTTTCCATCTATATCAATGGACAATAGATCAAATTCAGTTGGTACATTATTTGTTTTAAACAACGTATCTATGTTTTCTTTTGTAATAAAATCTTGGACTAAAACAACTTGATGTAGTCCTTTACTTTTATAGTTATTTACTAATCTAGTATAAGATTCAGTACTTCCTTCAATTAATAATCCACTCCACTGTTTATACATGGAGAGATAAGAAGTGTTACATTCAATTCCCTCTTCTACTCCAAATTCCACAAAAAATTTATTTGTAGTACCTATCCGATTAAATAGTTCCTCAAGTACTCCGTCTTCTCCATTTTGAGATTGGATTCTTTTTTCATATGCATTTATATTATCTACCACTTGTTTTATACACATCCTTTCAAGTTTTGTAATAGCTTTAATTCCGTCTAATCAGTTAATCTTTTCCACACATGTTTATATACATTATTATGCTTCCTTATAAAAAGTTCTTATTTCCACATAATTAGTCAATAGTCTACTCTAGCTAAGTAGTGTTATTGTGGAGATAGTGATCATCTTTATTGAGCCGTTACATCCCCTTTCTTTGCAATGGATTCAGTACTTCCTTCAATTAATAATCCACTCCACTGTTTATACATGGAGAGATAAGAAGTGTGTTACATTCAATTCCCTCATCTACTCCAAATTCCACAAAAAATTCATTTGTAGTACCCATCCGATTAAATAGTTCCTCAAGTACTCTGTCTTCTCCATTTTAAGATTGGGTTTTTTTTCATATGCATTTATATTATCTACCACTTATTTTATTCACGTCCTTTTCATGTTTTGTTATAGCTTTAATTCCGTCTAATCAGTTAATCATTTCCACACATGTTTATATACATTATTATGCTTCCTTATAAAAAGTTCTTATTTTCCACATAATTAGTCAATAGTCTACTCTAGCAAAGCAGTGTTGTTGGGGAGATAGTAATCATCTTTATTGAGCCGTTACATCCCCTGTCTTTTCAATGGGATGTATATGTATAATAGGCGAACTGCGTACTACTTAATTCTAAAATGATTACGAACATCGAACTATTGTAAGTGTAAATATGCCAATATGGAGTTAGTATAGTTTCATGGACACATGATACCTTTAATGTGTACAAAAAAGAACAAAAGAAGGAAGACATAATTAAACAGGCCGAATTAGAGGAAAAAAGAAGTTAATTGAGGCTCAACTGAGCAGTCAAAAGAATGAGAAAAAAGGATTTCTATCAAGGATTTTCGGATAAACTAGGCCATTATTCTTTAAAAGGATCTTGGTGTTGCTAGAGGGTTTAAAACGCGTGAACCATAATTGTAATGTGCAGATAAACCCATTATGTGAACTAGAATTTGAAATGCTTGTCTTATTGTCTATAAATGAAAAAATTACTCTATCCTCACTAGTTAATGTGTTGACTATTGATAATCCCATAAAGAAATATCTCCATAAAAAAACCGAACTTTTACAAATTCAGCTTTAACAAATGAAACGTTCAACCAAATGTAGGGGAATACATTAGGAGTTTATAACTCAAGCTTAATGTTGTCTTACTTGATTTATAAACTTATTAAATTCTATTGTTTGGTCAGAATTTAATTGTTGTATTTTTGTTTCTAATAGATTCTTTGCAAACTGATACAATTCTAAATCCAACTCATTTTTACTTTTTACAAGTTCGAGCACACCTTTTGAAAATGGTATTTCCGCGGGACGAGTCTTCCCCTTATTAGCCAATTGGTAATGATTTATATTCCAGCCACATTCATTTTTTATGAAAAAGAGAGATTCGTTAAACATTTCCAAAATCCCTGCAACTGCAAAATGATTGATAAGGTTTTCTTTCGCTTTCTCCAAATCTGGTGTTAGACCTCCCGCCAAATATAAAGTTTGCCCATTTGAAACATTAGCATCATAAATGGGAGAATCGATAAATTCTTCAAAACTTACATTTTGAACATTCCCAAAAGCCTGTTCGGACCAAAAATAATAAAGTGAAATGAGACGTTCAACCGGATCGCGAAGCATGGTTAAATAAGTGTATGGCCTTTTAATATGCTGATGAACTCCGAAAGGAAAATGTCCGATTACACATTTCATCTTGTTAGCTTTTTCTATTAGTACTTGATAATCATAGCTATATTTCCAAAACTCATTACCTTTATATTGATCTTCTATTATACATGATAGGGTTGTCCCCGCTGTTTTGGGGATATGAACGAAAATAAACAATTTATCTACAGGATCATTTGATAGACTCATAATTGTACTTCCTCCATTCATTAATCAAAATTTTTGTTTTTCTCTATATCTTATTAAAATTACAAACGGAGTGCTTGTACATGCAACTAAGAACGATGAGTGTCACTGAAAAAAAAGGTAACATAAAAAAACTGCTAAAACATATCTCTTTCCGTAAAAGTGTCCCAAAAATACAGGAACGAACGTAAAGTAAAAGATGTTTTTTGTATATATAAAGCATTTAGTGAATAGATATAATTTAAAGAAATCCAAAAGTAAAACCTGTTAGTGCAACAACACTTTTTTTATAATGCATATAATGATCGTACTGCGTAATAAAATAAATAGTCTTACGCCCCATTATTTTAAAAAACTAGAAACTATTGTTGATCAAAACTAGTAATTAAGTTTACAATTTTCGAAAAATAGTTTGATTATTTTTAGTAATCCTTAATGAACTAAACCAGCTAATAGGATGTCAATATCTTTCTCTAAAATTTTCATTTCCCTTATGATATACTATTTTTGGCCATGCTAAATAACCCTCCAAAACCCTTTTGGAAGGGTTTTTCTCTGTTACATAAAAACGTTAATTAGGCTAAATCTAGGAACGTTTCTTTAATAAAGCATAGATCCAATGAAGCAACTTATTCTTACGGGCAACGATTGACACTTTGGCAGGTTTTCTTTCTGAATTTCCTTATCATAGAATGCTTTAAGCTTTTTGTTCCTTGAACTTCTTATGCCGCATAGTACGGCAAGATACAGGGAATGACGTAGTCTGCTCGACCCCCTTTTGGTCATACGATTAATGGTTGCCGTAAACTTACCCGATGAGTGAACACTTGGATCTACTCCAGCGAAGGCAACCAGTTTTTTCGGATGATTAAACCGATTGATTTCATCAATTTCAGAGATAATCGTGGCTGCGATTTTTTCTCCTATACCGGGAATCGATTGGATGATCTTATATTCTTCCATTTCATTTGCCAGGGCCACTATACGATCTTCCAAATCAGAAAGGTGTCCCTGGTAATGAAAAAGCAGCTCAATATACATACGAAGATTGATTACGTGACTTTCATACACGTTTTTTTGAAATGGATTTCGAGATGCGGAGTCCATTATTTTTTTTTGCTTTTTCCCATGCCCATTGACCGGATCGGCTAGAACAGAACTCTATAACACTCTCTGCCAGTCTACTTTCTCCGGCTGTTAATACCGCCTCTGAAGTAGGATATTCCTTTAACATCAATAAAGAAACCTTCGAATATAGATCCCCAAAAACCTTCCGGTATTCAGGAAACACTTGATCTAAAATGGGGTGAAACTGAAGTTTAGCTCCCACATACATATTCGTTACGATTTCCTGTTATCTTGACAAATTCCGAAGGTCTAAAAGCTGAATTCCTCTAATTTTATGAGGTTCAAAACCCTCTTTGTAATACAGCACACACAACTGGTACGCATCGATTGCGTCCGTTTTTACCTTCCGTAAACTGGACTTCTTTGCCTGATAAGAAATAATCGGTTTTAGTAAGATATATAGAATCCCTTGTTCCTCCAAGTATTGAATAACGGGAGTATGGTGATGCCCTGTAGATTCTAAAATGACCATAGGCAGCTGCCCTGTCACCTCTTCAACTTCTTTTAGAAAGTCTAAAAAATGGTCCAATTTCTCCTTGGTATGCTTCATTATAAAGCTCTTCCCATACGGTTTAGATTGGTCTAAAAATGCCTGAACTTGGCTTTCTCCTTTTGTCACATCCAGACCAACAACTGGATTCATTGTTTTTTCCTCCTCTACTTACTAACCAGTACCCCTAGTCCTACCTGTAGTGTCATAGCTTCGCTTGTTATACGAGATCTGCGTCCCGACCAGCCTCAAACATGTTTCTACAAGTAGGGGCGGACAGTTTAGTTCACGGGATCAAGTCCCACGCACCCTTACGTCCTACCCTGGCTACTGAAATAATAGATTCTATTAAAAAAAGGTCAACCAGTAATTTTGAACTGCACCCCAATTGTTAGACACAACTAACAATTGGAGGTGCAGTTTTTTTATGGCGAGATTTTCTTCAGAAGAAAAAATACAGGCAGTAAGACAATATATAGATGGTAATGAGGGAGGAAAAACTATTGCTAAATCTACTGGTGTTCATCCGAGTTTGCTCCATCAGTGGATTAAACAATTTGAACTTTTTGGTGTTGATGCTTTTGAAAAACGCTATACACCCTACCCCGCACAGTTTAAACTAGATGTACTCAATTATATGAACGAACACGGGACGTCTATCAGGGAAACAGCGGCGATTTTTAATATTCCATCTTATGAAACACTTCGAAAATGGAAAATTGCTTATGAAACAGGAGGATTTGATGCCCTACAATCAAAGAAAAAGGGGCGTCCATCCATGAAAAATAAAAATAATAAGACATCAAATTCTCAAGTGCCCGATGAAGGATCAATAGAGGCTTTACAGGCGGAGAATGAACGTTTACGTATGGAGAATGCCTATTTAAAAAAGTTGAATGCCTTAGTTCAAAACAAGGAAAAATCACCAAACAAGACAAAGCACAAGTAGTCTATGAATTAAGGAATGCATTCTTGGTGAAAGCACTTATACAGCTCGCAGACATTCCGCGTAGCACGTATTACTATTGGGTGAAAAACTTCGGTCGTCCTGATCCAGATGCAGAACTGAAAGGATTGATTAAATCTGTTTTCGATGAACATGAAGGTCGGTTTGGTTACCGACGTATTCGTGATGAACTTAGAAATCGCGGACACAAAGTAAACCACAAAAAGGTACAACGTATCATGAAAGAACTAGGGCTAAAATGTCTTGTCCGTATGAAAAAATATCGCTCTTACAAAGGAACTGTGGGCAAGATTGCACTAAATATTTTAGATCGCAATTTCAAAGCTGAAAAACCAAATGAGAAATGGGTTACGGATATTACAGAGTTTAAATTATTTGGAGAAAAGCTATATGTATCGCCGATATTGGACTTATTTAATGGAGAAATCATTACGTATACAATCGGTTCAAGACCAACCTACTCACTCATTTCAACGATGTTAGATCAAGCTTTTGAACGCTTAACAGACGACGATACTCTCCTTATTCATTCAGATCAAGGCTGGCATTATCAAATGAAACAATTCCGTGATGTCCTTAGGGAACGTGGCATTACACAAAGTATGTCTCGCAAAGGGAATTGTTACGATAACGCTGTTATGGAAAATTTCTTTGGTATCATGAAATCGGAACTTCTTTATCTAAAAGAATTTGAAAGTGTGGAACACTTTAAACAAGAACTAGCAAAATATATAGAATACTATAATCACAAACGAATCATGAACTGCACCCCAATTGTTAGACACTATCTAACAATTGGGGGTGCTATTTTTTATGCAAAATATTTATTTAGGTAGCCCCATTATTTAAGTGAGTAGATTAATAGCAATTCGGCCACGAATTAGTAACCCTACTTTGGAATTGAGCCTTGTTTTTTTACAAACCTTGTCATCTAAAAAGTCCATTATTGAAATAAAATTCATAATATCATTGACAGTGTTTACTTAACATATTAAAATTCTTTATATGTCAACTCGTCATACAACCAGGTTTACATAAGGGGAGGAAGCACGATGAAGGAGCGTCATGAGAAGTTAAGAATGATGATGGTTACAGCTTTATTTGCAGCAATTATAGGAATACTTGCCCAAATTACAATTCCACTGCCATTAGTACCGATTACAGGTCAGACTCTAGCTGTTGGACTGGCAGCAACGATACTGGGTTCACGTTATGGAACCTCTTCCGTTTTATTATATCTGTTCATAGGGGCAGCGGGAGTTCCGGTTTTCGCTGAAATGTCAGGAGGGCTGGCTAAGATATTCGGTCCTACTGGCGGTTATTTATTATCCTATATCCCGACAGTATATATAACTGGCCTGATATTGGAAAAAACCCGTTTCTCAGTCGCAATGGCTTTCCTTGCAAATACAATCGGGATGATAATTACTTTGGTCATCGGTACGGTTTGGTTAAAATATATGAGTTCATTATCTTGGCCAGTGGCATTTGCCAGCGGTTTTGCACCATTTATAATCGTAGGCGTTTTAAAGGCATTCCTTGCATCTTGGCTTGGCATAACAATCCGTTCAAGGTTAGCGTCGGCTAATATGCTGCCAAAAAGAAATGCATCACTATCGCAATGATGGATAAATGAAGAAAAGGGTACCGCAAGCGGTACCCTTTTCTTCATTCCAGAACACTACAAAAAAAAGACTCTTAAAAAAGAATCTTTTTTGCAAGTATTTATTGCGGTCCTATCCCCATAAGTCCGAATATAAATAGCAAATGTATATTATCCCCTTTGCTAACCGTAACCATTTTACTATAGGAACAGTAATTTGACAACTATTGACGGCACATATGAACATGCAGAATAGAGTAATGGATTTTAGTTACTTATTATTCACTTGATATTCTTTTTTCGTACCATCTTCGAAAACGACCTCTAAATCAAATTCTTGATAGTCATCCTTCAAATTAAATGCTTTTGTCACTTCTTGAATGACTTCCTCATCTGATGAATCTTTGGTGAATGTCAATTTTTCTAGAATCGGTGTCAATTCTTTCATTGCTTCATCACCGTGAACTTCGTGTTTGTTAAGTTTGTCCTCGATCGAAGCTTCTGTTTGAGCTCCCATTGTATCATATTCAGCTTCGTATTCGTTATCATTGCCGGTATAATCCACTTCTAATTGAAAATCCTTATATGTGAAAGGCAGTTTTTCATTATTATCCGTACCTGTTTCAGGATTATTTTCCGCTTGATTTTCATTTTCCTGAACCGGCGGGTTTTTCACTTCATCGTTTTCTTCGCCGCATCCAGCCAAAACAAGCAAAGCGGCAAACGGCACTGATAATATTTTGATTGATCTTCTCATTAGTTTTTCCTCCTTTAGTCTGTATACCTTAATTATTTCCTAATAGGGGTCATTTAAAACCTCAACCAATCTCTCAGATACATCAAATCGACCAAGTGATCATAGTGGAAGGATATAAAACAATACTGCAAAAAAGTGTGTGACAGTTCCCCCAAGCACGAATACATGCCAAACCGCGTGATGGAACGGAAAACCGCGCCAAACATAAAAAATGGCACCAAACGTATAAAGCAATCCCCCTGCAATCAGTAACTGGATACCAGCTGAAGGCATCGTTGCTGTAAGTGGGCCCCAAACGATAACGATCATCCACCCCATTGCAATATAGAGAATCGTCGAAAGGAAAAGGAATTTTTTCACATAGAAAGCTTTGAAGACGACGCCAATGATTGCAACTCCCCAAATGATACCTAGCAGTGTCCAGCCTAGTGACCCTTTGATCACAAGAAGCATGATGGGCGTGTATGTTCCAGCAATGAATATATATATGGCCGAATGATCAAAGATTTCAAATATATCCTTTGTTTTCCCCTCTGGAAAACTATGCACTAAAGTGGAAGAGACGTATAAAAGAAGCATGGAAACACCATATATGACTGAAATGACTACATTCCAAGGCGATCCTGTTTGAACTGAGTATATGATTAAAAACACAAGTGCAGCAATACTCAACAAAACGCCGACACCGTGGGTTATCGCATTGACTACTTCTTCTTTTTTTGTATAAACATGTGTATTAGCCATGTTACAGCTCCTTAATTCCGGATTATTTTTTTAGTATTCCCCTAAAGTATACATCAGATTTTCCAAGCATTATAGAAAAGTGAATATTAACTTGATTGACAGTCACTAATTAGATTATTATCTAATTAGATGATAATCTAATTATGAGGGGGGACAAAATTGCAATTAGAAAAATTGGTAGCTTTCCACAAAACGATTGGTGATGTGACAAGGATTAGGATTATATCCATCCTGGCAAACGGACCAAAACACGGACAGGCACTTGCGGGAATATTAAAATTGACGGCCCCAACCATTTCACACCATTTAACGAAATTGAAAGACATTAATTTAGTGAAGGATCGGAGGGAAAAAAATACGGTATATTATTTTTTGAATGAAGATGTCCTGAAGCATTATTCGTCAGCATTACCTAAAATGGTTTCAACTAAGGAGGACTCCAATAAAATGGAAAGTCAAAAGCTGAATTTAGAACACAAAAAGATCCTTGAAAACTTTTTTACTCCAGATGGTCGACTAAAAACCATACCAGCACAGAGAAAAAAGAAAATGGTCGTTCTTCATCATATTGCAGGCCTGTTGGAGAAGGGACGAAAATATCCGGAAAAAGAACTGAATGAATTCATCCAGTCTTTCCATGATGATTATGCAACGATACGACGTGAACTCATTATCGGAAGCATCATGTACCGGGAAAACAGCATTTATGAACTGAATCCCCGCGAAATGTGGGCTGATATCGTTTAACAAAAAAACCGGCCCCCCATTTGGAAAGCCGGTTTTTAATATGCAGTTTATATGGCAAAATGGTGGCCGCCGATAATTTTTATTACTTCTAATTGTTTCATCCATTCGCTGTCCGAAATACTGGGATTCCAAAAATACAAGGCATCATTTGTGTAGCCATGAATGGCCAATGCTTCATTGACAGCTCTCTTGGCATCATTTCCTGCAGGTTTGTTTATACTGCCATCACCAACAGGCGAGAATTGGTTTTTTTGATAAATCACTTCCCGGACCGTATCAGGGAATTCATTGCTATCAAGGCGATTCAAAACAACTCCTGCCACCTCGACCTTTCCTCTGTATGGTTCCCCTTTGGCTTCTGCATGCACAAGCCTTGCTAATAATTCTTTATCTTTTTCATTCATTACATGTGGAATAATCAATGTTTTACCAGGTTCGACAACATTATTTACATTATTATTGACTTTTTTTAACTTACCGATTGGAACACCGTGCTGCTTTGCAATATCCCATATCGATTCACCTTGTTTAATGACATGTTTGGTTGCCCCATCAGAAGCTTCACTTGTCGTTCCCTTAGGAAAAGCTATACCAAGTACGATGACACTTAGAGTCATTATCACGGATATTAATACTGATAATTTCATCCTGTTACCTCCTCGTTAAGCACCTTCCTAGGATAACAGACCATATGGGAGAAAACAGTGCTAAATTTTTTCCAAGGAAATGAAGGAAAAATTTTCAGGGTCAATTCATCTTCGGAATTTTAATGATTCCCACTCTTCCCGCAGCATTCCCATTCTGATTGAATCATAATAATAACCATCATGATAACGGCATTTTCTCATTCTTCCCTCTACTTGCATGCCAACCTTTTTTCCAACTGCGATCATACGTTCATTACCTGACCAAGTTGTAAGTCCAACCCGCTCAATCTCCAGGTTTTCGAATAAATAGCCAATGAATATCATTAATGCTTCTGTTCCATGACCGCCATTCCAATACTTGGGATCAAAAATAGTAATTCCGATTTCAAGCCATCGTGAAGGTTCATGTTCCCAGTAATATACAACAGAACCTATAATTTGATCGTTTTTTTCCATTAATAGCTCGGAATAAGCCCCGATATTCTCATCATAGGTTTTATGCTTCGTTTCTTTATCGATAAACGTATGGAAATCAATGAGTTCAAGAGGCTGATAAGGTGCATCCCACTTTTTCCATTCTGGATCGGCTTCGCCATATTTCAGGCTCCATAAACGTTTTAAATCGGCTTGTTTAACATTCCTCAATTTGACTTTGCTTCCTTCAATCCAAACATCGTCCAATCCGCTTCCACCCACCTCATCCTTGCAGTACCTTCCATTTTACTGGTCGACACATAATTTAATAAAATATTGCCTTTCTCTGGGACCATCGAATTCACAAAAATATACACCCTGCCAAGTACCAAGGACTAAGCTCCCTTTATGGATGATCACCTGTTGTGAAGAACCAACCGTACTTGATTTCAAATGGGCAGCCGTGTTCCCTTCCATATGTAAATCCAATGTATGATTCCATGGATATTGCTCATCCAGTCTTCTTAATATATCCTTTTTGACATCGGGATCAGCATTTTCATTAATCGTGATTCCTGCTGTCGTATGTGGACAATATATAAGAGCTATCCCCTCTTGAATCCCATTTTCCTTGATGAATGCCTGTACTTCTATCGTTACATCAATCATATCATCCCTTTTCGTCGTTTTTAAGGTATTTTTCTTCAGCATCTACATTCACTCCTTTTGTTCATTTTAATACTCCTTTACCCATAAACATTACATTCATGCTTTCTTAAACCACTCACGACTAAAACATAAGGAAATCTTATCGATGACAATTAAAAAAATAATATATCCTTATTGATTGATTTATTTTAAAATTGGATATATAAGGAAATGGATGGGTTGAAAGCTGAACTTCATTTTTAAGTCAATCGACCATTACCAATTAGCATCTCCTAAAAATACCGAGGACCAATCAAGGAAGTTTTTCACTGAGATATTAATGTTCCGGGAAGTGAATTACGCCTCCGTCATTAAGTTCCAATGGCGGGATATGGTTTGAATCGGGATCGATCAAAATTCATGTCGGAAAGGAGGATAATTTCATTCCCGCAAGAAAAGCGCATCCAGCACTTGAAGTTGAAAATCTCACTGAATTTAAACAACATTTAATGACTAAGCATATTTCTTTTACAGAAGACGAGAGGTTACCCGGGGCGAACCGTATATATTTATCCGATCACTTCGGCAACCGGATCGAAATTTTGGAATGGAAATATTAAAAAGCGGGTCCATTTTTCTCGGACCCGCTTTTGGTAGTATATTTATTTTTGTTTCTTTTTCCAGAATCCCAATATTAAAGCGGTAATGAGGGACCCTATTAAAATCGCCAGCAAATAGCGGAAAGGATGGTTGACTAGGGGGATGACGAATATTCCCCCATGTGGGGCTGGCAATGTTACACTAAAAGCCATTGACAGCGCTCCTGCCGTCGCTGCCCCAACAACACTGCTGACGATAACCCGCAATGGATCCGCAGCCGCAAAAGGAATGGCTCCCTCTGTAATGAACGAAGCACCCATGAAGTAATTAGTGAAACCGGATTTCCTTTCCATTTCACTGAATTTACTTTTAAAGAATGTAGTTGCAAATGCGATTCCAAGAGGAGGAACCATTCCACCAGCCATAACTGCAGCATGCGGTCCGAAACTTGATGCTTCAATGGCTGCAATCCCAAAAGTGAATGCCGCTTTATTTATGGGGCCTCCCATATCCACAGCCATCATACCGCCAAGAATCAAGCCAAGGAATATTGCGTTCGTGCCTGATAAGCCCTGGAGCCAATTGGTCAGTCCCGTGTTAATTGCGGTTACTGGTTCATTTACGAGAAATACCATGATAAACCCTGTAATTAACATCCCGAATACAGGATAGAGTAAAACCGGTTTAATGCCATCGAGTGTTTGCGGTAACTTGGAAAACAATTTTCTTAATAGTAAGACGACATAACCTGCAAGGAAACCGGCAATCAGTCCGCCAAGAAAACCGGCATTAGCCTGTGCTGCCAATAATCCCCCTACCATACCAGGGGCAAAACCTGGACGGTCGGCTATACTTGAAGCAATGAATCCAGCTAGTACAGGGACAAGCAAGAAGAAGGCACCATTTCCCCCGCCAATATCACTTAATGCTTTGGCAATGGGATTATATTCCGGATTTGCCGGATCTGCTGCCTCGATTCCAAAAAAGAAAGAAAGCGCAATCAAGATACCGCCCCCGACGACAAATGGAAGCATATTACTTACACCATTCATCAAGTGCTTGTAAATCCCCAATCCACCTTTAGCTGAATCACCTTCATCACTTTTATCATTTCCAGTTCCATTGTAAACAGGTGCATCCTGATTCACGGCTCTTGTTAACAGTTCCTCGGTCTTCCGGATCCCATGGGCAACAGGGACAATGATGACATGTTTACCATTAAAACGGTCCATTTCCACCTGCTTATCAGCTGCAACGATAATCGCATCCGCCTCATCAATTTCTGCGGCGGTTAAACCATTTTTGATTCCTGTGGAACCATTTGTTTCCACTTTGAAATCGATTCCCATTTCCTTCGCTTTGGCCTTTAACGCATCTGCAGCCATATAAGTATGGGCAATTCCTGTTGGACAAGCTGTAACGGCAAGGATTTTACCTCCTTTATTGTTACCGCTGGCACCATTACTCGATTGCTGCTCTTCACTTTCTTCTTCATAAGCCTCCATTTCTTTTTGATTGATTATCTCCAACACTTCCTCACCAGAAGAAGCAGAAATCAATCGGGCCCTGAATTTATCATCCATCAGTAACGAAGAAAGCCGGGAAAGGGTTTCCAAGTGATCTGCATTCGCTCCTTCACTTGCTGCAATCATAAAGAACAAATGAGCTGGCTGCCCATCAAGCGATTCATAATCCACACCACTGACCGATTTTCCGAAACAGATGGCAGGTATCTTTACAGCATTTGTTTTTGCGTGCGGTATGGCTATCCCTTCACCAATCCCTGTTGTGCTTTGCTCTTCACGTTTTAAGATGGCAGCTTTGAAACCATCCACATCATTTAACCTGCCTGCCTCGGCTAACTTTCCTGATAGTTCATCAATGACTGCTTGCTTTGTAACACTTTGCAGATCGATTATGATTGTATCCAATTTTAACAAGTCTGTAATTTTCATAGAGTCAGCCTCCTGTTAGTTGATTGATAGCAATTTGCGGTAATAACTCTTCAATTTTATCCAATGTACCGAGATCGGATGAAAAGGCTGTAGCACTTCCTGCTGCAAGGCTGAATCGGAAAGCAGATAGAATATCCCCTTTCCTTTCATAAGTCCCGATGAAACCTGCTACCATGGAATCACCGGCACCCACTGAGTTGATGACGTTCCCTTTTGGAACATTTGCGGAATATGATTCTCCACCGGAGCAAAGCACGGCACCCTGTCCCGCCATTGAAACAATAACGTTTTGTGCTCCTGCTTCAACCAATTTAGCGCCATATTCCCTAGCATCATCAACCGTACTTATTTCGGTGGAAAAAAGCTCACCCAGCTCATGATGATTGGGCTTGATTAAAAATGGCCGGTGCGGAAGGACATTCAGTAATTCCTTGCCACTCGTATCCACCACCACTTTTATGCCGTTATGGGAACAGGTTCTTGCCATGGCTTCGTATACATCGGAAGGAACGCTTGGAGGGATGCTTCCTGACAAAATGAGGATATCATCATTATTCAACTGTTCAATCTGACTGAATAATTGTTGATAATTCCCTTTTGAAATGACTGGCCCTTGGCTATTAATTTCGGTCTCAAGCCCTGTTTTCAATTTAATGTTTATTCTTGTATCTCCAGCTATTTCTGTAAAGTCCGTGAAAATCTCTTCCTGTCTTAAAAACCTTTTTACAAATTCACCTGTTTGTCCACCGATGAATCCTAACGCTGTCGTATTATTTCCTAGCCTTTTTAGCACTCGGGAAACATTGATCCCTTTCCCTCCAGGGAATT
This sequence comes from Peribacillus sp. NPDC096448, assembly GCF_044762675.1. Lineage (NCBI taxonomy): Bacteria > Bacillati > Bacillota > Bacilli > Caryophanales > Bacillaceae > Peribacillus > Peribacillus sp. NPDC096448. The sequence goes on along the minus strand of NZ_JBIWEU010000002.1, from coordinate 105,218 downwards.
TTGCATCATAACTGGTTCGATTCACCTTGCCCATTTGAAAACTCTCCACCTCGACCAGGTAATCGATGGATGGGTTAAGTGTCACTGTATAAATCATTAAATGGTCACGACCTTTATCTTTGGATTTTTTTGAAGTTGAGCAACAGCCTCTTCATCATTGCTGTCAGTAAGGATTATGGCATCGCTTACATCTGCCACCTTAGCGAAAGTAGCTTCATTCAGTTTTGAACTGTCAGCAAGTACGTAGGCTTCGTTAGAGAGGCGTAATGCCATCTTCTTCAGCAGGGCTTCTTCCGGGTCGGGTGTTGTGAAACCCAAATCTTGATGGATGCCGTTCATTCCCAAAAAACATTTATCAAAACGGTATTCATTCAAAAACTGCACAGCATTGCTTCCTATAACCGCATTTGTCGAAAATTTTATCGTTCCGCCAACTAACACTGTTTTGATTTCCAATTCGATGAGCTTTGGAATATGCATAAGACCATTTGTCAGCACCGTTATATTTTTATCCTTTAAATAAGGGATCATTTCGGCAGTTGTCGTGCCTGCATCAAGATATATACAATCATTTTTCTCTATGAATGAAGCCGCCAGCTTTGCTATAAGTTGTTTTTCAGCTCTTGCTTTATATTGCTTTTCCATAGTTGTTGGTTCAAGGCCTTTTCTTTGAAGTAAAGAGGCCCCGCCATGCACGCGTTTCAAGAGCTTCATTTCTTCGAGTTGCACTAAATCTCTCCGAATGGTCGACTCCGAGGCTTGTAACTGATCTACAAGCTCCTGCAGCTTTACCGTTCCTTGTTCTTTAAGGATCGATAAGATGAACTCATGCCTTTCAGTTGTCAACAATTCGCCCACCTCACTTTAATATCATCATCATATATGAAAACGAAGGAATAATCAATCATAAACATTTAAAAATATTCAAATTCATTCATCATTACCTTCAAAACCATTCATTCAGAAAAAAACTTTTGAATCCCATTATCTTTTTTTCTATGAAAATATCCTTTCAGTTCTTCACAAAAAAAACCCCCATGTCAAGATGACAGGGGGGTTCGTATTATTTTATTAACCTTGAAGTAAAAGTTGTTCTGGATCTTCAAGCATATCTTTGATGGCCACTAAGAAACCTACAGCTTCTTTTCCGTCTACGATACGGTGATCATAAGATAATGCAAGGTACATCATTGGTCTGTTTTCGATTTGATCTCCAACAGCGATTGGACGAGTCTTGATTGTATGCATGCCCAAAATCCCAACCTGAGGGGCATTCAAGATTGGTGTAGATAATAGAGAACCGAAAGTCCCTCCGTTTGTGATGGTAAAAGTACCACCTGATAAATCTGAAAGTCCCAGTTTGTTGTTACGCGCTTTAACAGCTAAATCCGAAATGTTCTTCTCGATTTCAGCAAAGCTTTTGCGGTCGGCATCCCTTACAACCGGAACGACAAGACCTTCATCAGTGGATACTGCTACACCGATATCGTAAAAGTTCTTTTTCAGGATATGGTCGCCTTGGATTTCAGCATTCAATAACGGATATTTTTTCAATGCGCCAATGACCGCTTTAGTGAAGAATGACATGAAACCAAGTTTAACATCATTTGTTTTCACGAAAGAATCCTTATGGCGATTACGCAATTCCATGACTGCAGAAAGATCTACTTCGTTAAAAGTAGTAAGCATGGCTGCTTCTGATTGTACTTGAACTAGACGTTTGGCAATGGTTTGACGACGGCGTGTCATCTTAACCACTTCAATGCGGTCATCATTCACTTCAACTGGAGCGGCTGCTTGTTTAGGTGCAACTGCTTGTTTTGGAGCTGCAGCAGGTGCTGCAGGTGCATTAGTTGCTGCTTCTACGTCTTGTACACGTACACGACCTAGTGGATCTGCTACAGGCACTTGAGTCAAGTCAATTCCTTTTTCACGAGCCAATTTCCTTGCAGCTGGTGATGCAATAACTTGTTGAGTGGATGATGCTTCTTTCGCTTCTGCTTTAGGAGCCTCTTTAACAGGAGCCGCTTGTTCAGCCTTAACTGGTTCTGCTTTAGCTTCTTCAACCTTAGGAGCTTCCGCTTTTGGAGCTGCTGCAGCTGATCCATTTTCATCAACGATGGCGATAGCCTGTCCAACTTGGACAGTATCGCCTTCTTCTGCTAAATGTTCCGAAAGTGTACCAGTATAATCTGAAATGATTTCAACGTTCACTTTATCCGTTTCAAGTTCAAGGACATATTCTCCTTTTTCAACGTGATCACCGGGTTGTTTTAACCATTGCGCAATAGATCCTTCAGAAATTGATTCTGCTAATTCAGGTACTTTTACTTCAGCCATTTTATTTCTCCCCCTCATTATTGCGTGTAATTGCTTGAGTCATAATCCGTTGTTGTTCATTTTTATGGACAAGTGGATCTCCCTCAGCCGGGCTTGATCTGCGCTTCCTTCCTATATATGTTACCGAAAGATTGCCAGGAGCCGCTGCATTCAGGCGAGGTTCAACAAATGTCCAAGCACCCATGTTTTTAGGTTCTTCTTGAGCCCAGAAGATTTCTTTAAGATTTGTATATTTTTTCAGGGCTTCTTGAACTCCAGTGAATGGGAATGGGTAAATTTCCTCGATACTGATGATTTGCAACCAATCCGTATTTTTTTCAGTTGCCGCTTTTTCACGAAGTTCAACCGCCAATTTACCTGTTGCAAAAACAATGCGTTCAACCGATTTAGGTTTTTTGCCCAAAGCTTTGGTTTCTACGAATGATTCAAATGCGCCTTCACTGAATTCTTCTGTTGTAGAAGCCATCACTTGATTACGAAGCATACTCTTCGGTGTCATGATGACAAGCGGACGTACTTGTTCTTGATCCAAAATCTTAGCTTGTCTTCTAAGGATATGGAAGTATTGAGCTGCCGAACTTAAGTTGGCGACTGTCCAGTTGTTTTCAGCTGCTAATTGAAGGAAGCGTTCCAGTCGTGCACTTGAGTGCTCTGGCCCTTGTCCTTCATAACCGTGTGGTAGCAGCATGACAAGACCTGATTTTTGACCCCATTTTGCACGGCCAGCCGCGATGAATTGGTCAAAGATCACTTGTGCTGTATTAGCGAAGTCACCGAATTGGCCTTCCCATAATACAAGTGTCTCAGGTGCAAAAACATTATAACCATATTCATAAGCCAGAACTGCCGTTTCCGTAAGCGGGCTATTATGAACAGCGAATGAAGCTTTGGCAGTTTCAAGTGTGTGAAGTGGTGAATATGTTTTTCCATTAACACTATCATGTAACATGATATTACGTTGTGCGAATGTTCCACGCTCTGAATCTTGTCCTGTCAAACGGATTGGCGTGCCGTCACTCAAAATCGATGCAAAAGCCAATGTCTCGGCATGTGCCCAATCGATTTTTCCGTCTGGACCAAAGGAATCCAAGCGACGTGATAAAATTTTTCCTAATTTTTTATTAGGGGTGAATCCTTCCGGCCACTTAACAAGCTCTTCGTTAATTGTAACAAGTTCTTGTTTCGGAACTGCCGTTTCAATGGCTGGAAGTCCTTTTTCAATAATCCCAGGAGGATTACACTCTTTGGAAGCTTCCGGTTTATTTCCGGAAATTTTCGCATATGCATCTGCAAGCCTTGTATCCACTTGCTCAGCAATCGCTTTAACTTCAGCTTCAGTGAACTCGCCGGATTCGATAAGTTTTTTTCCATAAAGCTCTTTTACGGTAGGATGCTTATGGATTAATGCATACATTTCAGGTTGAGTCACCAATGGCTCATCCATTTCGTTATGGCCGAAACGTCTGTAACCGATCAGGTCGATCAAGAAATCCTTGTTGTATTTTTCACGATATAGGTTAGCAAGGTTCACAGCAGCCATACATGCTTCTGGATCATCTGCATTTACATGCACGATCGGCACTTCAAAGCCTTTTGCCAAATCACTAGCATATAAGGTTGAACGTGAATCTTCACTTTCCGTTGTAAAACCGATCATGTTATTGGCGATGATATGGATTGCGCCGCCAACTTGATAACCGCGTAAACGGCTTAAGTTAAACGTTTCAGGTACAATTCCTTCACCTGGGAATGCAGCATCACCATGAATCAGGATTGCAAGAGATTTGGAAATGTCTTGCACCGGGAAACCTTTCTCTGAACGGTCTTCTTGAGCCGCACGAGAATACCCTTCCACGATTGGACCGACTACTTCCAAGTGACTTGGGTTATTGGCAAGTGTAATCCTTGCTTTTTGTATATTAGCTTTAGTAATCTGTTTATCCAGACCTAAATGATATTTAACATCACCTGTCCATCCATTGTTAATGCCTGTCGAACCTTCGGAAGGAACCAAATCTTTATTCGGTGAATGTTGGAATTCAGAGAAAATGACCTCATAAGGCTTTCCTAATACATGTGCAAGCACATTCAAACGGCCACGGTGAGCCATGGCAATATTCACATTACCCGTTCCGTTTTGGACAGTTTGTGAAATCATTTCATCTAAAATCGGAACCATAGCATCCAGTCCTTCAATTGAGAAACGTTTTTGCCCTACATATGTGCGGTGAAGGAATTTCTCGAAACCTTCTACTTCATTCAATCGTTTAAGTAATAGTTCTCTTTTCTCTTTTCCCACTTCCGGGAACATGTTTCCAGATTCGACCATATCAGTAAGCCATTGCTTTTCATCCAAGTCATTAACATGATGAAATTCAAAGGCTATCGTTTTTGTATAGAGTTGTTTTAGGTATTGTACGGCTTCGTATCCGTCTTTCACGTCTTCAGGTGATTCCGGACAAATGAAGTCAGCCGGTATTTTCCTTAAATCATCTGCAGTCAAGCCATATTTTTCAAAGTGAATTTGTTCAGTGTCCAGAGCTTCTTCTTTTAAAGGATAAATATTTGCAGCAAGATGTCCGTATGCACGGATATTTTCAGCTAACTTCACTGCAGACATAATTTTCTTCATTGGAAGAACTTCTCCAGTTTGTACAGTTGATGCACTTACAGTCGTTGTTTCTGCCGATACATCGAATGAAGGAGGACCTGCTACTTCAAAAAAGTTTTTCAGTTCCGGATCCACTTCTTCCGGGTTGGCTAGAAATAAATCGTATTGCTCCATGACATACCCAAGGTTCGGACCTGAAAAAGCTTTCCAGTGGTCTAATACCTTAGAATCATTGATGGTCATTTTGTAAACCCCCAAATTTTTCTCATAATTTTTTTCATTCCGTTTTATCCATCCCCAAATTTCTTTCTTCTAATTTTCCCCAAATATACGATATATATAAGATATATAATAAATAACTTTGGTTCTTGAATAATAAAATTTTAAAGGATAAAACGTTTTCAGATGTTATATTAACATGTTTTTGTCGAAATATCCAAAGGTTAAACCACTTTATACAACCTTTTTTCAACTATATTTCTGCTTAATTCGTCAAAAATCGCTTTTAATTGTCTTTTTTGCTCATTTAAGTCTTTTTTTCGCTAAAAAAAGATTTTTGTATTTTTGTATAATGATTATTTTTCAGGTAAATTTAACTAGTTTGAAAACCCTTTCACCTCACTCAAACTTCCAAGCTGTTAAACTCAGATTGCCATATTGATAGCTCCTATGCAAAAGAGTCGCTTTTTTGTTGTCATCCCCTGACCCCATTGCGATGACCAATGGAATGAAATGCTCTTTGGAAGGCACAGCCTCTGTACTGTAAGGGGCAATATTTTCATAATTGAACAAAGATTGCAAATCCCATTTCATGATTTTCTCTTCGACCCAATTCTCAAACTCGATTGCCCATCCTTCTGCAACATGCATGTCTTTCTGAATATGGGTGAAATTATGGACAATTCCACCGCTTCCTATGATCAGGACATTACTTTCCTTTAATTCCCTCAACGCTTTCCCAATTTCATACTGCTTGTCCAATGGCAGCGCAGGACTTATGGACATGGATACGGTCGGGATATCTGCTTCGGGATACATGATATGCAAAAGCCCCCATGCTCCATGATCCAGGGGGCGCCTTTCATCAAGTTCCCCCAATACATCTATCCTGGACAATAAGGTTAAAATTCGATCTGACAGCTCAAGGCATCCCCTGGCAGGATAGGTTACCTGAAATATTTCTTCAGGAAATCCTGCAAAATCATAAATGACTTCATGCTTCCCCACTGCAGAAATCATTTGACCTTCATTTTCCCAATGCGCTGACAAAATAACGATGGCAGCAGGTTTCTTCATAGTTTGCATATAATCCTTCAAAAAAGAGGTATAGCTATTCTTTTCCAAAGCTAATAGCGGTGTTCCGTGTGATAAAAACAATGATGGCATCATAGAGACGATAAATCCTTTCGCATTGTAATCTCAATATCCTATACCTTAATTTACTATAGTTAAACTATGTGTTCATCAATTAAATTGCATTTTTGGCGTTGTCTCATCAATAGTATCAAAGGTATATCCTTCTTTTTTAAGGAATTCAATTATATCAGGCAATGCTTTCACTGTATTTTTCATACTATTGATATCATGCAATAAGATATTAACATGCTTTTGATTTTTCGTCCCTTTTTGTACAGCAGTAATGATTTGTTGTTCACTTATTGACGGACTGAAACCATCTGTCGAGTCAATGGACCAATCAATGTAAATATACCCCTTTTCCTTTAGTTGTTGAAGGATTCCATTGATGATTGGTTTCGTTGACGCCTGATGCCGCAGGCGATTATTCGAGCCTCCAGGAAGGCGCACAATACGGCTTTTTATCCCATACTCCTCTTGCAGCATGGTTTCAAGCCTATTCAAATCTTGAAAGAAACTCTCAGTAGACCGATAAACGATGGAATAATCATGTGTATATGAATGAAGGGCAATCGAATGACCGCGGGATATCATTTCCTGATAACATTCCTTTGCGTATGCTTCTTCGTTACCTTTAACGAAAAATGTGGCCTTAACATGATAGCGGTCCAAAATATCCAATATCTCCATGGTATTCAAAGATGGTCCGTCATCGAAAGTCAAATAAGCGATTTTCTGATTCGCTTTACTTTTTAGGAGCGGTGTCATCTCTTCAGGAACCACTGCATGTACATGAATGTTCTGCACATCCATATCAAACAAAATAATAATGAAAGAACCCGCCATGAAAAGAATTAATTTTAGCATCTTCTTCATAGGTGTTGCATCCCCTTCCTTTTGACCATTAAGATGTACCAGTTAAGGGGTTTCATGCGCAATAAGGCAGCGGTAAAAAATACCGCTGCCTTTATTAAATGAAGTTATCGATCGACATTAAAGTAACGTGCTTCAGGATGTGCAAAAACAATGGCTGAAACGGAAGCCTCAGGTTCCATCATGTATCCTTCAGTCAATTCCACACCAATATCTTGAGGTTGCAACAGGCGGAATAGCTTCTCCTGGTCTTCCAGATTAGGGCAAGCAGGATAACCAAATGAAAACCTTTGCCCGGTGTACTTAGCGGCAAACCGCTCTTTCATGGACATATCAATCGGATCGCTTATACCTAAATCATCCCGCATCAATTGATGAATTCTTTCCGCGAACCCTTCGGCTGTTTCGAGAGCAAGTGATTGAAGGGCGTGATTTTTTAAGAAATCACCTTCAAGCTTCAGTTTTTCTGCCCATTTCCTGATGCCTTTTCCGGCAGTGACCAGGAAGAAACCAACATAATCCATTTGCCCGGAGGAGATCGGTTTAGCGAAGTCCGCTAAACAAAGATGCGGATTCGTATCTTGCCGGGGAAAGTCGAAAGTTTCCAAAACCTCATGATGATTGTCCGGGTTGTATATAAATAGCTTATCTCCTTCGCTTTGAGCAGGGAAAAATTGATAAACCGCATTCAAACCATAATCCGGTTCCGTCTTTAGGAATTCGATCAATTCATCAACGAGATCATTGAGCTGCACTGCTTTTTCATTCCCTTGCTTTAGCAACTCGGAAACTTTGCCTTTTAACCCCAAATGATGACCAATCAGCATTTGCCTATTTATATATGGCTGGACGACATCCAATGGATAGTTTTTCAGGACGTGACGTTTGATGTCACGCGGTTTTTGAACAGGAGCATCGCTTAAAGGTGCCGCTGTGGACTGCTTACGAACAGGTTTTTCCATCGTGGCAGCAATGGCGGCATTCGCTTTCGATCTTTCTCGTTTCTTGACCAACTCTTCCAAGTACAGGACTTTTTTGTCAGCGTCATGTAAAATATTCGTTACAGCCAAACCATCCATCGCATCTTTGGAATATAAAACCGGCCCTTCATATTCAGGTGATATTTTAAAATCGGTGAATTTACGGGATAATGCTGCCCCTCCAACTAAAATTGGGGTATCTATTCCCGCTTGCCTTAAATCCTGAGCGGTTAAAACCATTTGCTGTGCAGATTTGACAAGTAACCCAGATAGGCCAATGATGGTTGGCTCATGTTTTCGAACCTCTTCAATGATTTGTTGCGGTGCGACCTTTATTCCCAAATCAATGACTTCATAGCCATTATTGGATAGGATGATATCCACTAGGTTTTTCCCGATATCATGCACATCTCCCTTGACAGTCGCCAACAGGATTTTCCCTTTCTTTGCACTATCTTCAGAGTTTTCCATAAGTGGTTCAAGGTGAGCTACAGCCGCCTTCATCGCTTCAGCACTCTGAAGCACCTCTGCGACAATTAGTTGGTTGTCATTGAACAGCCGACCCACTTCACTCATGCCATCCATCAAGGGTCCATTGATGATTTCCAATGGGGTATCACCGCGCTCTATCGCTTCATTTAAATCATCAATCAATCCTTCTTTCGTTCCTTCGATAATATAGTTACCTAGACGTTCGTCCAATGGCAGGATCACACCATTATCCTTCTTCTCCGCTTTTTTTCCACGATAAAATTCGGTAAAAATCGCTAAGGTTTCAGTTGAAGTCTCAAACAGGAGTGCCTCAGCCAATTTCACTTCCTCTTCCGGTATCAAGGCGAAACGTTCAAGTTTTTCTGTATTCACGATAGCATAATCGAGACCCGCTTTTGTACAATGGTAAAGGAAAACGGCATTTAATATTTCCCTTCCCCTCGCCGGCAGACCGAAAGAAACGTTGGAAATCCCAAGTATCGTTAAGCATTCCGGAAACTTTTCTTTAATCGCCTTTATTCCATTAACCGTCTCCAATGCAGATCCAATATATTGTTCATCCCCTGTGCCTACAGGAAATACCAGCGGATCAAAAATGATGTCATTTTTGTTTAGACCGTACTTATTGACGAGCAAATCCACAGACCGTGTAGCCACTTCCAATTTCCGTTCAGCATCGACGGCCATCCCAATTTCATCAATGGTTCCTACGACAACGGCAGCACCATATTGATGGACTAAGGGGACTATTTTTTCAAAGCGCTCTTCACCATCTTCAAGGTTTATGGAATTAATGATCGATTTTCCTTGTGAATGTTTTAATGCCTGTTCAAGTACGACTTCATCCGTAGTATCGATGACCAATGGGACTTTCACTTTTTTGACGACCTCTTCTACAAATTCCTTCATGTCGCCAAGCTCATCCCCATCAGGATCAGCAAGACAGATATCAATGACATGGGCGCCTTTTTTTACCTGGTTACGTGCAATTTCGGCAGCTGGCTCGTAATGCTTTCCACGTATAAGCTCCTTGAATTTTCGGGAACCGATAACATTCGTTCTCTCCCCTACGAATAAAGGACGCATTGAATCATCATAAATTAGCGGCTCTATGCCTGATACGGCATGGCCATGGGCAGTTTCCGTAATTGTACGGGGCTTCATGCCTTCGAGTACCCTGGAAAGTTCTTTAATATGTTCTGGTGTCGTACCACAACATCCGCCAATGATATTGACCCATCCCTTATCGGCAAATTGCTTCATTTTCTCTGCCAGGGAAGTAGGTGATTCATGATAGTGGCCTTCTTCATCAGGGAGCCCGGCATTCGGATAACAGCTGATGGCGCTATTTGATATATCTGCAAGTGTCCTGATATGGTCTATCATGAATTCCGGCCCTGTTGCACAATTAAGGCCGACGGCTACGGGCTTCATATGTTCAACCGATAAATAAAAAGCTTCTATGGACTGGCCGGCAAGTGTCGTGCCCATCGGTTCGATTGTTCCTGATATGATGACAGGCACATCTTTTCCAGTTTTAGCGAATGCTGCTTTGATTCCAGAAAAGGCAGCCTTGACATTAAGCATATCCTGACAGGTTTCCACCAACAGCAAGTCTACCCCGCCATCCAAGAGACCCAGTGCCTGCTCTTCATAAGAATCTGTTAAAACATCAAAAGTCGTTCCGCCCGTTACGGAAAGCGTTTTTGTAGTGGGACCCATCGAGCCAGCTACATATCTTGGCCATTCATCATTGGAATACTTTTCACAAGCTTTAACGGCAAGCTCAGCTGAAATTTTATTTAGCTTGTAGGCGATTGTGCTTATTTGGTACTCCTCAAGAACGATGCTGGTCGCTCCGAAGGTATTTGTTTCAATGATGTCTGCACCCGCTGCTAAATATTTTTCATGAATGGATTGGATGATTTCCGGTTGCGTCAGTGATAAATATTCATTGCAGCCCTCGAATTGTTCCCCGCCAAAATCCGCTGCCGTTAAATTCTCCGCTTGAAGCATCGTTCCCATCGCTCCGTCAAGAAGGAGAATCTTAGAATTCAACTGATCTTGAATCGCTTTTTTATTCATGTACTTTCCACCTCTGATGTCTGTTTACTATCGACTTTTCTAATATATTTTGTAAGTTCAGCCGTCATTTCATAGCGAAGGAACGGAGTGATTAAATATATGCCCTTGAATTTTTCCCTTGCCGCGTCCACCAGTTCCCGCGCGATATTCACCCCTTCAATCCTTGACTTTACAGGGTCATCCCCCGCTAAAGCCATGGCCCTTCTAACATTATCAGGCAATTTGATGCCTGGGATCTCATTATGGATGAATTCGGCGTTCCGGGTGCTTGTCAACGGCATGATACCGATGAAAATCGGGGTTTCCAAATGTTTTGTAGCTTCATATACTTCTTCGACCTGCTCCACGGAATAAATCGGCTGTGTCAAAAAGGATTGAGCACCGCAGGCAATCTTCTTTTCCATCCTCAGTACGGCTTTATCCAGATATTTCACATTAGGATTAAAAGCTGCCGCAATTTTAAAATTTGCCCGTTGGCCCAAACTTTGACCGGAATAGGAAAGACCTTCATTAAATTGTTTGACCATACTTATCAGGTCAAAGGAAGATAAATCATAAACCGAAGTGGCACCCGGGAAGTCCCCTATTTTTGAAGGATCTCCGGTGATGATCAATATTTCGTTCAGCCCCACCGTCTGCAGACCCATTAAATGTGACTGCAGGCCAATCAAATTTCGATCACGGCATGTTATATGCACCATCGGCTTTATATTCAATTGGTTCTTCAGTAAATTAGCCAGTGCATCATTCGCTATCCTTGGTGAGGCAAGTGAATTATCCGCTAATGTTATGGAATCGACCCCTGCTTTTTTCAAAACCTCAGCACCAGTCATGAAGCTCTCTATTCCCAACTTTTTCGGTGGATCAAGCTCAACAAGAATCGTCCTTTCTGTTTTGGCCTTTTCGTACAGGGGAAGTTCCAATTCTCTAACGCTCACTTCAATTTTTTCTATTTCGCGGGATTTCGTATATTTATATTTTACTGGAACCAAACTTCCAATCGCATTCTTTACAGCTTGAATGTGCAGTGGAGTCGTTCCACAGCACCCGCCTATGATTGCGGCACCTTGCTTACGAAGTTCCAGGGCACTGGAACCGAAATATTCCGGCACAGCTTTATAGACGAGCCTTCCATCGACATAATCCGGCAGGCTGGCATTAGGGTATATGGCAATCGATGCTTGCTTTGGCAAACTCACTTCTTCCAAGGCCCGAATCATATGATGTGGACCAAGACGGCAATTCACACCAACCACATCGGCTCCCAATTGCTCGAGTTTTTGAAAGGCTTCATTTAAATGGATTCCATTTTGAAGATTGCCCAGTTCATGCATCGAGACATTGGCGATGATCGGCAGTCCAGTTTCATTTTTAACGATTTGCAGGACGGTTTCCAGTTCTTCCAGGTCATAAAATGTTTCCAAGAGAATCCCATCAGGGTTTTCCATCAACAGACTGTATAGCTGTTCACGAAAACCCCGTTTTATCTCTTCCAAGCTTAAATCCGATTTCCTGATACTCCGCTGTGCCCCTATGGTACCGAAGACGTATGCCTTTCCTTTTGCCGCTTTTTTAGCAAGAATGACTCCCTGGCGATTGATTCTGCTCACTTCATCTTCCAGTCCATACCGTTTCAATTTGCTGAAACTGGCTCCGTAAGTATTCGATTGAAGGATATCTGCACCAGCTTCCAGATAAGCACGATGGATGGACTCTATTTGATCTGGGTTTGTGCAGTTTAATTCCTCATAACATTGATCGATGCCATTAGAGTACAGTAGGGTCCCCATTGCCCCTTCCCCAACCAGCATTCTTTCTTTCACTTCTTTACGAAAATTCATCATTACACCCTCTCTCAAAAACAATCCTGTTTTTGTCGTAGTCTATGAGTATGAGAGAAAAGGAAAAAAACCTTCTCAAAGAAGAAGGTTTATTGAAACATTCTCCTCATCTATCAAGCTCTGCTTGCTGGATTTAGCACCTTTGCCTAAGCTGGTTGCTGAGGTTTCTTCGGGCCAGTCCCTCCACCTCTCTCGATAAGATCCAATTATATAATTTTCACAAGATTTCAAAATTTGATTATATTTAATTTACATTAATAATCTGTCAATTTCAATACCTGATCGACATTTTTTTCACTTTTGCAAAATTCATTCAATCTTATGCAGCTTCAACCCTCTTCAAGATCCTTTGTTTCCAGTCTTCCGCTAACGAGTCTAGTGTAAGTAAAGCCTTAGCGCCTTCCAGGCCATCTCGTTTATGAAGGATGACATCTGCTGCATAATGAACTGAAATTTTTCCTTGCAAACGATCTATTAGCACGATCTCGTTTTGTTTATTTATCGTTCCTTCTCGAAGTACTCTTGCAAAATAACCAGTGAAACCCGTTTTCAGCACGAGTTCCAAAAACTTAGGTTCTTGATTGAAGTGGGAAATGGTCGAACAAGGTATCCTCCCCTGGTTAATTTGAACAATCACATCGCCTATTTGATAAATATCGCCGATATAAGTTGTTTCTTCCTTCATCCCCACTATGGTTAAATTTTCACCGAATGCAGGGATATCCAGCTTTTTAGAGAATTTTTCATTCCATAATGAATAATGCTCAAATGGGTAAAAGCACAAAGCCCGATCAGGACCTCCATGGAACTTTACATTACCCACGCCATCACCGATTATGCCTGCTTTAGTCACTGTCAGATTATCCTGTGCTTGTTTATTCATGGCTGAAAAGATATCGATATTCGAATAAATTTCATGTTTCGGCTTTCCCGCATGAAGTGATTTGATTTTTCCATTTTCCATTTTGCATCTTCCATTCATATTTAATTTAAATAACCCTGTATGTATAAATTATACTAAAAATCCATTTTATTCTGTAACTTTTTATATGTATATGAAATGAAAAAGCCAAATGTGCATGAAATGGGCAAAATATCATTGATTTCCAGAAAAATTCATAGGTTAGTTTCAGTAATTTTGTTGCTATTTCAGAATTAAATATGGTAGAATATGAACACAATATATAGTCGAAAACTACAACCGTTCGCCTATATGTTGATTTTCATGATTGAATTCCTCATTGTCGCTCTTTAGGGAGCGAATTTTTTTTGCTTTCATTCACTTCCATTTTTTTCTTTTAATCCCATTCAGTTTCTTGCGTCCTGATCGACTTAACTGTTCGCACCTTCCTTCCTCCCTGGCAGGTCCCTATCATTTCCTTATTAGAAGCCTGATTCCTTGCAAAAACAAGCAGAAAGCCGAGCGACATCATGCGTCTTCCGCTCAGCTTCCTGTTTACGCTTGTTTCTTTTTTTTCGGTGCCGCTTTCTTTCTGGTCGTCTTTTTCTTTACCGGTTCATCATGTTTTGTACGGTCTATGGATGCCTGTAATGCCTCCATTAAATCGGTTACATTGTTGGAAACTGGTTCTTTTGTTTTCGCTGTAATCGTCGTCTGTCCCGTTTTCTTTGATTCAATCAATTCTAGTAACGCGGTTCGATAGTCATCGGTGTATTTTGTCGGATCGAAGGTAGTCGTTAATTGATCTATCAATAATACGGCAGTATCGATTTCTTTTTTTACAATGGTATCATTGGCAGGGATATTCGGAACATCCGCTGTGGAGCGGACTTCATCCGGATAATGAATCGTTTCCATAACCAGGGTATTATCAACGACTCGGATTACCGCCATTTGCTCTTTGGAGCGAATGATGATTTTCGCCAAACCTACCTTATTCGATTCCTTGAGGGCCTGCCTCAAAAGGGAATAAGCTTTTATCCCCCCGTCATTTGGGGACATGTAATAACTCCGGTTAAAATAAATAGGATCTATTTCTTCAATTTTAACGAAATCCACGATTTCCACGGCTTTTTCTTCGTTTTGTTTTTTCAGTTGTTCTAGTTCATTGTCTTCCAATACAACAAACTTTCCCTTTGTATACTCAAAAGCGCGGACTATATCATCCTTCCCCACTTCTTTCTCGCATACCGGACAAACCTTTTCGTATTTAATCGGTGAATGGCATTCCTTATGCAACGTCCTCAAAGAAATATCCTTATCCTCCGTTGCAGCATGAAGTTTTATCGGAATGTTCACCAAACCGAATGATATGCTTCCCTTCCACATCGTATGCATATTCGTCACCTCATAACTTATTTTTAATGAGAAGAACAATTTTATTATTCCCCTTTGTTAAAAAAAAACCGAAAAAACAATTGCCAACTCTAACACTACGTTTTTTTGGCAAAATAATGTTATCAATTATTTGCGGAGGTAAATACAAAAATGAAACCGATGCTGCCTACCTATTACCCTGAAGCCCCCAAATCCAACGATTGGCGTTATGAAGTCAAATATGACGGCTTTAGGGCTATTTTAACAATAGACACCGATACCATAAGCATTTCGAGTCGGAATGAGAAGGAGTTATCAACTCAATTCCCAGAAATCATTGCTTACATCAAAGATCTGGACCTGGAAGATTATCTCCCGCTTCAGTTAGATGGAGAATTGGTCTGGCTTACCAATCAGGCGAAAGCGGACTTTTTTCAAATACAGTGGAGAGGACGCCTAGGGAAACAATCCTTAATTTCAGAAAATGCCCGTTTTTCCCCATGTCGGTTTATAGCGTTTGACCTGCTTCGCATCAGCGGAAAAGACGTAGCAGCTAAACCAATGGTGGAACGAAGGGAATTGATGTTGAATATGGGGGAAAAACTCGGTCTTCCTATGCCTCCTGATCCCAACGATAAGGCATTGATACAATTAATTGAGAGTTTTGACGTTTTGGATAATGCTTTGAAGAAGGTCACCCTGTTAGATGGCGAAGGGGTTGTCGCCAAGGAAATTCGAGGTGTTTGGCAAGAAGGAAGACGTACAACAACTTGGATTAAGGTGAAAAATTGGAAGACCGTTTCTTGTTTCATTACAGCATTGCACAAAGAAAATGGCTACGTGTCCCTCGCAGTTTTCAAAGAAGGTGCCGTAACGAAAATCGGAAGTGTCAAAAATGGACTGAGTGCTCGAGATAAAAGTATATTGCATCAATTGATCAAGCAAAATGCATCAGACGAAGACGCACAATTTTTTTATATCCATCCATCCATTTGCATTGAAGTTCAATTCTTACACGTATATGAGGAAAATGAATTACGTGAACCCCAGTTTTCGCAATGGCTTTTACAAACGTCTCCCGACGAATGTACCTGGGAGAAATTCGTGCTAGGGCAATATACATTTCCAGATACTGTACAAATAACTTCCAGGGATAAACCGCTTTGGATAACAGGAGGTAAACAGGTGGTAAAAGTTGAATACCTTCATTATTTAAGGGAGGTTTCAGCTTTCTTCTTACCCTTTTTGAAGGATAAGCTTCTTACAACGATCCGCTATCCTCATGGCACTTTGGATAAAGAAAGGTTTTTCCAAAAAAACAAACCTGATTATGCCCCGGACTTTATTAAAACGTTCATGGATGAGGATATCGAGTATATGCTCTGTAACGACATTGAAACCCTTCTTTGGTTTGGTAATCAACTTGCATTGGAATTTCATGCACCATTTCAGAAAGCCGGTAAAACAAGACCCGACGAAATCGTCCTGGACTTGGATCCTCCTTCCATCGAATATTTCTCCTTTGCGGTAAAGGCTGCACAGGAAATAAAAAAGGTGATGGAATCATTAAGGATTAAAGCTTTTGTAAAAACTTCAGGTAACAAAGGACTGCAAATTCACATCCCTCTGCCTGAAGACAGATTTACTTATCAGGAGACACGCATATTCACCGACTTTCTCGGTGACTACTTAACAAGTTCCAATCCGAATGATTTTACAACGGAAAGAATGAAAATAAATCGGCAGAATCGACTTTACTTGGACTTTGTGCAGCATAGTGAAGGAAAAACCATCATTCTGCCTTATTCCCCACGGGGAAATTCTTTCGCTGGTGTAGCTACTCCTTTGTTTTGGGAGGAAGTGAACGAAAGTCTCCAGTTAAAGGACTTTACGATTGAAACCATACCAAACAGAATAAAAAGGAGCGGGTGTGCATTTATGGATTACCGACTGGTGGATAATGGACCAGCCTTTTTGGAAGTATTGTCGTTCCTTAAACAAAAAAAGACCCATAACTAATTGGTAAAATGGAAAGGTGCCTCCGTGGACTCTCTTTCCGCTGGCAGGCTTTGATTTGATGCGGCTTGGCAGACAGTAGGGCGGTTAGGGAGCGGATTTCTGAAATTAACCCAACGTTTTTTTGAAGGTTAGTAATTCTGATCGTTGATTTCCACTCCAGGCACTCGCTTTCCGCGGGCGGTCCGGGAGCCTCCTCGGCGCTCACCTGCGGGGCCTCCCTTGGCCACGCTTTTCCCGCAGGAGTCTCGTACCTTACATTCCAATCAACTGGGACGTTTCTTTTTTTAAAAAAAATGTAGGCTAGTCTCATCCCGAATAATGTTTAAGACTAGGTTACCCTTCATATTTTTTTACTATAATCTTTAATGGACTGAAGAA
The DNA here is from genome assembly GCF_044762675.1 of Peribacillus sp. NPDC096448. Classification (NCBI taxonomy): domain Bacteria; kingdom Bacillati; phylum Bacillota; class Bacilli; order Caryophanales; family Bacillaceae; genus Peribacillus; species Peribacillus sp. NPDC096448. The sequence goes on along the minus strand of NZ_JBIWEU010000002.1, from coordinate 87,965 downwards.
ATTTGCGACACTCCTGCCGAATAATTGGCTAGCCGGGACCCCACAGGCTCTTGATCCGAGGAGGCTTGGCAGACAGTTGGCGGAAAGGGGGCGGATTTCTGAAATCCACTGCAATTTATAAAAAAACTGCAGGCAAACTCGCTTTTTTTCGAGTTCGCCTGCAGTTTAAAATTTTCTTTATAATTTTGTTTTCAAATAACCTTGCACTTCATCCTGCAGCTTGGCATATAAGCTTGTTTCCAATTCAAAATCCTCTTTTTCAAGCATTTCAAATTTTTCAGGCTGATCTAAGTCAATTTCAATCGATACCTTGAATTCATAGGTTGCATTTCCGATTAAATCAATTGAATACGTTTGGCTTTCTTCATCATGGTGGACTACGCATTTAACTTTTCCGCCGTTATTGTAGACAGATATTGCACTTTCCAACTCGTTTAACCCAACAGAGCATGTTACTAGGCTAGAAGCCGACATCGCCGTTCCACATGCATTCGTGAAGCCTACTCCACGTTCGAATGTCCTCACATAAATGCTCCCTGGTTCCAGCTCTTTCACAAAGCTGACATTGACACCATCAGGGAAAAGCTCATTCGGTTGATTGACCTTTGTTGAAAGTTTTTCCTGCAAATCACTTTGTAAAACATCACTATCGACAAGTGAGATCAAATGTGGATTAGGAACCGCCAATGCCGAAAATAATAGGGTATCATGCAGTTCCGGCAATGTTTCGTTTTGCAGCTGTTCTTTAGCCAATACAAGAGGTAGATCCCTCACATTAAAACTTACCGGGGAAATTTCCACCTTGAAAGTCGGAATCCCCTCATAAATATCTTCCGTTTTTTCCACGAGCAGATTTGCCTTCATGGTTTCCACGATCATTTTATCGAGCCCAAGAACGTCATTCGCGTAACGTGCCACACAGCGAAGTCCATTACCGCACATTGAGGCTTCCGATCCATCCGCATTAAAGACACGCATCCGGCAATCAGCATGTTCACTTTTCATTACGAACAAAATACCATCCGCTCCAAGCCTTTCCCTATTGCATAGGGCCTTCGCGAAATTTTCCCGCTCTTCTTCAGTAAACGTCAGGGTCGTAGTCAATTCATCAATGATCAAGAAATCATTTCCTGAACCATGGCTTTTTAAACCTTCAATAATCATCCTGTCACATCCTCTAATATGCTGCTTGTCATTTATCATTTTTTTAATATTCTATATCATAGCATTTTCAAGATGGATGTGTCATCGCGTAAATCACAATTAATCCATTTTTTCGACGAAAAACCCATTAGAAAAGCGGTTGGAATAAGAATTAACTCATACCAACCGCTTTTTTGAATTATTAACCGATCATACCGATGATGAAATAGACGATAAACATTCCGGCACTTACATACATCGGTGCTGACACTTCTCTCGCTTTTCCGGTTACAAGCTTCAAGAACGGGTACAGGATGAAACCGAATGCCATTCCATCGGCAATACTGTAAGTGAAAGGAATGATCGTAATGATCATGATTGCAGGTATGCTCTCGGTTAAATCGCTGAAATCCAGCTTTTTTATATTTCCGAGCATTAAAATGCCAATGATAATTAAGATGGGGGCAATGGCGCTATCAGGGATTACTTTAATCACCGGTATAAATAGCAGTGATAGAATGAATAGCACGCCCGTCACCACCGAAGTAAAACCTGTCCTGCCTCCTGATGCGATTCCTGCTGCCGTTTCAACTGTAGCAACGGTAGGACTCGAACCGAATATACCTGAAAACAGAACGGACACACTTGTCGCCTGCAGCGACTTTTTATAGGCATCCTGGCGGTTTATGCTGTCTACATGCCCGTGCACAAGACCAATGTTTTCAAAAACAAGAACCATCGTCATCGCAAATACACTTATCCAGAATTCAATCCGGTTCGCTTCCAAGAACGATAATGAAAAGAAGAGATCGCCGTAGGAAGCTGTGTTTACGCCTGAAAAATGGATTTCCGATAGTTGAACCGTTCCGAACCAATAGGCAATGAGGCTGCCTGCCAGGATGGTAATCATGAAATTACCGGGGACATTCTTGATGAACAGCGTGATTGCCAGTAAAAAGGTCAACACCGTTGCACACACCGCTGGATCGCTTAAATCTCCCAGTGCGACGATTGATGATGAACCTCTTGTGATTATCCCGCCCTTTTCAAGTCCGATCAGCATCAAGAATAAGCCAAGACCAACAGATATGGCTTCTTTTATCGAACCTGGAATCGAATCACTGATTAACTTAGAGTATTTTGTAAAAGCGATGATTACAAAAATTACCCCCGAGATAAAAACAGCACCAAGAGCCGATTGCCAAGATAGACCCATTCCTTGAACCATGGTATAAGCAAATAAGGCATTAACGCCCATTCCTGGAACGAGAAGGATTGGGACATTCGCCCAAAGCCCTATCATGACACAGCTTATAGCTGATAAAAGAATCGTGGCAATCACCGCACCATTAATCGGTATGCCCGCTTCCGATAAAATCAGGGAATTCACGATGAGAATATAGACTATCGTAAAATAGCCGACCACTCCAGCAAGGATTTCACGTTTTCCATTCGTTCCATAGTCGGAAAAATGAAAAAACGTTTCCAAGTTTAATTTCTTCATGTTGTATCCTTATTAAATTTATCCCTCGCCCACCCGTTTGTATTAGTGACAAACTACACTTGGCGATTTTAACAAAAAAAAGGATAAAAATAAATAGTAATGATAAAAAATTGAAAAAAACTGCCGGAAATGATCCCGACAGCCTCGATGAATATATTATTTTTGTACTTCCGAATACCCATCGACTACCAATTCCAGCTTCCCTGTATCAGGCGATATGATTAGACCATGTACAGGAATGTTTTTAGGGATCAAAGGATGTCCTTTAATCACTTCCACGCTGTTCTTACAACTTTCATAAACATCATCAAATCCGCGAAGCCAACTGCGGATATCGATTCCTGCAGCCCCCAGTGTATCGATGGTGCTCTTTGGTATATCACGTTCTATCATCTTGTCCATTACAGAATCGGCATCGACTGATGCCATCCCGCAGTCATGGTGAGGTATGACCAATACTTCATCTGCCTTTAGCTCATAAATAGCAACAAGGATACTCCGCATGACACTTCCGAATGGGTGGGAGACGATTGCCCCGGCAGTCTTCAGGATTTTGACATCGCCATTTTTGACATTCAAGGATTTTGGCAATAGTTCAACGAGCCGAGTGTCCATACAGCTTATGATGACCATACGTTTCTCAGGAAACTTATCCGTTCTATACTTTACATATTCACCTTTTTCAACAAACTGTTCATTATAATCAAGAATCTCATTAAGTAAACTCATAATTACCACCTTTTTAATATGTATTATTAATCTATGTAGCTCTCTAATATTATATCAAATATTTAAAAGATTTGCTAAAGGGTAACCATAGTCAATTTGAACGATGATTCAGTGTGGCTGCACAGAACCCAAATACGATGATTTTAGGAATTTCAGCAACATTTGATGAAAAAGATAGTATGGGTGTATTTGTCTTGAATCGTGTCCCCCACTCCAAAGGCATCCAGCCTTCTTGGTATGAAACGATCTTTTCCCCGTCTTTTGTGACAATCTCAAAAGAATTCACACTTCCCGGCGTTTCAATCGGCATCCATTCCGTACCGTCTTCCTTATAGATCATTCCATTGATCTTCACGAATGACGGATTTTCTTGATACGATCCAATAATGCCGCCCCGATCATCCATGATCGTCATTTTATTGAAAAGCCCCCTTTTGATATGGTACTTAGCCAGCAAACGCCCCTCATGGTCCACCAGTTCATACCTCTTCGCCAATAGCATCGACAAGAAATTGGGAATCATCCACATGAACCACTTCATATTCAAATCCCGTACCTCGCCCATTAGTGACCCATCAGGCGCAAAGAGAAGCAGTCGCAATGTCGGTGCCGGCATAAAAGTCAATAAAACATGTTCATTTTTTAATAACCCGGTATTCGTCCCGATGTGTTGATCAGGCAATTCCTTCATTCTATTTTCATATATACGATGGCTGACAAATTGGGCAATGCTAAAGAAAATAAAAGGAAACGTTATCAATAATATATTGCCCGGTATCATTGCAAAAATATGGCAAATGAAAAATACAACAGCCAAAAGAAGAGATATCCAAGAAGCATGAAAATTTGAATTGCTCGTTTTCTGATAATATTCACGTATATTCATATCCCGCTCTGCTGCTCACTCCCTACAAAAAAGATTACCGCCTTTAGGGCTGCCATTGATTAGCAGTACCAAAAACCGCCCGGCATCTGCTTCCTGAAAGTGCATGGAAGCAGTTATCATAATACTTTATTCGCTTTAATGTGATCTATTCCCTTTTTAATGAAAGGTAATTCCCAACACGGTTCATATAAAAAAGGATTCCGTATTGATTGGACTCCTATTGTGGACAAAATGGGGTTCTACCTAATTTTAAAACAAGACTAGTTTATACTTAATGTTGTTTTTTACTGCATTCCTTATTGGATTGAAGAAATTTGCGACACTCCTGCCGAATTACTGGCTAGCCGAGACACCGCAGCCGCTAGGCGAGGAGGCTTGGCAGGCTGTCGGCGGATAGGGAGCGGATTTCTGAAATCCACTGGAACGTTTTCTAAATAAAAAAACTGCAGTCAAACTCGCTTTTCCTCGAGTTTGTCTACAGTCTCAAAGGATTCCGAATGGAACGGAATCCTATTGTAGACAAAATGGGGCTCTACCTAATTTTAAAACAAGACTAAATTATCCTTAATGTTTTTTTACTGCATTCCTTATTGGATTGAAGAAATTTACGACACTCCTGCCGAATACTGGCTAGCCGAGACACCGCAGCCGCTAGGCGAGGAGGCTTGGCAGGCTGTCGGCGGATAGGGAGCGGATTTCTGAAATCCACTGGAACGTTTTCTAAATAAAAAAACTGCAGTCAAACTCGCTTTTCCTCGAGTTTGTCTACAGTCTGAAAGGATTCCGAATGGAACGGAATCCTTTTACCTCCTTCTATAATACCCTGAAGATCAATGGGAACCTATAATCCGTTCCTTCATAAGCCCTAACAGCAGCAATGATGGTGAATACGACTAAAGCTATCCCGATAACCGGCAATAGCAAGAAACCAACCAATACTATAGTGAGTATCCCTGCGATTATTGAATATACAGTGTAGGAAATGAAAAAATTCAAGTATTCCCTTCCGTGATAATCCACAAATTGTGACGAGTCCTTCTTCAATAACCAAATCACCAAAGGACCGATAAATGCTGTAAAAAAGCTGATCACATAAATAAGGGCAGCAAACACTCTTTCATCTTTAGTAGGCATAGTGTCTTCTCCTCCTTTCTCATATGAATAATTACGAATCAAATCAAAAATAGTTTCATTTTTCCTCTCATTATATTCGAAAGAAGGTAAATCTGGACTGCCTTATCTTGATATAACCAATAAAATCCGGACATGTTCATCCGTCTTGTGCATACAGTTTAAATAATGGATTGTCCTATACCTTCTAGAATGGAGTGATGTTTTTTTGCTGAATGAATTTCAAGCCTTCATCCTTGGGATCATTCAAGGCTTGACTGAGTTTTTACCTATTTCAAGCACTGGACATTTATATTTAGGACGGCATATTTTCCACCTTGACGAGGCCGGCATTTTTCTGGATACCATGCTCCACATCGGAACCTTGCTGGCGTTATTGGTCGTCTATAAGAATGATATAATTGCCATTTTGAAAAACCCTTTTTCCAAAATGACCCTGCTTCTCATTGCTGGGACGATACCTGCAGTTATTGCCGGCATTTTACTCGGTGATTGGTTTGATGGCCTTTCAAAAACAGGTGTGACCATAGGCTGGGAATTTTTAGCGACCGGACTGATCTTATGGGTAGCCGACGGAGTAAGAAAAGGCGGCAAATCCCTTAATGAAATTTCGATTAAAGATGCACTGATCATCGGTACCTTCCAAGCTGCTGCCATCATGCCTGCTCTTTCGCGCTCCGGCTTAACGATAGCCGCAGGCCTCTTCTGCAGACTGGATAGGGCCACCGCAGCTTATTTTTCCTTTTTGCTTTCCATTCCTGCCATTACGGGTGGCATCATATTTCAGATGAAACCGATTTTTACAGGAGAAGTAGAACGGCTTCCACTCACTGCACTATTCGTCGGGACCCTATCAGCAGCAATCTTTGGTTATATAGCCGTAGTATGGATGATCGATTTCTTAAAAAAGCGTTCACTCAAAATATTCTCCATTTATGTATGGGCCCTCGGCGCAATCATTTTATTCATGCAATATACAGGTGAATTTTAAAGAAAAAAGGGGGAGAAAAATCAGTTTTTCATGGAAGGATGCAGCGTTTGCCTAAAGATTTCACCCTTCAAAAAAAAGTTGAAATTTGACGAAAAAAAAAGGCAAAAAACCTATTCCCAAACCGTTTTTTTTTTAGTATTATACCTTCGTAAGGTACTTTAGATTTGCATATTTTCTGACAATAAAAATAGGGAAGGCAAATGGTGCGCCACCGGTTTCCGGTTCTAGTGGGTTCGATTCCCACCCCGAAATTTTTTGATGAACGACTTAAAAAATTTCGAGGGTGGGCAGCGACTACGCATAAGAACTGCCCTCAAACGGAGGGACGGAAATGTTAAAAAAGAGAGATTTCACAGATTGTTTTTCTCTTTATGAACAAATGACGCATCCAGATGTCTTCCCTTTCGTGCGCCATAAGGTAGATTCATATGAAGAATATGTTTTCATTACTAAGCAAACGATCGAAGCCGAAGATGCTGGGCAACTCATTTCACGAACAATCTTGGATGAATGGGAAAATCCCATCGGTTGTATTTCTTTATACGATATTGAAAATGGGGCAGGTTTCTTAGGCACATGGCTTGGCAAGCCTTATCATGGAAAAGGGTATAATGCCATCGCAAAAGACGCTTTCTTCAAAGAGCTTTTTTTCGAGCTCGGTTTGGAAACGGTCTTCATGCGTATTCGCAAAAAAAATATCCGCTCCATAAAAGCTGCTGAAAAGCTTCCCTATGCCGTCAATGCCAACGAAACAAGAAAATCCCTTTATGATCAGATCAATCATGAAGGAGATATCTACGATTTGTATGAAATCCCTAAAGATTTATACACCTTTCATATCCTTAGACAGCATGATGATGACGAACAGCAGTTACTTGAAGCATAGAGCGAAGAACATTTCAGCATGGCTTTGTTCATCTTTTCATATAATGGCCGGAGCTTCCAAACCTGGAAAGCTCTTTTTTCCAGTTTCACAGGATGTTTAACATAGATTGCTGCAAATCCCTATTCTTTTTAGGGATATTTTTTTATAATGAATACAATTGACCAATTCAATAATATATTCAAAGCGTCATTGAAAGGACTTAATCATGAAAAAAACATTTGCTTTTATCGTGCAGCTTATCTTCCTGCTCATCATTTGCAAGCTTGGCTATTATTTAGCCAATTTACTTCATTTACCTATACCAGGCAACGTCATCGGCATGATTCTGTTATTCGGTTTATTACAGACGAAGGTCATAAAAGTCGAATGGATTGAACTTACATCAGGATTTTTGGTAAAGCACCTAGCCTTTTTCTTCATTCCCATTTCAATCAGTTTAATGACCATGGGATGGCTTTTCATTGAATTCGGTTTGCCATTGGCACTTACATTGGGAATCAGCCTGATATTCGGATTCATCGTTTCAGCTTGGACCGTTCAGAAGCTATCCAATAGAGGAGAGGTTAAGCAGCATGACAGCGCTCATCACAACATATAGCATCTTGATAACCATCCTTGCCTATATCATTGGAAGGAAAATATATGCTAAACATCCATCACCTTTTACGACGCCCGTATTTTTCAGTACGGTTACAATTATTCTCGTACTGCTGATCAGCGGGTTGGACTTCGAGGATTATTCACCAGGAAAAGACATCATCACCTATTTCCTGGGACCAGCTACCGTTGCTTTGGCCGTACCACTTTATAAAAATAGAAAAATAATCGTTAAATATGCAATGCCGGCAATTAGCGGCATGATTTTTGGTCTTCTTGTCACTTTGATCCTTGCCTTCGCCATCGCTAAAGCATTTTCACTTCCGCAATTCATAGTCCAAGGATTGGCGGTAAAATCCATTACAGTGCCCATCGCGGTTGAAATCACGGAACTTTATGGTGGAAATTCCAATATATCAGCTGCCTTCGTCATTTTAACAGGGGTGCTGGGTACGATGATCGCTCCAAAAATGATGGATAAACTAAACATTACGATGCCCTTCGCACGCGGTATCGCTTATGGTACGATCGCTCATGGTCTCGGAACGGCTCAAGCTGCCCAGGAAAGTGAGTTTACCGGGGCTGTCGCAGGTGCGGCAATGGCTATCGCAGGTATCCTTATTTCCTGTTTCTTTCCTTTTATAAGTAATTTCCTTTAAAAAGAACCGCAACGTTAACGACGTTGCGGTTCTTTTTATGATTTACCTTTTTTGCAGATCTTCGTATAAACGCCTTAGAATATAAGTTTTATACAGCTCCAGCTTTCTTTTTTCAATTGGATGATAGCTAATCCCTGCGGCTTTTAGCTGCTGAATGAACCATCCTTTGGAATATTCATAAGCCATACTACCCCCTCCTCTGTTCGAAAAGATATGCTGCATAGAGGGGAATGATACTTATTTTTTTGCTGCCATTACTTGAAGCAGTAATTCATACATTTCAGCTGCCGTTTTGAATGGGCGTTTTTGACGCATTTTCTCTTGATATTCATCCGATTGTTTCAATAAATCCGCTAATGTAGCATTAAAAATCCGATCATTCAGCTCTTCTTCTTGGATGACTTTACAAAAACCCTGTTTTTCAAAGCTTGATGCATTCAGGATTTGATCTCCACGGGATGCATTGGCACTTAGAGGGATAAGCAACATCGGCTTTTGCAAACCAAGGAATTCAAAGATAGAATTTGAACCAGCCCTTGACACAACGACATCAGCAGCCGCCAAAAGATCGAATAATTCTTCGTGCACGTATTCAAAAGGAGCATATCCCCTTTGTTTCAATTCGGTTTTCACATTTCCCTTCCCGCAAATGTGAATAATCTGATAATCATTTAATAAGGCATCAAGGTTATCTGTAATTAAATTATTGATTTTAACGGCCCCAAGGCTTCCGCCCATAACGAGTAATACCGGTTTGTTATTCGTGAATCCACAAAATGCCTTTCCAGCAGAAGCGTTTCCAGTAAAAATCCCATCGCGCAATACAGCGCCAAGATACATGGCCTTCTCTTTCGGAAGATTTTTTTCCGTTTCCTCGAAGGTAGTGAAAATTTTCGATGCAAGTGGCATCGCGATCTTATTAGCCAGACCAGGCGTATAATCCGATTCATGTATCGCAATCGGAATCCTCAGCATCCTGCCTGCCAAAACTACTGGAACCGAAACGAAACCACCTTTAGAAAAAATGAAATCGGGCTTGGTCTTTTTTAATATTTTTCGTGCATCAAAAATCCCTTTTATGACACGGAAAGGGTCTTTCATATTTTCAACAGATAGATAACGTCGGAATTTCCCAACGGAAATCGTTTCATAACGGACCTCGGGAAATTCCATTTCGATGATACTTTTTTCAATGCCTTTTTTTGAACCAATATAAGTAACATCCCAATCATGCTTTAAAAATTCCGGGATGATTGCTGCATTAACAGATACATGACCGGCAGAACCGCCTCCGGTAAATACTATTTTCTTAGTCAATATTTCCACCTTCCAAACTTAAAAAATCACTTTGCATCCATATTACCATATATCCTTGCCATTAATAACTTGAAAAAGTATTCAGTGAACCGTAAAACCCCCATGATGTATGTAATCATCGATTATTTTTCCTTTTTCAGCATGAATATATTATAATCTTAGTATTCTACAATACTACAAGATACAATGGAGGAGTAATACATTGCAAGAAGTTTCTGAATCACTTAATCAATTTGATGGAATCGAAGCCTGGACCAAATTAGGAATTTCCATAGGCATTTTTCTAATCTTCCTTTTGCTTCGGAAAGTATTTACTACATATATATTCAAGTTCTTTCTACGGATTGCAGAAAAACGTAAAGTTGAATTTGCCGCCAACTTAATGCTCGCTTTAGAACAGCCGGTAAGATGGCTTATCGTTTTGATTGGTGTTATCATTTCACTGCACTACTTTCCGATCGACTCACCTTCGGTTGAACTCAGATCGAAAATATACAGATCGTTTTTTGTCTTCTTATTCTTTTGGACGATTTTTAATATCAGTTCGATGTTAACTATATTATTTCCGAAATTAGTAAGTAAATTCGGACTTGAAGTCGATCAAATCGTCATGCCGTTCTTTACGAAAATCATAAAATTGATCATCATTGCTTTTGGTGCCTCCATCATCGCGGAAGAATGGGGATTTAATGTCGATGGATTTGTTGCAGGGCTTGGTTTGGGTGGATTGGCTTTCGCACTTGCCGCTAAAGATACCGTCAGCAATTTCTTTGGGGGTATCGTCATCGTTACCGAAAAACCTTTTACCATAGGAGATTGGGTCAAAACTCCAAGTGTGGAGGGAACCATTGAAGACATCACATTCCGAAGCACCAAAGTCCGGACTTTTGCCCAAGCTTTAGTTACAGTCCCAAATGCGACCCTTTCGAATGAACCGATCATCAACTGGTCCAAGATGGGCAAAAGACAGATTGCCTTCCATTTGGGTGTTAATGTCACGACACCAAAAGAAAAATTGGAAAATGTCATTAAAGAAATTGAAAGAATGCTCATTGATCATCCTGAAGTACATCCGGAAACGATTTTGGTTAAGTTTGATGAGTTCAGTCATTCCGGTTTCAACCTTTACCTATATTTCTTCACGAAAGCAACGGACTTTGGAGGATATTTATCAATCAAAGAAGATGTGAACTTTAAAATAATGGAGATATTGGAACAGGAAGGTGTACAAATTGCCATTCCTTCACAGGCATTCATTCTTCAAAAAGACTCAGGTATGGAAGCCATGAATGATTTTGAATCCATGCGCGACTGACGACTCCTAAGAGCGCGTCCAAGGGAGACCCCACAGGCGGCAAAAGCGCCGAGGAGGCTCCCGGGACCGCCCGCGGAAAGCGAGTGCCTGCAGTGGAAAGCAACGTTCATATTTTACACTGCCTAAAAAAATGCAGGAAATCTTAATTACATATCGAGTTTGTCTATAGTCTGAGACTTGCCCTAAACGGCAAGTCTTTTTTTAGCTTCAAATAAAAACTCTTAAAACATCACATGCTTATGTGATATAATTCTTTCATTGTGTTGAAAATTCCAAATATTGATATTGAGGTACTTTGATGAATCAGACTTATACTAAATCACAAAAGATCCGCCTATTATTTTATATATTGATACCTATCCTGATCACCCAAATCAGCATGTATGCCATGACTTTTTTTGATGTGATGATGTCGGGGCAATACAGCACTCAGGACGTTGCTGGCGTCTCCATCGGCAGTTCGCTATGGACACCCGTGTACACGGGGCTAAGCGGGATATTGATTGCCTTAACACCGGTAGTTTCACAGCTGGTGGGTTCCAGGCAGTCTAAATCCGTTTCCTATTCCGTGATGCAGGCCATTTATTTAGCTGTAGCCTTAGCCTTGTTCATTTTAATCATTGGAGCGTTTTCTTTGAACCCCGTATTGAATGCCATGGACCTTGAAGATAGTGTCCACATGGTGGCCCATGATTATTTGATCGCCCTTTTACTCGGTATCATTCCTTTATTCATTTATAATGCGTTGAGGGCTTTCATCGATGCTTTGGGGCAAACTAGGATTTCCATGATCATCACCTTATGTGCGCTCCCGGTAAACGTCCTTTTTAATTACCTGTTAATATACGGGAAGTTTGGATTCCCTGAACTTGGCGGTGTCGGTTCCGGGTACGCCACTGCCATTACGTATTGGTTAATAGCCCTGGTGGCCATCCTGGTTGTAATAAAAATAAACCCATTTTCGACATATCAGGTTTTCACTGAATTTTTCCGGGTTTCCTGGAAAGAATGGAGGGCCTTATTATTGATTGGGGTACCCATCGGGCTGGCTATTTTCTTTGAAACAAGCATTTTTTCGGCAGTCACACTTTTGATGAGTAAGTATGATACCGTGACGATTGCATCGCATCAGATTGCCATGAATTTTGCGTCACTGCTTTATATGATACCGCTAAGTATCTCCATGGCATTGACGATCGTCATTGGATTTGAAATTGGGGCAGCCCGTTATAAAGATGCCAAAGAGTATAGCTGGATTGGCATTTCGATGGCCTTGACGATGTCACTCGTTTTGTCGACCATCCTCTTCCTCTTCCGTGAACCTGTGGCCTCTTTATACACTAAAGATCACGAAGTAATGATGCTGACATCACATTTTTTAATATATGCCATCTTCTTTCAGATATCGGACGCCCTGCAGGCACCTATTCAGGGTATTTTACGTGGATATAAAGATGTAAATGTCACATTTGCAATGTCACTGGTCTCCTACTGGATTCTCGGGCTTCCGATTGGCTATTTCTTTGCACAATATACGGATATGGGAGCCTTTGGGTATTGGATCGGCTTAATTTCCGGCTTGGCTCTCGGAGCTATAGGCTTGGCTGCTCGCTTACGGTTCATTCAGCAAGTAAAATATAAAAAAAAGGCGTAAAAAAAGTGGGGCTGGTTTACACCGGCCTCACTTTTTTTCATTCTGAATTCAAATTGTAAACCACTAGGCTTTATATATTTTCCCAAGAACATCCTTACCGCCTGTTACTGGTATGATACTCCCAGTAATGAAATCTGATTTTTCATCACATAGGAACGTGATGACCCTCGCTATATCTTCCCCCGTACCCGGTCTTCCGACTGGAACCGTTTCATCCTTTGCTGCTCTCGCGATCCTAATTTCCTCCTCTTTCCAATCACCAATGATATCACCAGGACAAACCATATTCACGGTGATTCCATGTGTAGCTTCTTCGGCAGCTAAAGTTCTTGTCAAGGAAGTCAAGCCACTCTTTGCAGCAGCAAAAGCAGAACGATAGATCCAACCTGGTGCAGTTTCACACCGTTCAAATCCCAATGTAATGACCCTACCCCAGTTTCTGCTGCGCATTTGTGGAATAAGTTCCTTCGCAAAATAGAAAAAACCATTTAAATTTCCGTCCATGATGTACTTCCATTCATCGCTGCCATATTCAGTCATCGGTTTACGATCATGCATATATGGCCCTGCGTTATGAATGAAGACATCAACACGGCCAAATTCCTCCGAAATCTTTTGCAAAATATTCCGGCAATCTTCCTCACTTGACGAGTCACCTTGAATCGCAATTGCCTTAACATGGTACATTTCCTGTAATTCATCCACTAATGCTAAAGCTGCCTTTTTACTTTTTCGATAAGTAATGATAATGGACATTCCATTATCCGCGAGTGAAGACGCCATCCTTTTGCCGATACCCGTTGCTCCACCAGTAATAAAAGCTACTTTTTCATCCACAGGCTTACCCTCTTTATCTAATGGATTTTACTTAATTATACATAAGTTTATTCCATTTTCTATAATTTAGTAATTATAAAAAAGAACCTCTGGGCTTTAGCTGCATAAAATATAACAAATAAACCTGTCAGACCATAAGCAGGAGAGAGGAATTCAATATGTTTCCCTGGAATTCACTTTTTTCTTTTAAGAATAACCCGAACCAAAAGGAATTCATGAAAAATATGCAGCAAAGTGATGTTCAATCGTTCATTGAAAAGGTATTTTCACAAGTGATCCCTGACAATATGCAGGGTATGATGAACCAAAATGATGGCGGCTCACAAAAAGTAAATGCCAGATCTGAACATCCTTTACATGCCGAAGTATTTGAAACCCACTTATATGTCTTCGTAAGAATTCCAATAGAAGATGAATCCTGGCTAAAGAAAATGAAACTTTACCATACATCTAACCAATCCATCATCGAGGGAATTCCTGAAGAGTCAGATCGGCATGTCATAACACTCCCTGCACCTGTCAAGAAAAAGGGGGCATCAGCCCAATATAAAGAATCAACATTGGAAATACGTCTTCAAAAAAGTTTCAATACACAATATTCAGAAATTGATGTATCCGAAATTTAAGTGGCTTCACCGGGACCTCACTGATGTTATGGTGCGGTTCCAGTTATTTCTTGGTTCAATTCTTTTTAGATTTGGGTACATTATAGAGAACCAATCGATGTCACAATTATATTTTTTCCATGGAATGGAATGATCCATTCTCGCAAAAAAAAGCGCACCCCATTTTAATGGGATGCACTTTTCTATTAATCTATTATTTTCCGATGAATTGTTGAGTCCAGTAGTTACCAGATTCTACGTAACCTACTCCGATATGAGTAAAGCTAGAATTCATGATGTTTTCACGGTGTCCTTGGCTATTCATCCAAGCTTGTACCACTTCTTCAGGTGTTTGTTGACCTTGTGCGATGTTTTCGCCAGCTGTTTTATAGCTGATTCCGAATTGTTTCATCATATCGAAAGGTGAACCGTAAGTTGGGCTATTGTGATCAAAGTAGTTTTTATCTTTCATGTCTTGAGACTTGATACGTGCAACTTTGCTCAACTCAGTGTCGATTTTAAGAGCTGCCAAACCTTGTTTTTCACGTTCTGCATTCGTTAATTTAACAACTTCTTGTTCAAACGCACTTAATTCAGAGCTTGTCTCTTGTTTTTCATCAGTTGATTTATTAGGTGTCACTTCTGGTGCTGCAGGTTTTGCTGCTGGTTTTGATTGGTTCGTTGTTCCAGCTTCTTGTTGAACTGGTTTTTGAACTGGTTTTTGAACTGGTTTTTGAACTGGTTTTTGAACTGGTTTTTGAACTGGTTTTTGTTGTGCCTGCGCTGCAGGTATAGTGATATTGTATTTAGCTAGGTATTGGTTAAGGACTTTTTGCATATCCTCTTTATTCGTAGTTTTATAAGTTACTTGTTTCACTGTATCACAGTTGGCTGCTTCAGCTTGGTTAGCTCCTACTCCTGTGAATATAATAGCTGCAGCCGCTGCTGCTGACATAATCATTTTCTTTTTCATTCGTATTTCCTCCTGTGATGTTCATTTTTTGTTGTGCTTTGCTTCTGGAATTATCATAACATGCATTTTTTGTAATAAAGGCACCATCAATTTCCATCAAATTCACAGGATGCGAATGAAAATATATTTATGATCCAAGTTTCAGAGAAAACAAGCAGAAATGCTTTAACTATCTATGTTTCTGCCAATAGTATAAATACTCATATTTTTCCAGTAATTATTTGTCAATGGTAGTTACATAGAACCATTTCCATGGAATACTAATAACTTTTAGTTGACATATCGCTTCCAACCGAAATATTATGACTTTCTTTACTTTTATGTTACAAATTTTTCGGTTTCACTTCGACATTTCGTCATTTCCCCTTATCATCTTGAATATTTTTCCAAATAAAAAACAATCCGGATTTAAGCCCGAATTGTTTTGATTTTGATGGTACATTCATCATTTTATTTCTTCATCATTCATCTCGTCCATTTCTTTTTTTCCGCCATTTTGTTCGGGAGTGCTTGGTTTACCTATGACGAATTCTTTCTTTGGCATGTTGTGCATGTCCCTTGCCGTTACGTGGGCATATACATAATAGGTTCCTTCTTCATCAAAAGCCTTTTCCAGTTCATATATACCGTTCCCTTTATGTTTTACTGCTATCTTGTCATGGTCATCGCTATTCGCAAGCCAAATTTCAAAACTGACATCATCCGCATCTGTCACGACTTCGTCCCCATATGTTACTTTTGCCTGAAATTTCACAGGCTCATTCACTTTACCCTGAGTTGGATCGACAGCTAAATCGACATTTAACATTTTCGGAATTTCCTCTTTCTTGCCGCATCCAGCCAAAAAAATTAACGCCATGCAAAATAACATGATTTTTTTCATTTGAACGTATCCCCTTTTTATGAATTCCATTCTTCTTTTATATTCGGCAGGATAACCCTGACTGTTGTTCCCCTTTTTTCCTTGCTTTCTATTTCGATTTTACCATTTTGTAATTCCACCAATTTTTTGACAATGGACAGTCCAAGCCCTGAACCGCCATCAAAACGGCTGCGTGCCTTGTTCACACGGTAAAAACGATTCATGATATACGGCAGATCCGCTTCCGGAATCCCGTTGCCCGTGTCAGTTACCAGCAGTTCGCAATCATCTTTATGCTGAATTAGGGTAATATGGATCTCCCCTCCAGGATCCGTATACTGAATGGCATTATCAAAAATGTTATGTAGGATCTGTTCCATCCTTCCTTCATCCCCAAAAATAATCGGGTCTGGATCCAGGTCTAGCTTCAAGCCCAATTGTTTTTCCTTTATTATCGGTTCATATTTCACAAGTACGTCTTCAATGAATTGCGCATAGGCAATCGGGGTTTTATTTAACAAGAATGGAACACTTTCCATTTTTGATAAGTCCATAAGATCTCCCACAAGCCGCTGCAGCCTAAGAGCCTCCCTTGAAATGAGTTGAAGGTATTTCCGTTGCTCTTCATCATTTTTCACGACACCATCCAATATGGCCTGCGTATAGCCCTTTACATAACTAAGCGGGGTTCTGAGCTCATGTGCAACATTTTCTAGAAATTCTTTTTTTCTTTCTTCTTCCAAATGGATGGAATTGGCCATATCATTAAAGGCTATTGCCAGTTTACCTATCTCATCATGACTCCTTACCTCGACCTGTATGTCATAATTCCCCTCTGAGACACGATGGGCCGCAGTCTCGATTTCCTTAATCGGACTGACTAGCTTTTTCAACCATTTAGTAGTAAACAAAATCGCGACAATCAAAAATAATAGAACCGCCGCCAACCATTTTGCAGCAAATTCCTTAAATAAGACCGTAATGGAATCTACAGGAATATATGTATAGATGATGCCTTCGAGGCGATTTTCGTCAATCAGGGGTATGATCGCCGCTACGATGTTCTTTTCAAACCTTTTCTCATATCCCTCTTTTTCAACGGCTTTCCCATCTAAAAGCATTTGCCGTTCTTCTTCAGAAATAAGGGTATCATAATTGATTTCAAAAGGCAGACAAGCACTCAATTCCCTGGGATTATTGACGACAAAGACTTCGCTGTCGTTCTTACTGTTAAACCATTCAACTTTTTGCTTAAAGTTTTCGCTGATTTCACCGCCGGAATAATCCGCCCCTAGCAATGATGCTTCATTGACTAAATCCGTTTTAAGCTTCTCCACATATAGATTTTTATAATAATATTGGGAAAGGGAGTAAGCGAACAGCACGGATAGGATGATGGCGGTGATAATGGTGAGCCATAATTTAAAAGAAAGGGTTCGCCATTTATAGATCATTTCTTTTCCTCTATCTTATAACCGATTCCCCAGACGGTTTGAATGTAATCGGCCGCTCTTAATTTCATTCGTAACGTTTTAATATGGGTATCCACAGTACGTAAAGATCCTCCATACTCACCGCTCCATACATTTTCAAGCAGTTGTTCACGGCTGAGTGCCTGGCTTTTATGACGCATGAGGAATAAAAGCAATTCGAATTCTTTCAAGGTTAAATTGATTGGCTTCCCTTCCACTAAAACCGTTCTGGATTGTAAGTTCAAGCTAATTTTACCGAATCGGACATGGTTTTGATTCTCTTCATTCAATGATAATTTCCCTGTCCTTCGCAATACCGCTTCGACCCTTGCGACCAATTCTCCTGGATTGAACGGTTTGACGATATAATCGTCGCCGCCAAGCTTCAGCCCTTTCACCTTATCCCATTCTTCACCTTTCGCACTGACAAATATCACAGGGATTTCCCCAATTTCACGAATTTCTTCACAAACGGAGAAACCGTCCATACCTGGCATCATGATATCCAATAGGATTAAATCCACTTCCTCTGTTTCAACCATGCTTATAGCTTCTTTTCCATTCGCAGCTTGAAGGCATCGATAACCTGAGTTCAGCAAATACATTTCAACTAGATTTCGCATATCTTCTTCATCATCCACGACTAAAATGGTGTAAACATGCATGTCATCTACTCCCTCAACATCAATTGGAATGGACCTTCGCCGACTTTGATCGTTTTTTTAACCTCGACTGTTTCAGCATCCATTACATACACTTCATCACTATCATATCCCGCCACGACCACATCTTCGTTAAAGTTCGCCATTTCAAAGGGGTTGACGCCGACCACTTTGTTTTTGACTTCCTCATATTGATCATTCAATTTATATAAGGAGCTAGTCCCATGACTAAGGACAAATATTCCTTCACCATTTTCCAGGAACTTTATCGGCATGGTTGGGGCCTTAAGCTTTTTCTTCAACTCTCCCGTTTTTGCCGAATAAATATATAGATCTTCTTCCACTTGGTCCCCATCACCGTGTCCTCCAATCCATATTTCATCCTTTTCTTCCCTTAATAATGTGCCTGTACTGGAACTATGTACGGGAAATTCGAAATCGACCTTTTTCGTTTCAAGATTTATCACCGAACATTTGGTATCACCAAAATTAATAACATACAAACGATTCGCTTGCTCTCCTTGAAGAACGGTCAAGGGGCTTTTACCAACCTTGACAATATCCTGTTCCTCCCCATCAGCATTCAAAAAATAAATGGAGTGATTCGATTGATTGACCGCCACGATGCTTTTTCCATCACGTAACAACTGCATATTGACGATCCCTTTCCCAATTTCCCAACTGTTTATCAGTTTTCCTGCGGATAAAGAATACACTTGGACTTTCTCCATCTCTTTTCCATAAAGCAGGATAGTATCCTTGTCTGCCAGGAGCAGGGCCCCGGTAAATGGTTCTGAAATATCCCACTTTGCAAAAGGATGATAGTTTTCATCTATGAAAGTCAGTGAGGTATCCTTGATATTGACAGTCGCCAGGAAAGATTGACTTTTGTTGATTTTAGTAAATGCATTACCGCTATTACACCCAGTAAGCAGTACGATGGCAAGAAGAAGCCCAATGCCCCACTTCATATTTTTTAAGCTCCTTATTCATTAAATATCTATTTTTTAAAGATTTTAACAATGATTTGTGAAAAAAGTATGAAGCATAAAAGAATATTTGCTAACAAGCATCCATATCACACTCGGAAATCATAATCTTTCCAATTCAGTGATATAGGCCATGACAATCGCATTTTTCATTTCTTCCGAAAGCGAAGATTCCATCACGCGTTTAATAGACAGGTAAAATTTCTCCAATACCGGTTTTCGGGCACGTGGATGGGAATTTTCATCCAAAAGCTCTCTGCGGATGAGTTCCGACAACACTTCCCTTCCACCTCCATCGTTCACCTTACGATTGTTCCATATGCTTAAATAAGCCACCAGTAATTCTTCTTGCCTGACATTTTCTTTCATAGTATCCCTTCCATCCGTTACTAATTTATACATATTAATGTTCAAGTTTGTAAAGACTATCTTAATAATAAGATATCACGCTTTTTATAATCCAAAAAAGGAGTGAGTATAATGTCTCAAGTATACCGCTGTCCGAATTGCCGGACAAATAAATCTCGCTTCAATCTCATTCAGCAAGTGGCAACCCCCATTAAAAAGGATCCCCAATCCGGTGAGATTGTTGAACAATATTCGAACGATTCCCTTCAGCCATTCCATCTAGCATATAATGGTCCTGAAGTTCGGGTTCAATGTGCCGCTTGCGGATTGATAGAAGACGAAAAGACATTTGCCGCCTTTGGAATGCAACAATAAAAATGGTCAGACCCCTATGTGGGTCTGACCATTTTCTCAATCTTTTCCTACTGACATCTTAGCCCGGTCTATGGCAATTGGAATGGCTTTTCCATCCTCATATCCTTCATCCAATAGTGCATTCGCGATTTCTATAGCCTTTTCCCTTACATCTTTATCTAGATTCTTCATCGAGTTTGGGTAATCGTTCTTATTCCATGGCACTAATACCGCCTCCTTGATAAGAAAGTCTTCTTTTTATGTTCCCCTTCTTTAATGGGCGGTAAACGTTTATCGGGCCGCTTTCGCTTCCAAAGCTTTCAACTGAGCGATCAATATTTCCTTATCCAACTTTTCCCCGATGATGACGATATTCAATGGCATTTTCATCATTTCATTCATATACATCGGCATTCCGTAGGAGTATTGGAATAAATGGGGGTATTGTGAATGTGTAAAGGAAATATATCCTTTCATTCGATAGACCGTTTCCGGTAGGGCCCTAAGCCACTGTTCAAAGTCGGTTTGTGCCACAGCACCTTCAAATGTATGAACGATTGCAGTTAAATGCAAATGGTCATGTACATCA
Organism: Peribacillus sp. NPDC096448; assembly: GCF_044762675.1. Taxonomy (NCBI): domain Bacteria; kingdom Bacillati; phylum Bacillota; class Bacilli; order Caryophanales; family Bacillaceae; genus Peribacillus; species Peribacillus sp. NPDC096448. The sequence goes on along the minus strand of NZ_JBIWEU010000002.1, from coordinate 67,462 downwards.
AGCTTTTGATGGTCATTATGCCTTTTTCTTTGCATTTGCTGCAATGATGCCAAGGAAACGGCTGCATACTCCGTCAATAGACATACCGCATCCGTATTCAGCGCCTGTATCGTATATATCAGCTGTGCGGCCTCCATCTCACTTACTAAATCCGCTTTATTCAATAGTATGAAATCAGCATGGTGGATTTGCTCTGCAAGTAACTGTCGAAGCTGAGGAGACAGTTCCTCCCGATCGCGCCACCTTAATAAATCAACGACCGTGATGATCCCTTTATACTCCAGCCTTTTGGCGAAAATCGGCGACATGATGCCATCCAATACTTCAACTGGATGAGCTGCGCCCGTCGTTTCAATATAAACCGCATCCAGTTCATTTTCGGTTAGCAACTCATGAAGCTGAACCTCCAGTTTATCTTGAATTGTGCAGCAGATGCACCCGTCAAACAACTCCTTCAGAGGCACTCCATCACCAATGAGTCCGCTGTCTACCGATACACTGCCGAGCTCATTTAAAAGCACTGCCACTTTTCTGCCCGCTTCACTTTCCTGTTTTAAAATATTTCGAAGAAGCGTCGTTTTCCCGCTGCCGAGAAAGCCGCCCAATATGTACACTTCGGTCGTTTTCATTCTTATCTGCTCCTATAATCCGGTTAAATTCGATTCCGTTAAATTTTATCATACTTACCTTACTAAATCACTTGCCGTATCCACATAAAAAAACCAGCCCTTAAGCTGGTTTTTCGAAATTGATTCATGCTTGAACTTCGTCTTTTTCGTAAATCGGCACCCATCCTGCAGCTGTTACGAAAATCCGGACAGCAACAGTTTTCCTATCTTCCGCGAGCGTGAAATAATGTCTTGTTGATTCTGGTACACTAATAAGATCTCCTGGATTAAGACGTACATCAAACCACTGTTTATCATTGCCTTCAATGGCAAAGATACTCGTTCCTCCTGCTATGAAACGCACTTCATCATCTTCGTGGTGGTGTTCCTGCTTAAAGTTTTCAAGCATTTGGTCCAAGTTCGGATTTGCATCGGATAATGTTATGATATCATGGGCTTTATAGCCTCTTCTTTCAGAGATTTCCGCTATCTCCGATTGGAATGTTACAAGGATTTCCTCCTTGTCAGCATCTGTTAGATCGTATTTTTCCACAAGGTGGTCAGGTAATTTAGAAATGTCCCATTGCTCATAAATAACCCCTTGAGTTTCTAAAAACCCTTTTACCTGTTCACCGTTTTCAATAACCTCGTTTGTTTCATGGAATCTGATCGTCGCCATCATTCATTCCTCCTCTATGAGTGTTTATCTTAAAGAACCTGCAAACGCCTTTTGTTGATTAAGTAACAGTTGATATTGAAATAAAAATTCGCAAGCTTCAAGTATTCTTTTTGCTTCGAGTCCGCTTTTGCCCCAAACCGTAATACCATGATTGCGTATCAGCACAGCGCCAGAGTCTTCTTCGACATGTGGCTTGAACTTATCGGATAACAGCGGAATGTCAGCGTGATTATATATGATTGGAATCCGAAGCTCCGAATCTTCATCCCACCGCCCGGTCGCTTTAATGATTTCATGATTACGAAAGGAAACTTGGCCTTCATCTCCGTATAATTCCGATATCACATTATTTTCAACTGTATGGACATGAAGTACACAGTTCGCATTTGTTTTCCGGTAAATAACTGTATGAAGTAAAGTTTCGGCCGATGGTCTTAGATTCGTTTCTTCAACTGGTTTTCCTTTTAAATCCACCAGTAAAAAGTCCGAATCCGATTGCTTCCTTTTATCCTTACCGCTTGCGGTAATATAAAAGAAAGGGCTTTTGGGCTCGCGGATTGACAAATTCCCGCTAGTTCCCATAAACCAATCCCTTGCGGCCAGTTCAGCTTTGATATCTGCCAACTCCTGCCATTCTTTAGAATGAGTGTTCACGCTTTAACCGCCTCCTGCTGCTTTAAAATGTCAATTACATCAAAAAATGTTTCAAATCCTTGATGTGGAATTCCTTCCCTATCGCATTTTTCAAGCAGAATGTCACGGGCTATGACAAAATCAGCCTGTTTTGCCGCCTCAAAATCCGTTACTGAATCTCCAATAACGAGTTTAAAATCTTCCGCACCCGCAATTTCCCTCATAATGGATGGCTTGCAGCAACCGCAATCATTATTACATTGATCATCACAAGTATGCGGCCACTCAATATAAATCTTATCCTTATCAAAAAATGCATAGTTGCAATAAACGGACTCTGTTGGCAAGATATCATTTAATAGGGGGGCAATGAAAAAATCCATGCCCCCGCTTACAATATATAAAGGGATATTGGCTTGTTTCGTATACTCAACGAATTCATAAAACCCTGGGCGAATGCCGGCCGTTTTTCTTACGTATTGGATGATGTCATCCTTCAAGCCGCTATCAAGCAGGGAGAACATATCCCCAACTCCTGAAGATATACTGATTTTTTGCTGAAGGACACCGTCTTTCAACGCTTCCCATTCCGGAGGCGCAAATTTCTTCATGATGGAAATGATATTATCTGTGTTGGTGATCGTTCCGTCAAAATCACAAAAGATGATCGGTCTCATTATTTCTTATAGGCCTCCCCATAACACAAGAGCTTTTTTTAGTGTTTCTTCCTCTGCCGCCGCTTCAGAAAGTTCCTTTCCTGCTAGAACGGCTTCCACAGCAGAACGGAAAGCCTTGGCACCGCCCTCTGCTCCGTCAGGGTGCCCGTGAATTCCGCCTCCGGCATTAATCACACTATCGAGCCCAAAATCCTTGATGAGGTCCGGAACCATGCCCGGATGAATGCCTGCAGAAGGAACAGGAAAGGCTTTTTTCCATGAAAGTTCATTTTTTGTCAGAGCTTCAGCAATCGCCAAGGTCTCCGTTTTTTCAAGTGCGACATTTCCATAAGGAGAAGGGAACAAGGATAAATCCGCACCTGATAACCTTACTAATTTACCAAGCAATAATGGATAGCCGATACCATAAAATGATGAAGATGCCAATGCCCCGCTATATGCGGGGTGCGCCATGATCGGCAGCTTGATACGATCATGTTCACTCAAGGCCTGCATTACATCCAAACCATATGTATGAACGTTGAACAATAAAGCATCTGCCCCTGCTTCAGCCGCTTGCTCTGCCTTATCCAATAATTCAAATGTTTTCCCTGATAGATTGACAGCATATAACGTTCGGTGGCCAGTGGTTTCATAGACTTCATTCAATATTCTTTTTCCCGTTTTTATTCTATCGAAAAATGGAGTCAGTTCCTGGTCGAAGAGGATCTCATCATCTTTAACTAGGTCGACACCTCCCAATGCTTGTTGCCTCAGTTGCTCATTATGAAATGTTAGGTCTCTTCCCAATACACCTTTAAAGATGCTCATCACCAAGGGCCGGTTAAAAACGCCAACCTTTTCCCTTATGCCCTCAATGCCAAATTGCGGCCCTGGAAAAGCTTTTTGAATATCACCGACAAAATCCAAGTCGATCAGTTTTATTTCACCATCCAATGAAAGTTTGCCGAAGACCGTCGTGAGGATTGCAGGTAAATCATTGGAGAAATTCCCTCCCGGATAGGCAATTTTGATCAGCGAACGGTATACTTTCCGATTAAAGTAGCTGTTTGCCCTCTCTTCTTCAGATAGTGGTGTCACCGATACAACGCGTCCCTTATGTTTTTCCAGTTGTTTCTGAACCAAATGCGGCAGGTCCGTCCATGTCCCGACAGTCAAACCCAAGGCAATGCTTTCTGCTTTTTTCTCATGATTTCCATTAAAGTCATGAATTAAATAAGTAGCGACTATCTCGCTCATCTGATCACTCCTATAACACGTTAGTAAACCCTCGATGTCATTAACCTGAAATGGTCTCAAAATGGCAAAAGCCCCTTCATAAAGAAGAGGCTTTAAAAAGCCATCTTCTTATCTCCCAGCCCATTGGCTGCAAGAATTAGCACCGTGCCTTGTGGATTTCAAGAAAATCCGGCGGAAGGATTCCGCCCCATTTTACAATGGAATTACGGTCGGTTGCTGGGCTTCATAGGGCTAGTCCCTCCACCTGCTCAAAATAAGAAAACGCTGATATATAAGTTGCATCCAAGTATCGAAAGATTAAGAATTTATTTTGTATTCTGACAGGTAATCCCTACTTTGTCAATAAGTTTTAACTATTTAAATGTGTATAAATCGGATATCTTATTGCATTAAAATAAGTTTAATGTTCGTATCCGTTCCACAGCCTCTTGCAGCCGTTCTTCCGAAGTCAGTAGCCCTACCCTGACGTAACCTTCGCCAAATTCACCGAAACCATTCCCTGCGGCAACAGCTACATGGGCATGCGTTAATAAATAGTCCGCAAAACTCTCGGACGTAAAACCTCCAGGTACTTTGAGCCAGGCAAAAAACGATGCCGCAGGCGCTTGGACATCCCAGCCGATTGCCCTCAATCCCTCAATGAAAACATTCCTTCGCACCTCGTACATCTTCACTAACTGCTCTACACAGCTCTGTAAGTCAAGTAAAGCACTTGCCGCAGCTTCTTGTATCGCCGGGAAGAGACTCACATAAAGATGGTCTTGTAATAGTTCAAGAGCTTCTATTACACTCTTATTTCCCACTGCGAAGCCGACTCTCCACCCTGCCATATTGTATGTTTTCGATAGAGTGTATATTTCAACTCCTACATCCTTCGCTCCCTCCGCCTGGAGAAAGCTTTTCGGTTTTTTTCCGTCGAATCCTATTGCCCCATAGGCGAAATCATGGACCACACAAATTGAATGTTCTTTTGCAAAGGAGACGGTTTCATCAAAGAAACTTTCAGTGGCAGAAGCGCCTGTGGGATTATTCGGATAATTCAAGAACATCATTTTGGCTTTATCAAGAACTTCTTTATGTATGTCATCGTATTTCGGAAGAAAATCATTTTCTTCTGTCAAGGGCATCAGTTCGGTCTTTGCCTGGGCTAAAACAACACCGGAAAGATAATCCGGATAGCCGGGATCTGGAACAAGGATCGTATCACCTGGATTCAATAAACACTGCGGCAGTTCGACAAGACCCGCCTTTCCCCCGAAGAGAATCGCCACTTCACTATTCGGATCCAGCTTGACACCGTATTCTCGTTCATAAAAGACGGCAGCAGCATCTTTTAAATATTGATGTCCCCGGAATGGCGAATATTTATGATTAGTCGTTTTTTCAGCTGCAGACTGCAAACTTTTGACGATATGTTCCGGCGTCGGCTGATCAGGGTTTCCCTGGCCTAAATTAATGACATCATGTCCTTGCTCCGTGATCGCATTGACTTTTGCGACCAGTGAAGCAAAAAACTGCTTGGGCAGGTCCTGAAGCAGTCCGGATTTTTCGAATTGCACCATTTATACACCTTCTCTGAAATTTCTTGAAATTCTAGTCACAAATGATATATGTTTATCGTAGTCTTGTAAAGCATTTTTTACATGTGGGGGTTTTAAACGATGAAGTGGAAAATAGCTTGTATTCAAATGGATATAGCCTTCGGTCAACCAGATATCAATTTTCAGGTTGCAGAACAATGGATGGAAAAAGCAGCTCGGTCCGAACCCGATATCGTCATATTACCAGAGCTTTGGACAACCGGATACGATTTGACCAGGCTGAATGAGATTGCAGACCAAGAGGCAGAAAAAACGATTGAATTTCTTAAAACACAGGCACAGAAACACCGGATTCACATCATCGGCGGTTCCATTGCGAAAAAAACAAGCAAGGGAATCTATAACACCATGCTCATCATCGATAAACACGGAAAGCTCATTAAAGAATATGATAAGCTTCACTTATTTCAATTAATGGATGAACACCATTTCCTGCAGCCAGGTGAAAAAGATGGTTTATTTACTCTTGATGAAAAAATATGTGCCGGGTTCGTTTGTTATGACATTCGTTTCCCTGAATGGCAGCGAGCCCATACCGTTCAAGGCGCGGAAGTTCTATTCGTTACGGCTGAATGGCCAAAGCCGAGACTCGATCACTGGAGAGCCTTATTGATAAGCCGTGCCATCGAGAACCAAGCCTATGTTGTAGCCGTTAATCGTACAGGTTCGGATATCAATAATATATTTGCGGGTCATTCCTTGATTATTGATCCATGGGGGAATATCGTAAGTGAAGCCGGAGAAGGAAACGAACTATTGACAGGCACCTTGGACTTCAACAAAGTTACGGAAGCACGTAACAAAATACCTGTATTCGAAGATCGCCGTCCAGACTTTTATTAATTTACCCATTGACAAACTATTTAAAAAGTTGATATTATTTTCCCGAAGATTAAAATTTCAGAAAACATTTACTCTTATCAAGAGCAGGCTGAGGGATAAAGGCCCTATGAAGCCCAGCAACCGACTGTAATACCATTGTGAAATGGGGCGGATCCTCCGCCGGATTATTAAATCCACAGAGCACGGTGCTAATTCCACCAGAATTCATTTTCTGGAAGATAAGAGGTCCGAAGCCAAAACTTCTGCCTCTTTCTATATGAAAGAGGCTTTTTTATTCTTATTTTGAATCTGGAGGGGAAAAGAATGACTCAAAACCATTCAAATTTTAAGAGATTGACAAACGAAACAGCTATAACCCTTGCAAAAAAACTTGGGTTGGTCAATGCGGATGCAAGTTTGAAATGTAATGAAATCGGCGATGGAAACTTAAATTATGTTTTTCATATTACAGACACGGTCACAAACAAAGGACTAATAATCAAACAAGCGGTCCCTTATGCCAAGGTACTTGGTGAAAGCTGGCCGCTGACACTGAAAAGGGCAGCCATTGAAGCGAATGCGCTGATTCATTTCAGAAGTTATTGCCCCGAATTCGTACCGCAAGTCTATTATTCGGATGAACAGCTTGCCATCACAGTAATGGAGGATTTATCGCACTTGAAAATCGTTAGAACAGGATTGATCCATGGCGATTCATATCCATTGCTTTCACAGCATATTGGTGAGTATGTTGCGAAGACGGCATTTTATACATCCGATTATCATTTAGAACCCTCTGCGAAAAAGGAGGTGGCCCGACATTTCACGAATCCCGAACTCTGCAAAATCACTGAGGTCTTTATTTTCACGGATCCATTTTTTGAGGAACTCCCGGGAGATTTCGAGGTGGAATTGACAGGTGCCGCCCAAAAAATATGGAATGATCAAGAAGTGATACTTGAGGTCGCCAAACTGAAACAAAGCTTTGAAACCGAGCAGGAAGCCTTGCTTCATGGAGATTTACATACTGGAAGTATATTTGCAAGTGAAACCGAAACAAAGGTTATTGATCCGGAATTCGCTTTTTATGGGCCAGTTGGTTTTGACCTTGGTCAATACACCGCCAACCTTCTCTTTCAGGCAGTAACACGAAATGGCGTCGGAAGGGAAGAGATTTTCACGCTCCTTCATGAATTTTGGAATGCCTTTGAAGAAACTTACACCGAATTATGGGAAGGCCAAAATAAAAGCCCATTTCGCCATGTGAAAGGTTATCTGCCTTATTTACTGACAAAATTCAAAAAAGATGCATTCGGTTTTGCAGGCTGCGAACTGATTCGGCGAACCATTGGCCTTTCCCATGTAGCCGATTTAAACGTCATTGAAGATAAAGAAACAAGGATCGCTGCCAAAACGGCAACATTGGAAATTGGTTCTTTTTTAATTAAAAAACGGGAGGAATTGGATGTTCCAACTATAATTGAAGCGTTGAAGCAACGTACACTGCCATCTTACTCAACCATTTAAAAGGAGACCTGCACATGACTACACTAGCACCCTTACCATATTCGGTACAATGGGATGATACCCATATTACATTATTAAATCAACAAGCCCTTCCTTCCATAACTGAGTTTATTGAACTTCATTCTGTTAATGATGTATATGACAGCATTTTGACATTAAAAGTTCGCGGTGCCCCAGCAATTGGACTGACGGCAGCATTTGGTGTTGCACTTGGTGCCAAACAGGAAACAACCGCTGAATTAGGGGAATTCAAGAAAAACGTAACGAGGCATATTGAAAAACTCGCATCTTCCCGGCCAACTGCAGTCAACCTTTTTTGGGCGTTAAGGAGGATGGAGAACACCTTGCAGGCTGCGCAAAGCATTTCAACTGCCAAGGAAGCACTTGTATCGGAGGCTAAAGCCATCTTTGCTGAAGATGAAGAAATGTGCAGGAAAATCGGGGAACATGGTTTATCCCTATTCACTAGAGGAGATTCCATTCTTACGCATTGCAATGCTGGGGGAATCGCCACAGCTCGGTATGGCACAGCCTTGGCTCCCTTCCACCTGGCTAAAGAAAGGGACTTTCCGCTAAAAGTGTATGCATGTGAAACCAGGCCTGTCCTGCAAGGGGCGCGTTTGACGGCTTGGGAATTGATGCAAGCGGGGGTTGATGTCACCTTAATTTCTGATAATATGGCTGCCCATACAATTCACCAGAAACGAATAAATGGAATTATCGTCGGGGCCGACAGGATTGCGGCCAATGGGGATACAGCAAATAAAATCGGGACATTGGGATTGGCCATATTAGCCAAGCACTTTGGTATCCCCTTTTATGTAGCCGCACCATCAAGCACATTCGACCTTTCTATCGAATCCGGCACATCCATCCCGATCGAAGAGCGGAATGAAGCTGAAATCACCTTCATTCAAGGTATAAGGATCGCTCCGGAAAACGTGAAGACTTTCAATCCAGCCTTTGATGTTACACCGAATCACCTAATTACAAGCATCATTACCGAAAACGGAATCATAACACCTGATTTCTTCAAAAACATTCCGCATTTTGTTAATTGATTCAGGTTCCTTTATTGGTGATAAAAAACGAGAAGGATTTCGTATCCCTCTCGTTTTTTAAATAATTATTCTTGCGAGGTCTATAATACAATAATTAAATCCGAACACTTTCGATAATAAAATGGACTTCCAAAATTCTTGTTATTTTGCAAAGAACTCCTGAAGTGCTTTTTTATTTTCAGTGCAGTCCATTTCCAAAACGGCTCCGGACTGGGGATATATTTCATCTTTAAAGCTTCCTTCCACTGGAACCCTTAAGGTTTCGACGGTGTCCGGGGTATGGAAGACGGCTTTTGGACCCATTTCTATTATTGTTTTCAGACCAATATCTGTATCCAAGTACGAGAGCCCTTGTTCTATGATACCAGGAAGGGCTGCCATCCCTTCGAAGGATGAGATTTGATTTATAAACGCTGTTTTTAATTGAACCATAACTTCTTGTTGACGCTCTACCCTTCCAAAATCACTTTCATCGTCATGTCTAAAACGGACATATTTCAATATTTCCTCACCGTGTAGAACATTTTTACCGACGCTTGCTTGGATGCTCATATCATCAATGATTTCCTGATCCACATTCACCGCCACCCCCTCAGGGGCAAGTAAATCGACCATCTTCACAAATCCCTGGAAGTCGATTACCGCTACATGATCGACCTTGACATCAAAGTTTTCCTGTATGGTTTTCTTGAGCAATTCCCGTCCACCATAATAATAAGCAGCATTTATTTTGTTATATCCTGATTTATTCCCGGGGATTTTCACATAACTATCACGCATAATGGAAGCCAGCTTCAGTTTCTCCTGCTCAGGAAAGTATTTTGCCAGGATAATCGCATCTGACCGAGATTTTTGCTCTCCCCTTGTGTCAACACCTATTAACAGAAATGTTTTCTCGCTTTCCTGGTTCTCTTCATTGATTAGTTTTTTTTCCGTACCTTCATTTCCATTTTGTTTGGGTAAAGGGGCATATGTACAGCCTGCCAGAATCAAGATCAAGAGATATATGAACAATACCTTTTCTTTCATTACCTCACCTCATTGGAAAATTACCCCTATTCTCTGCCTAATGTTGGAATCCTATGCATGAAAACGACAAAAAAGCCTGCCAACGAAATTCGCTGACAGGCTTTTCGGTCAAAATCATTTATTGATTTCTTTCTTTAATACTTCCACTGCCTTTTTCACTTGTGTGTCGTTCTTAAGGATTTTCTCGCGGATGACCTGCATCAATTTAACGGTAGTATCATCCTTAATGGTGCCGGTTTCTTTAATTTTTTGTTCCCTTTGGAATGCTATGACAGCATTCGTGGTTGCTTCATCAAAGAATCCATCTACCTTACCTGGATCATGGCCTGCTTCCTTCAGCATCTCTTCAGCCGCTTTCACTTCACTCGAAGAATCGGATGCTTTCAATTCCTTATCGGGCGAAATGTACGGAAGGCTCGCATAATCAGGAAGCTTCACAGTAATATCCGGCTTGATCCCTTTTTTATGAATCCAATTGCCTTCAGGAGTCAACCATTTAGCTGCCGTATATTTGAAGTTAGATCCATCTTTGAAGTCTTGGGCAGTCTGCACTGTCCCTTTCCCAAATGACTTGACACCGATCAATGGAATGTCCGCAGATTCACTGACAGCCGCTGCAACGATTTCAGAAGCACTGGCACTTCCATCATCAATCAACACGACTACCGGGATTTTCAGTTCTCCATCATTCTCCGATTTATATACTTCTTTTTTCCCGCTGCGATCCTCAACTTGAAGGACCACTTTCCCATTAGGTATGAACAGACTTGCCATTTCTATTGCTTGTTCAAGCAGTCCCCCCGGGTTTCCCCGCAAATCCAATACGAGACCCTTCATGTCCTTCTTGGACATTTCCTCAAGCGCCGTTTTCAGCTCTTGGACTGTATGTTCGGAAAAACTGGTCACTTGAATTTTTGCAACTCCATCATCAAGCATTTCCGCATAAACCGTCTCAATCGGAATTGTGTCCCGTTTAATGGTCAGCTCAATCGGTTCCGACTCACCAGCTCTTGAAATGGATAGATCCACTTTCGTACCCTTCTCGCCCCTGATTTTCAGGACAGCTTCAGAAGAGCTCAGTCCTTCAACACTTTTACCATCCACACTTAATATAATGTCATTCGGTTTTACCCCAGCTTTTTCTGCCGGGGACCCTTTTATTGGTGAGACCACCATTATTTGTCCATCCTGCTCCTGAATCTCAGCACCGATTCCTTCAAAAGATGAAGAGATGCTCTCATGGAAACTCGACGCTTCCTTTTTATCCATATAAGCAGAGTACGGATCATCCAATGATTCGATCATTCCATTAATTGCCCCGTCCACCAGCTTTTCTTCATCAATCTCTTCATAATAGTTATCTTTTATCGTATCGTATGTAGAATACAGCTTTTCAAATTCCGATTGCTTATCCGGTGCTAATGACTCTACTTTTTCATCTCCAAAGGTCAAGGCTATTGTAGTAATCCCTGCAGTTAGAAATATGACTAAGAAAATCCCCATAATGAACGTAAACTTCTTTATTTTAATGAATTTCCCTGCCTCTTTTGGCTGTTTTTGATTTTCTTCTTCCACTGAAGCCTCACCACTTTCATTCTTCATGACGATATAAACGATTTCATTCCTATTTTATCAGCTTTCAAGCCAATCGAAAAATAATAGTTATCAAAAATAACAACTTATGACCATATGTATTTTTTTAGCAAACTTCAAATCAGGGAAAATGGTCCAAGGAAAACAGGCATCTCCTGACATTACAAAAATGCGGATACCATGGAACAAATGAGCCTGTATCCAACTGCCATTATACAGCATCACTTATTCCTGGTCACCCGCCTGTCAATTACATCCAATTATCAGTCCTGGATAGCTGCTTCCAATGCCACTTCAACCATTTCGTTGAAAGTTGACTGGCGCTCATCCGACGACGTCTCCTCACCGGTTAAAATGTGATCGGAAATGGTCAATACAGATAAAGCTTGGCGGCCAAATTTAGCAGCAAGCGTGTAAAGGGCAGCTGATTCCATTTCTATCGCAAGGATTTGGTATTTTGCCCATTTTTCCAATTCACTATTATCGTTATAAAACTGATCGGCCGTAAATACATTACCGACCTTCAATTGCAAGCCCTTAGCCGTGCCGACGTCATAAGCTTTTCTAAGTAATTCGAAATCCGCGGTCGGGGCAAAGTCCACCCCGCCGAAAGTCATGCGGTTCATTTGGGAATCGGTGGAAGCACTCATTGCAAGGATCACATCCCTGACTTTTACATCTTTTTGAATCGCTCCTGCAGTTCCAACACGAATCAGCTTCTGGACATTATAGCTATTCATCAATTCATTCACGTAAATCGAAATGGATGGGACACCCATGCCTGTACCTTGTACAGAAATTCGTTTTCCTTTATATGTCCCTGTATATCCAAACATGTTACGAACTTCATTATAAAGTTTAGCATCCTCTAAAAATGTTTCAGCAATATATTTTGCACGCAACGGGTCCCCAGGAAGTAAGACCGTTTCCGCAATTTCATTATCTTTTGCACCAATATGTACGCTCATACGACTATGTCCTCCTTAACTTGTGGTTGAAATGATATTCAAAAACTACTATACCATATCAACCACAAGTTAGGAAAATCGAACCTTATCTGGAACTTGAAAAAATGAAAAGCAGGAAAAAGACTTTTGGCACCCTTCCTAAATCGCAAACAAAACGGCGGTGGTCCGCCGTCTTTTTTTAAATGGTTAATGAAATTAAGGGAAAGGAAGCTGCTAACCGTCTTATGACAGGTTACTCTTCGACTTCTTCATCAATTATGCATTTTTCAAGAAGATATTCGAATGTGATGTCAGCAAGATCTTCAACTTCAGCTTCTGTTGGAAGATAGCCCCGTCTTATCAATTCTTGAAAAAAGAATTCCGCTATCTCTTCTGTATCAATAAAAACCTCAATTTCTCGCAAATCATCGCCCCCTTATTTAAAGGTCTATGAATGTGTAGAGACAAATATACCACTAAGGCATCCCATAATGGAAAAACATATGAAGGGCCTATAGTTATCAAGTTCCATTCGTGTTCTATTGTATGGATACTTCTATAGGGAATTTGGAAATTGCCCTTTAAAAGTTTGGGATACCTTTCACTTTGTTTGCTTCTTTTTATGATCTGGATAAATTTCCTCTGCAGCTTTTTCAATTTTAGCAAGGGCGATTTTCATGATGTGACGATATTCATCATCGCCAAAATGTTCGTAGAGCTTACAATAATCATTATATAAATCCAACAGTCCATCAATCATTTCCTTTTTTTCATCTTTTGTCATTGTCATTTCTCGCTCACCTTTACCAGGGTTGTTTTGTTTAGCAATGATAGCAAGCTCATTTTTCTTTTGAGGAAGGAGCAGACCCAATTTTTTAATGATTCCATCTGCCCGTTTGGCATCGGCAATCAAAGTCAGTTCTTCTTCATGAGCTTCAAGCCATTCACCATCAGAGATTCTTGATAACTCATAGATTACATCCTCCCAGGCATTTTCCTTATAGCGCCAAATTTCCGTTCGATAGCCGATAATCTTGAAATAATCCTGTTCATATCCATCCACTTGGACCAAGTCACCTAATAAATATTTATATTCAATATCGATTTGTTCTTTCGGATAAAGGATTTCTCCTTCATATTCATTTATCGATTGCAATGTTTTTTCGATATAAAGACCTTCACTATAGTTCACTTCATACACATAAGCACCATCGAGAAATTTCACATCGGTTATATTCCCGACTGTCCCATACATTGTTATTACGACTGTATCGCCTAATTTAAATTTCGGCTGTTTTTTTTTGCCCATAAGAGACATCCCCCAATATGGTCCTTATCGTTTGATTAGTAAATTATATGCACAAACAAACATGGAGGTTAATGGAAATAAGAGGGCGTTTTGCTCATTTAGCTAATTAAACGGCCCATTTATTAAAGGGCACTACAAACAAAAAAAACCGACTCATTTAATGAGACGGTTCGTAGTGGGGATTGTGAGCGTCACTTTCGTTCCTTCGTCACGGAAGCTCTCAATTTGGAATTTCCCTTTTAATTCCTCCATTATTTGTATGCATGTCGCTACACCTAATCCGTTTCCATCCGGTTTGGTGGTATAAAAGGGCATACCGATATTTTTTAAATTCTCGGGACTGATGCCTTTTCCATCATCGCTGATCACTAATCTTATATATTGGGACACGGAATTGTGATGTAGTTCAATCCGCCCCCTTTCTTCAATGGCTTCACAAGCATTATTCAAGACATTCAAGAGAACCTGCCTTAACCGGTTCCTGTCTGAATAAACAATGACGGATTGTGTCACCTCATTAATTAGTCTTACATGAGAACTCGGAATTGAGGAAGTATAAGTATCTATAATTTCATCAAGGAAATCCTTTAAATCGATTTTCTCCCATTCCAGTTGATGCGGTTTTGCCAAATCAAGAAGTTGTGTCACAAATACATTGACCCTATCCACTTCATGAAGCATGACATCGCTATATTTTTCTATCAATGATTTATCATGATCCTGGCTCTTCAATAATTGGAAAAAGCCCTTTATTGTCGTCAACGGGTTCCTGATTTCATGGGCGACACCGGCAGCAAGCTGGCCAACATATTTCAATTTTTCCGTACGGACGATTTCCCTCTCACGATCTTCAATCGTTTCCATCATTCTTAGAAAAGCAAGGTTCAATTTTTCCATTTCCTCGAAGCTTCTATTGTCGGAAATGATGAATTCCTTTCCTCCTATGAAATCCTCTGTCGCTCCGACAAGTTCTTGAACTGGCCGTACGAGAGTCTTTGTTAGTAAATAGACAGCCAGAATGATAGAAACAAAAACGATGCTGTAGATTGTCAGGTACCGTGTTAATAGGTCATTCAAAGGTTGAAATACCTGTTTCTTATCAGCACCCACAACAACAAACCATTTATTCTCTGTTTGTGCTATCGTATGGACAGGCTGGATGGAATATATTTTTTCCCCATTCTCTTCACTGTACAATTCATCCGATAACGACGCTCCCATCAGCTTATCTTTCGTTAATCCCATTTCTTTCAAGGCAGAATCCTGCATAATGCCATGTGGGTCTTTTTTCGAAATCATGATGCCTTCTTGATTGATCATGAAAAAGTTCACTGGGTATTTATCGCTAATTTCATTAGCCTTTTTCTCCATCATCTCCCAAAGCCCTTCCAATCGGAAAGCTGTGGATACGACTCCGATCATTTTCCCTGAATTATCATATACCGGCGCACTCAAAGCTATTATAGGTTCTGCGAAAGCTCGGGTTTTATAAACATCAGAAAGGAATTCATGACCTTCTATGGCCTCTTTGAACCATATTCTCTTCGCAAGGTTATCCCCGATCATTTTATTTGATGTATCTGCAATGACATTGCCTTCCATATCCAAATGCAAGACACCGTAATAATTTCCTTTGGCATCGATAAACTTTTTAAGTTCATCAGACTTCTCTTCTTTTGAATAGCCAGGATTGATGATTGCCGAATTTACACTCATTAACTTCACATCACTGATCCGTTCGTTCAAATAGCTGTATGTTTCATTTACAATATTCAGTGAACCTGCATTCAGAGCATTTTTTGCTTCCTTCTCAAGCAGGGACCGTTGTGATCCATAGGATATGATTCCCAGTACCAGAAGAGGAACACTTGCAATAAGTAAAGAATAAAGCAATATTCGGGTTTGAAGGCTTTTAAACATCCTTCCGATTCCTCCCTATTCCTGATCTCCCAATAGGAGCCCTTCTTCTATTTGGACATACTGTTCCCACGCTTGATCGAAAACTGACATACTTTCGAGATAGTCTGCATTCAATTCTAAATAACTGCTCAATTCATTATAATCAGTCGATTGTTTTGGGAAGCCATGATCCTCATAGGCATGATTGGCAAATTTAGTGATTGCATCAATTTCCTTTGGTTGTCGAAATTTCATTAAATATAAATAAAATGGTCTCATGATGTCGAACCCCCCCTAAAATAACTATGATTTCTGCTTTAATATATCGGAAACTTTCGCTTCCGTCCACTTTTTTAAAAAACAATTTGGTTTTTTCTTCCTCATTTTATGATATCCACGACTTTTCAACACAAATGCATCCGTTAAATTACGAACTACACTTAAATATCGTACTCATTCCATATTGATTACATCCTTTTAAGATTTTTTTACATGATTCGATAAAGGAAACGAAGTGCTTCAATATTATTTAATCTACCTCTTCACTCAAAACCAATTCCCATAATAAAAAACGCGGAGGTTGAAGGAAAGCGGAATTTCTTCAAAAACTTGTTAGCCCATTTACCCGCATGCCATCATTTTCTGAAATGGAAAAACCCCTTCATTTAAGATAGAAATAGTGGTTTACACTGTACTATCTAAAATGAAGAGGATTTATTCATTTATGGGAAAGTAACCTAAAAGTCAAAGTAATTACGTTTCAACAGCCTTTTCATGTTCATTAGCTCACTGTACTTCGTTTGTTTTTCAAGCTTTTTCGAATCAATTAAAAATAGTTGATTTTCAATTTCCTTCACTATTTCATCACTTTGAAAAAAAGCATCGCAACTCTCACAATGAGATGAAGGGGTTTCCGTAATTTCAACCGCCCTCGTACCATCCGGCAGTTCCCAATATACAGTCCCCATTACTGATGCAAGCTTCCCTTTCTCACACCATGGACACGTCTCCATTTTATTCATCCCCCTTAGGAGTGCTCTTTTTTTGCTGTGCCTGGAATTTCTTTTCTTTTAACAGATCCCGCTTTTCACGTTTGTTTTTCAATGAAGCATGCTCTGGGTTGGTCACGTACTTTTCCCGTCGGTTCATTCGCTTCAGCCCTTCAGGCACTAAATTGAATTGCTTGTCGTTCATTAAACCAGATACACCTATATCTGACTGTTTTTCTTCCATATCGGGATATACCCGTTTGAAATAATCATCTGCAAGTCCTGGTGTATATTGCTCAGGTTCAGGATATGTGGTTATTACACCTTCAAAATTGCGCAGCACCGTCTTTGTTGGGGATTGTGAAAGGATATAATTCGGCTGCAGTGTGATTTTCCCTCCCCCTCCTGGCGCGTCGACGACGAAGGTAGGTACTGCATACCCGGATGTATGGCCTCGGAGCCCCTCGATGATTTCAATCCCTTTTGAAATGGGAGCCCTGAAATGACCGATCCCTTCCGAGAGATCGCACTGATAGATATAGTAAGGGCGGACACGGATCTTAACAAGATCATGCATCAGCTTTTTCATGATGGCGACACTGTCATTTATCCCCGCTAAAATAACTGCCTGGTTGCCCACAGGTACACCTGCATCGGCAAGCATCTCACATGCTTTCTTTGACTCCTCGGTAATTTCTATCGAGGTATTGAAATGAGTATTCAGCCAAACCGGGTGATATTTTTTTAAAATGGCACATAAATTTTCAGTGATTCTTTGAGGAAAAACAACCGGTGCCCGGGTACCTATCCTGATTATTTCAACATGAGGAATTTCCCTTAAGTTTTTGAGGATATATTCAAGGATTGTGTCATTGATCAGTAATCCATCCCCGCCGGAAATAAGGACATCACGAACTGCCGGTGTGTCACGTATATATCCGATTGCAGCGTCCAATTGTTTTTTTGGCACGCCCATGCCAATTTGGCCTGAAAAACGTCTTCGCGTACAATAACGGCAGTACATGGAACATTGATTCGTCACCAAAAAAAGAACGCGATCCGGATATCTATGGGTCAGTCCCGGTACAGGGGAGTCCTCATCCTCATGTAGGGGGTCTTCCATGTCATATTTGGTTTTATGCATTTCTTCCGAGATTGGGACCGATTGCATTCTGATAGGACACCTTGGGTCATCTTTATTCATTAACGAAGCATAGTATGGGGTGATATTCAATGGTATGGTTTTGGTGGAAATCCTCACACCTTCCTCTTCATCCGGAGTCAGGTTTATCACTTTTTTTAAATCATCAACTGTTCGGATCGTATTCGTAAGCTGCCACAGCCAGTTGTTCCATTGTTCTTCGGTTACATCTTTCCATAGCTCTATATCTTTCCAATTGCGATCTGGCTTATATAAGTCAAATAACATGGTTATACCTCCTGAGTTATGATAGTAGTATTAAATGCAAGAAGGGTGCCAAAATGACCCCAAAATCCGAATGCCCATAAAAAAAACCGGACTGCAGGCTGCATCCGGATTTTTTCCATCAAATATGTTTCTTTATTTTATATTGCAAGGTCTGTCTTGGAATTTGCAATAGCTTCGATGCCTGGAGAACGTTACCATTCGTTTGATGAAGGGCCTCGGTAATCAATTTTGTTTCCATCTCAATCATGGCCTCACGTAGCGGAAGGATCTTTTCTGATGGGGTGCGCTTCTTTAAAAACTGGGGCAAATCCTCAAGATTCAAAACATCATTCTCCGTATGGTTCATCATGAATTCTATCGTATGTTTAAGCTCCCTTACATTTCCTGGCCAGTGATATTTCCGAAAAAAAACCTTCGTCTCCTCATCCATGCCTTTTATCGACAGTCCTAATTTACTGTTAAATATTGATATGAAATGTTCAGAAAGAAGCTCTATATCATCAATCCGCTCCCTTAACGGAGGCAGCTCGTAGCTCAATACGTTCAATCGGTAAAATAAATCCGGCCTTAGCCTGTTTTCCGATACGGCCTTTTTCGGATCAATATTCATCGCTGCCATGATCCTGACATTCACCTGTACACTCTTTGTGCCACCTATCCTCCTGATGAACCCATCTTCAAGCACACGCAGAAGCTTTGCCTGCAAGTCAATCGGCATCGATTGCAATTCATCCAAAAACAAGGTTCCGCCGTTGGCTAACTCAAACAATCCCTGTCGTTCCACAGCACCAGTGTAGCTTCCTTTTGCCGTACCGAATAGAAGCGATTCCAGTAAACTTTCTGGAAGGGCCGCACAATTTTGCGCGATGAAAGGTTCTTTACTGCGGTTCGAATCCTGGTGGATGCTTTGAACAAAAAGCTCTTTTCCTACACCGCTTTCCCCATAAACCAATACCGATGAGGAGGAACGGGCAGCCTTTTTACCTTGTGATATCAAACCTTTAAACCCAGGATCACTTGTCAGGATTTCAGCGAAAGAATACAATCCGCGGTTCCCAGGCGTTTTCCTTTCAGGACTTTTGATCGTCTTGAGCGAGCTTTCCAGATCAGCTAACCTTTCGGATAATTGCTTCAAGCTTGAATAATCCTTTGCAATTTCTATTGCACCTATCATAAACCCATCGACATATATGGGGAGCGTAGTATTTAGCGTCTCAATGATTCGCCCATGAGCATTTACATATGATTGACTATAGTTATAGATTGGTTTTTCAGATTTAATGACCCGGAGTAAGGTCGATGATTTGTGATTCAACGAAGGGAATGCTTCAAGCAACGGTTTCCCAAGCACCTCACTTCTTTTCATCCCATCATGATTGGCCGCCACTCCGTTATAAAAGATGGTCTGTCCTTTTGGATCTATTACATGAATGCCTTCATCAATGGTTTCTAATATCGCTTCCAACACTTCACTTGTATTAAAAAATTCACTTGGCAAGATATCCCTCCTCAAGACCTTCTTGCTAGATGTATATGGGGAAATGCCAAAAACTAGTCATGAACCCGCCTAAAAATGAGCATTCAACAAAAATTTTTCACCCAAAGGTTCATATCTTCAAGTTTATCAAAGATATAACAATTATTAGCCAAACGTCCGCGGTACGAGTATCCATGCTGATGCAATGCAGCATTCATGCCGAATGAGAGCGACCGGGCAATCGAATAGATGCAATAAATGCCATGTGAAATAAGATAGTCTTCAAGCGAGGATATCAAGTGTTTCATCAAGCCGAACTGCCGATGTTCCGGCAATGTCGCACAATCAGTGATTTCTGCATTATGGTAAAAGGAATTTATTTCTGCAGAAGCAGCACTGACGATCCTCTCTTCATGGACATAAATATAAAAAACCGTTCCCATTTCCATACACTTTTTCACATATATCGGATCATTCATCGGTGTGGGATACACTTCGAAAACCTTCCCATACAATTGTGCCAGCTGAAGTGCATCTGTAACTTCAGCTTTACGGCCTTGGTAGGCTGACGGCGGATCATCCAGTCCAGATTTAATCGGCAGCCTCTGAACATCGGTAAGGATTTGATCTTCCTTTTCCCATTCAGCACTGTTGCGCCTTTCATTACGGCTATATTTAACAAGGAAGAAACAATCGCTTCCCAAAAAGAATTTATCGATGCTTCCTTCATAGAGAAATCCCTGAGCAAGCAATGCCATAACGTTTTCCTTACGGGACTTGAAGATGATTTTTTCTGCTGATATGCTTTTAGCCACTTCCAAAGATTCCTCCACGCATTCTTGAAAATGCCCTAGATAATCATCAACCCTGATTCGCTTATTAAAATGGTCGATCGAAATATGTATGGTGCACCTTGGCTTTTGAATTCTTTTTTCGATGATTCCAGCCTCCATTTGTCTCGCTCCTTTCACATCTTCGAAAATTGTTGCGAAAGGCCTGATCCTTCCTGGGATCAGACCTTGGGAAAAATGATTATTCCTGGTCCACCCCACACCATTCAATAATGGTCAATGCGATGATTTCCGCAACCTCCATCATTTTATCCACCTCTATATATTCGTTCGAATCATGGGCCATCTTCGTTTCCCCTGGTCCAAACACAACAACGGGGGTAGAACCAACCGATGAAAGATAACCTCCATCCGTCGCCCAAGGGGACGCTTCGACAAGCGGTTCTTCCCCGACCACTTTTTCATAGTATGTGCCAATTGTCTTCATGAGCGGGTGATTTATTTCGAGATTGCCAGGCAGCCATCTGGCCCCAAACCATTCTAATTCAATAGGTCTTTCTTTGAACCATGCATCACTCTCGTTTAAAGCATCTATTCGCTCCTTCAGCGATTTTTGTGCCTCTTCCATGGATTCTGTCGGCGCGATGCCGAATCTACCTTCCAGGACGGCTGTATCCGGTACGGAGGACGGCCAATTCCCGCTTTGAATGCTACCAATGTTGATCGGAATGGGGATAAGGACATTTTTATAGAGTGAATGACGGAGTGACTCATTCCGTTCTTGTTCAAGCATCTTGATTTCTTTCATTACAACAACCGCTTTATCAATTGCACTGACTCCTTCATACCTAGTGCCTCCATGTGCAGACTTGCCTTTTATTCTCAGTCGAAACCACATCGAACCTTGTTGTAATGGGAATAGTTTCATGTTTGTAGGTTCCGGAATGATTGCACCATCAGCTTTATACCCGCGTATGACTGCCGCAAGTGTGCCGGCACCACCGCTTTCCTCTTCAATCACACTCTGAAATATCAAATCTCCCTTCAATTGGATTCCAGATTCGACGATCGCTTCAATGGCCAGCAATAAAGATACATTGCCGCCTTTCATATCCGTCGTTCCCCGCCCGAAAACTTTCCCGTCAATCAACTTGCCGCTATAGGGTTCATCGTGCCATGCTGCATGATCTCCTTCAGGAACTACATCAATATGTCCGTTTAAAATAAGGGATTTCCCCTTGCCTGTTCCTCTTTTAATGGCCACAAGGTTCGGATTTCCTTTAAAATCCCTGCGGTCGCAATAAAAATGGGGATGTTTTCTTAATTGTTCATCCCCGATTTCCCAAAGATCTATTTCCAGACCAAGTTGTCTGCACTTCTCGACCACTATTGCTTGTGCACTTCCTTCTTGGCCCCTTTTGCTCGGTTCCTGAACCAGTTTTTGCAAAAGCTGAAGTCCATTCATCCGATGTTCATTCAACCATGTTCTTATTTTTTCCTCATACATATCCATTCTCCTCTCTCATTCTTTTATATTGTGGATGTTTTCAGAGACGGTAAACGAGGCTTCTGTCCGATCCCTGATTTCCTGAATGCTGGACGTATCAAATACATCAGTTAATTGGAGGCCCTCCGAAGTTACGGAAAACACGCCTAATTCGGTGATGATCATATGTACGCATTTTTTGGCAGTTAACGGCAATGTACATGTTTTGACTAATTTAGAAATGCCCGCTTTATCGTTATGTTCCATCAAGACAATGACCTTTTTTGCCTTTGCAGCCAGTTCCATTGCACCGCCCATGCCTGGCACCCGCTTTCCCGGAACAATCCAATTAGCGAGATCCCCTTCTTGACTTACTTGAAGGGCTCCTAGAATCGTGATATCCACCCTGCCACGACGTATCATTCCAAATGCAACAGTACTGTCGCAGTAAGAAGCCCCGGCCCTAATGGTGATCGGCAGTCCCCCAGCATTGCAAAGATGCGCATCTTCCTTCCCCGTTTCAGGAGTACTGCCAATTCCCACAAGACCATTTTCTGCATGAAACATAACTTTATGATCATTCAAAAGATGATTCGGTACAAGTGATGGAATGCCAATTCCCAAATTGACCAGCATCCCATCGCTTATTTCTGCGGCTGCCCGTTTCGCTATTCTGTTTCTATCTCCGGTTCCCAAACCCATTTCCAATCGACTCCTTTTGATGGAATGATATAATCCACAAAGGCACCCGGTACAATGATGTTCTCAGGATCCAAAGTGCCAAGCGGAACGATTTGCATGACTTCGACTATAGTGATTTGTCCGGCCGCAGCAACGATAGGATTCGTATTCCTGGCACTTTTATCGAATATAAGATTTCCATAAGGATCTGCCATTTCTGCGTAAACAATGGCGATATCTGCAGTTAATGCCGATTCCACAAGATAATTTTTCTTACCTAGCTTTACGGTTTGCTTGCCGTCCCGGACGATATCAGCCTCAATTCCAATATCGGTCAATATCCCGCCGAGTCCCATCCCTCCGGCCCGGATGCGTTCGACAAGTGTCCCTTGCGGAGAGAACTCCACTTCGAGTTCTCCATTGTTCATTAATAGTCCGGCATTTGGATTGGAACCGATATGGGAAACGATGACTTTTTTCGCCCGGCGCTGGGTTACCAGTTTTCCGATTCCGATATCGGGGAAACCTGTATCGTTTCCAATCAAGGTTAAATCCTTAATACCTGATTCCAAAATCAGATTGATCAATCCCGGAGGCGTCCCAATGCCACCGAAGCCCCCAAACAGGATGGACTGTTTATCTTTAAAATGATAACGGACATCTTCCAAACGACAAATCTTCTTGAATGTATTTTCCACCACTATGACTCACTTCCTTGTGGTGATGATCGTTTACCTATCGATTCATTAAATTGACCAAAGGTTATATCGACCCTCATTAACAATTCAGCACACTCCTCTTCCGATATCGTTAGAGGCGGGGAGATGATGATCGCTGCCCCGGTTACACCGTCAAGGCCAGCAGCTGCGGGATAAAGAAGTATTCCATTCCTCATTCCCAATTCAATGATTTCATTGGTCACGTCTGCCTCCTTCGGAAATGGGGCCTTCGTTACTTTATCCAGGACAAATTCGATGCCAATCAATAGACCTCTCCCGCGTATATCACCGATAAAGGAATACTTCCCTGCCAACTTTTTCAGGCCCCTGATCAAGTAATTCCCTCTGTCGGCTGATTTTTCAACAAGTTCATACCTTTCGACATATTCTAAAACGGCCAAAGATACCGCACAAGATAACGGATTTGCACTTAAGGTATGGCCTCCTATAATGGACTTCGAGCCTTTCATTATGGGTTCCATCACGTTTTTGGTCATTACTGCTGCCGCTATTGGGGTATATCCCCCACTCATACCTTTACCTAATGTTACGATATCAGGTTCCACATCCCAATATTCGGAAGCAAGCATCTTACCGGTACGTCCAAATCCGGTCATTACTTCATCAGCAATGAACAAAATATCATTCTCTTCGCAGATTTTCTTGAGTTTTTTAAAATAACCGTCAGGAGGAACAATGGCCCCTCCGGCTGCACCGATTACAGGTTCTGCAATGAAAGCCGCTATATTTTCACTGCCAATGCGCCGGATTGATGCTTCCAATTCCGAAGCACAGGCCATTCCGCACGTATGTTGGTCAAGTTGAAGTGGACATCGGTAACAATATGGAGGAGAAACAGAAGGATATGATTCAAGCAAAGGAGTAAATCGTTCTCGGCGAATCGGATGTCCAGACATCGAAAGAGCTCCCATCGTGATGCCATGGTAGCTCATCCATCTCGATATGATTTTCTGTTTCTTTGGCTTCCCTTTTTCCTGCCAATGCTGAATGGCAATTTTCAATGCCGTTTCAGTCGCCTCGGAGCCGCTGTTTACAAAAAAGCAGTATGTCAGTTCCCCTTTGGTCAATTCTGCAATTTTTCCGGCAAGTTTCTCTGCAGCATCGCTGGTAAATTGGGAACGATACACAAATGAAACCTGTTTAGCCTGTTTTACCATCGCCTCAATGATTTCCTTGACTCCATGGCCAATATTGGCTGTAACAGCACCGGAAGAAGCATCAAGGTAATCCTTTCCATTTTTATCGTATAAAAACACTCCCTGACCATGACTGATAGTCGGGTAGGCTCCTCCCAGGACCGGTTTGATCAATGAAGACTGCTCCATAAGCCCACACACTCCTTCTTTTTAAAAACAAATGCAATATAGTAAAGTGTATGTCCAGATGAAGGCAATCTTGCTAAGGAAATTGGCCTAAGCATGTATACGGATAAATTTCTCAGGTTCCATGGGTGACCTTCCAAAAATGGCGACAAAAAAAGTGTATCCGCGAGAGATACACTTTTTTCTTACAATGCGCTATTTAGTTTTTCTTCACGAATGGATTCCAAAAAACTTTCATCCTTTAAAACAGCCAACACATTTTTATAAAAAGCAGTTTTATCGATAATTGAAGTATGTACATATTCATACTCTTTTAAAGACGGATGACGCAAAACATTTTTCATGCAGGAATGACAAACTTTTTTAGTTCCTAACTTATAGTAGTTCAAGTTACTTGCATCCCCATTAGAAGTGTCTTCGTTGCAAACGGAACATGTATGGCTCACACGGCCTTTTTTATTATACTCGGCCAAAGCCCCTTCCAATCGAATGGATGCTGGAATTGTTAATAACACATAATCACCTTTTCTATTTTAAATCTCTTAGTATTATATCAGAAAAATAAAGAATTTGAACTATTAGACTCATATTCCCTAATAATGCTTGTAAAATAGGACAATTTTCAGGGCTGACAAGAGGAAAGACCCCTAAATATACACCATAATGCAAACCATAATCATACATATCTCTAACAGATTAAAACACCGTCCATTTTTTGAACGGCGTCTTCAAACTGTTCATGGATGGATCTGGATCGTCGCTTTTCCGTCCTTCACCTTCATTATTGCTTTTGAACCAACCGGCACAGTTACAAATGGATGAACATGACCAAAGTTGGCATTAGCGATCACTGGTATGCCATTTATCTCCTTTTTGGCGGCGATGATTTCCTCCAAAGCATAGTCAGTCATTCCTGAATCCTTTTGGAAACGGCCAATGACGATTCCTTTAATCCCACTTGCACCAGGCTGATGGAGCAAGGATTGTAAATCCCGGTCAAAACTGAATGGATGGCTTTCTTCGTCATCTTCTATGAAAAGGATACTGTCCTTTAAAGATGGCATGTACTCTGTACCTTGTAATAGATTGAGTGTACAAAGATTTCCCCCAATGATTGTCCCGGCAGCTTCACCTTCCTGAATGACCTTGTATCCAGCATTCGGGTGGAAAGTTCGGTCATCCTGTTCCAAATGCCAAGAATCATCACTCCACGTTTCACTTGGATCAAGATAAAAGCCTTCACTTTCAATTACAGCCTTTTTAAAATATTCCATCGTATATTCCAGACCAGCCTTCATCCCAAACGTCGAGAAATGAGGACCTGAATATGTAGTTAAGCCTGTTTTATTATATATGGCCAATAAAATTGCGGTTATATCACTATACCCCATCAACACTTTTGGATTTTCCTTAATCAAATCATAGTCGATATACCGTAACAATTGGTTAGCGTTATACCCCCCGATGGCTGTAAAAATCCCCTTAACATTCGGATCCCTGAACGCATCATGCAAATCCTCGATCCGGTCTTCGATCGAATTCGAGAAAAAGTCATCATGGAACAGGACCGTTTTACCATATGTCACTTTAAAACCAAGCTCAGTCAATCTTTCTTCTGCCAATCTGCGTTGTTCCCCTTTGACAATCGCCAAGCTTCTTGAAGGAGCAATTACTCGAATTTCATCCCCTGCTTGTAAACGGGAAGGTTTCATATCTTTATCCCCCTAAATTAATTACATTCTGTCGTTATTTTAGCAGAAATGGTTAACAAAGAAAACCAAATGCCTTGCCGTATGTCATTCACCCAGCTTGTTTTCCTCATCATTGGAATTCCCCCGTCATTCCCAATGAACTGATAACAGGATTGGAAAAAGGAATGGCTGTGTATCGCCTGTCCCATGATTACATGGACTTATCCATGACTATTCAGTCAACAACCATGGAACCAGAGAGGTCCACTGTCAAACCACCAATTTCCTTACATAAAGAAAAGACCAGCTTTTTCAACTGGTCTTTGGGTTATTGTATTAGCAGCAGAATGAAGCACCGATGATAATCAATAGAATGAACAAGACAACGATTAAAGCGAAGCCTGATCCAAAGCCGCAGCAACCGCCGCCGCCGTATCCACCGCCACCATATCCGTACCCTGGTCCTGCAACATTTCCACCATATCCGTACATTAAGTTTCACTCCTTTTAGAATTCTGTTTTCTCTTTACACCTTACCATATGTCGATACGCCCGCCTTGGTCTGTGCATTTGCCTATTTTTCTGGATTTAAGAAAAAACTTCAATCAACACCATCTTCAGCGGTAATCATTTCAATGGCTGAAATACCTCGAGTAACCATGAAAAATGTCAAAAGTTTATTGTGTTACTTTAAAATTGGGATATAATAAGGAAAAAACAATTCTTAGCCTCTTTAAGCTATCTCATACCTGCATGGATACATAAAAGGCAATACGGGGGAACATAATTGAAAACGAACGCAAAATCCTTCATCCCTTTCGCTGCAATCGCCACGATCCTTCTTATCAGCTATATCCTTCAAAAAGTTCCTAAAACATATGGATCAGATGATTCGATAAATGTTTATCAAAAATTCCAGTCAGGCCAGCCCATTCAGTATCTCGTCATTGGTGACAGCATCGGAAGAGGATCAGGAGCTGAAAAGCCCAATCAAACATGGTTCAAACAGTTAGAAAAAAGAATGAATGATGTTAATGATATTCCTTTACACGGTGACTACGTGGTCCAAAGCGGTTCAACTGCTTTTGAAGGCTTATTCAAGCTTTCCCAAAGAAGGGAGCATGATCATAAAGATCTGATTTTCTTCGTTTTTGGTGAAAATGACCGCAAATATATGAATGTCGATGATTTTACCATGACATATGAAGCGTTAATGAGAAAGGCAAAACGGCTCCACCCTAATGCTGAGTTATTCACAATAACAGAGAGTTCCTTGAAATATGAGGAATTTGCGTCAGCCATCGGCCTTTTATCCAAACATTACGGTGCAACAAATGTGGATATGCGACCAATATTCAAAGATTCAGGATATACTGAAAAACAACTGACCAGAGATTTGGTACATCCAAATGGGCTGGGGTATAAATTATATGCAAATGCCATATATGAACGGTTCCTGGATAACATCAAACAAAAGAAGGTTGTTGCAGGCCTTCCAACTAAGCTGCATACCCGTTCTGGATTTGAATTATCGGAAATTGACCGCTATGAAAAAATGAGCGGTTTCCGTCCAATGGGTGGCTATTACACTAGTAGTGAAAAGGGCAGTGTGATTGAATATACCTTCAAAGGAAGTATGCTTGGAGTGAAACTGCTTAGAAGTCCCGATGGCGGGGAAGTGAATGTTTGGATCGATGGAAATGAAATCACGACTTTGAATACATGGTGGCCATTTGCCCGTGAAAGATATTTATTTGTCACAAATGGCCTTCGTCCCGGATCACATACTGTCCGTTTTGAGGTGACTGGCAGGACTAAAGCAATGGACCTTACCGCCATTCCATATGTCCGGATCGCGTCAATCATCACAGATTGAATATTACCCAATAAATTACCCCCTATCATTATTTGATAGGGGGTTTTCCAATCAATCAAAAAGCTTTTTGTATTCTCCGTATCCCTCTTTTTCAAGATCTTGGAGCGGGATGAACCTTAATGATGCAGAATTGATGCAATAGCGTAATCCTGTCGGTCCCGGCCCATCATTGAAAACATGTCCCAGATGTGAATCGGCAGTTTTTGAGCGAACCTCGATCCTTCTCATACCATAACTCGTATCGAGGTTTTCCACCACTTCCTCTTCTTTAAGCGGTTTAGTGAAGCTTGGCCAACCGCAGCCTGAATCGAACTTTTCCTTTGAAGTGAAAAGAGGATTACCTGAAACGATATCCACATATAATCCTTCTTCCTTCAAATTCCAATATTCATTGTTAAAGGCTGGTTCCGTTCCATTATTTTGCGTTACTTCATATTGAATCGGAGTGAGTTCCTTTTTTAATTCTTCTTTACTTTTCATTTTTTTCCCCCCAGTGATGTTGTATAAATGCTTTACGTCCTGAGCCAATCGAATATCTTTCATAATGCTCTGGTTGCTTTTTATAATAATGCTGGTGGTATGTCTCGGCTGGATAAAACGTTTTAGCCGGTATAATCGGAGTTACGATCGGTCCGGAAAATTTCCCGCTTGCCTGCAGCTTTGCTTTGGATGCTTCAGCAATTTCACGTTGGTTTTCGTCATGATAAAAAATGGCCGTTTGATAAGAACTTCCCCGGTCATAAAATTGCCCGCCAGCATCTGTCGGGTCAATTTGCTGCCAGAATAACTCGATTATCTTCTCATATGGAAATACGTTTGGATCAAAGGTGATCTGAACAGCTTCATAATGTCCCGTGGTTTCCGAACAAACTTCTTTGTACGTGGGATTTTCCGTTGTCCCGCCTGTATAGCCTGAGATAACGGATTCGATGCCAGGCTGTTCATCGAATGGTTCCACCATGCACCAGAAACATCCACCTGCGAATGTTGCTTTCTCTAATTGCTTTGTCAAATGAAAATCCTCCTTTTTACAAACAATCCATTGAATGCATTTTAACGTTTTTATTTATCCCTGTAAAATAATATGCCGATCAAGCCTTTTCACGAAAAGGTTCCCTTCCTTTTTAAAAAGGAGGCACACGCCCAAGCATAATTACATATGTTAAAAACATAATGGAAAAATGAGAGGTGCTGGAAATGAGCGATAAACAATCATATCCACAAAAATCGGGAACATATGATTTACTATCGCCTTATAATAAAAACGGCGATCCGCAATTGCATGCTTATTATTACCATAAACATTTGAAAAGTCCCGAAAAATCAACACAACAATTGAGATATGAACAAATGAATGTCCTACTGCCTGCACAAGTTCGCTTTTTACATGCTGCCCCAACAGCTCACTCATTTGATGTTTATGTAAATGAAATGCGTTTCCTCAAAAATTTCTCATATAAAGAGAGCAATGGTTATTTACCGCTTCCCCCTGGCAAGTACCAATTGGATATATACCGCAGCGGGCAAAACACCTCGCCTCTATTAAGCTGTAAAGTGGCTCTCGAAATCGGGGCTTCCTATACCATTGCTCTAGCACCTACCGTCGCTAATGAATCGTTGAAACTGTTACCTTTCGAGGATAATCCATCTGTTCCCCCAAATGAAGCAAAGGTCCGATTCATCCAGCTTTCACATGATTTACTCTTGGTGGACATTGCCGTCAAAGGTGGAGATGTCGTTTTTGATCAACTCCATTTCAGGAAAGCAAGCGCATATCTTAATATTCATCCTATGATCATAGACTTTGAAGTGAGGATAGCTGGAACAAAAGAGATTGCACTTCCTTTGCCAAACAAGGCCTTCCAAGAAAATACTCCCTCAACCATTTATATAATCGGATCGAATCGGGAATCATCCTCACTAGAAACCCTAACGCTCTCCCCATAAATGGATAAAAAACCAGGATGCACCGATCCTGGTTTTTTATCCATTTATTCACTATCACTGTAATGATGATGGGATGGTCAATAAAAATGAAATGTCATCATTTTCTAGATCGAATTCTTTCGCCTTCACCCTAATATCGCTTTTCAGTTCCATATCCTGTAATGACACATAAATACTTTCGTCATTGGGGCTTATACTAACCCAATCCGGCATATTATAACGCTCATTAATTAAATTCATTACATATGAAACAGGAAGGTTCATTTTACCGACAGCAATTGATTTTTGCTTAAGGATCAAATCCCCATTCTTTTGGGCAATTGGTTCAAAAGTCAATTTCATTTCCACTTCACGGTTGAAAAATGGCATTGTTCCGTATAGCTCCACCTCATCCGTTAAATACACTTCGTAGTGAATGGATCCCGTCAACCCTTCTTTATCCAGATACTGGTTGATTAATCTTGTCAAATCTTCCCGATTCGTGTGAATTTGAAATTGGATATCTTCTTCGTGGCTTACTTTGGGTATCAGCTCTTTATCTTTAGTCGGCAGATTAACTAAAATCGTTACAAACAAGATGACCAGGATGTTTAAGGCTAATAGGGAAATAAACAAAGTCTTCCATTTGACATTTGTCATTCTTGGTCATCATCTCCTTTGGCACTCGCTTCCAATGTGTCCTTTCCGATAGTGGTAATATCCATATCATTATAGATTCTTGTCGCGATTAATTCATATCCGCGGTCATTTGGGTGAAAATAATCCTCGGCATACAGCAAATCTTCTTCGGAATTCTCGAAAATGTCTGCTATTTCAATAAAATAGGCTGAATCATATTCTTCAATGATCTCTTTTCCACTTTCATTCCATTCATTCATGATCATATCAAGTTCATAAAAATCCCCGAACCATTTGGAAAATGGATTATAGACGCCTACAAGGTAAATTTGTGCAGAATCATTTTCGGAACGAACCTTATCGAGTATCTGCCTTAATCTTTTTTCATACCCTATTTTTGCAGATTCAAACTGATTCAGCTCCAAGTTGGAGAAATTCTGTTTAAAGACCTTCATGATATCATTTCCACCGATTGTGACGACAATCGAGTCAGCTTGCTTTATGTCTTCTTTAATCCTAGTCTTATCCAGTCTTTTCAATAGTTGGTCGGTCCTATTTCCACGTATGCCATGATTAATCATCTCAACGGAAGTAATCGATGGTTCTTTTTCCAGCTTATTTTGTAAATAAGGCAGATACCCGCCATTATCTTTACTATCACCGACACCTTGAGTCAAGGAGTCGCCAATTGACACGATTTTCACAGGGTCCGGAAAAAAGCTGGCAGGAATGGTTTCCTTTTTACTCAGCTCAACTATGCTTTTCTGCTGAACAGATGGCTGATTTGAGGCTGTTTCACTTTGGCTGCAGCCTGAAATCCAAACTAGGCATATGAAAAGACAGGTGATTTTGTACCTCATGACCCTCACCTTCCTACCCATATATTATATCATGCAGGAAACGAAAGATTGCAAACAATATACCTTCATTGTACTTCCAGAATTGAGCATTCCTTACTATACAATATGAAAAATGCAGGGAATTAAAGCTAGTCCTATAAAAATTAGCATGTACTGAGCATGTAAAATCATTCTTCACTACCGCTGTTTCTTCAAAAACTTATTGCTCATTTTCACATCGTTAAAGCCTTATAATAAAGGATGGAAAAACAGAAAGAACAGGTCATTAAACCTGTTCAATAATTCTGTAAAATTTTAATATGCTTAATGATTTCATCAAAGGGAATATCCTGCAGACCTGTATAATCCATGATGATCTTTCCTTCTTGATCAATCAGAAAAAAGCTGGTCCCATGGATCACCTGATCCTCTGCTTCTGGTTTTTTGACGATCGTTTTAAAGTTATCCAATGCAAACTGCTCGATTTCTTCCTGTCCATAACCGGTCAGAAAGTGCCAGTTGCCGTAATCCACATTAAATTGGTCACCAAACTTTTTTAAAACATCAGGTTTGTCAATTTCCGGGTCCACGGAAAATGAAACGAACTCTACATCCTTAATACCTTCATCCTTCAATTGCTGCTGCAGCTTCGTCATATTCGAAGTCATGGGGAGACAGACCGTCTCACAGCTTGTGAATATAAAATCCGCTACCCAAACCTTTCCTTTTAGATCGCTTTTTGAGAAAGGTTTCCCCTCCTGATCGATATAACTGAAATCTTCAAGGTCCCAATTTTTAGCATCAGGTACACCATTGGAACCGCATGCTGTCAACAGCAATAAAATTGATGCTCCCATAGCTGCCATAAGCAATTGCAGCTTTCTCATCCCTACCCCGTCCTTTATGTATAAAATATTCTGTTACTTCATTTATTCTAACAGACCAATCGGAATGAGAACAGCAACTATTACTACGGATTAAAGACAAATGGAAAAGTGACAAAACCGCCGCAAACGCAGTTTCATTTGGTATATCCTTATCAGTCCCAATAATACATGATCGCCATTGCGCCTTCACCTGTATGGGTACTGACAACGGCAGTCGTTGCTTCTATCTTTATGTCTTGATATCCTGTTAAGTCTGCAATGGCTTGGCGGACCTTATCCGCTATTTCAAGGCCATTCGCATGTACAAATCCGATTCCTCTAATTTTTTTGCCTTGAGTATCTTCTTTGAATTTCTTGATGATGAATTTCACGACCTGTGACTGACTCCTAGCTTTGGATACAGGATTCAGTACACCCTCTTCAAGAAGTGCAATCGGCTTTATGTGAAGCAATGAACCGATAAAAGCAGAAACTTTGCCGATCCTTCCACCCTTAACGAGGTTATCAAGTGTTTCTATGACAATGATTAAACTTGACTGCTTTTTAATATGTTCCAATCTTTCAATTATCTCAGCTACGGATTTCCCTTCCCTCGCCATCTTCGCTGCCTCGATCACCTGAAATGACATCGCTTTTGAAATGAATTTCGAGTCATGAACGGTAACCTTCGTTTCAGACATACTAGCGGCGCTTTCCGCTGAGCGAACTGTGCCGCTCATTCCACCTGTCATATGTATGGAAATAATCTCGCTGCCGTCTTTTCCGAGTTCATCATATACCTCCACAAAGGTACCTACGGCTGGTTGTGAGCTTTTTGGCAGTTCTTTTGACTGGTTCATCCTTTTCAAGAATTCTTCTTGTTCGATTTCAACCTTATCCAAAAAAGTCTCCCCATCTATATAGATCGATAAAGGGACCATTGTAATATCATAAAATTCCAGTTCCTCTGGTGTCATATCTACGGTCGAGTCTGTTACTATCTTTACTTTATTCATCATTACACATCCCTAAATTAACATATCTATTGTATTATACCTATTCAAGGTAAGCATTCAAACCAAAGGTATTCTTTTTTCTACTGAAGTGATACTTATCTTTTGAAATGAGTACACAAAAAAAGACCGTTCCATGAGCTAACTTGAACACCCCTGCCGATTCATTCGATACTGCATGGCATTCGTATCCTCCCTTTTAACGGAGAAGTTAGCTTTGGAACAGTCCGCATTAAGCATTATTGAGTAAACTTCCAAAAAAAAGCTTGTTATAAACGGGCCATTTGAGTACGGATGCTAAATAATGCTTAAATGAGTAATTTTCTTTATGATCTTTATTGGCAAAAACTTTCTTAACAAATATTTCCAAACGCACGGTCAACATAAAAAAATTCGGATCACTAGGCAGTAAGACAGGTATTTCTGAAATTGTGACCTTATGTCCAAAACAATCTTTGAATTCCAAGCATTTGAACATCAAAATATCAATCCTCATTTTTAACCGATTGCTTACATTATACACAAAAAATTCAAAAGTATAAATATTCAAATGTGTAAAAAAACAGAGAAATCTGAATGATCTTCAAAAAAAAAGACCCATAAGGGCAAAATGCCATTATGGGCTTCTTCTTATAAACCTTCCTCGTAGGTGTCTTCCCGCAAGCTTTCACGTTTCACCCTTCGTTTATAGACGACTTTTGATAAAGAAATGCTGATTTCGTATAATAACAGCAATGGAACCATCACCATAAAGTCTGACATAAAGTCAGGCGGCGTAATCGATATCGCTATGACAACCAGTACAAAGTATGCATACTTCCTTAATTTTTGAAGCACATAAGGATTTATGATGCCAAGGGAGGTCAAAAACATGGTAACGACAGGAAGCTCGAATAAAACAGCAAAAGGTATCGTCATATTAAATACGAATGAAAAGTACTTATCAGCTGTAAAACTGGTTATGAACATCCCATCACCCAATTCAATCAAAAATTGAAGAATGGTCGGGAAGATGACAAAATAACCGAAAGCAAGCCCTCCGATAAAAAGCAGGAAAAGTGCTGGAATATAGGCAAGGGTCGCCCTCACTTCATTTGGCATCAAAGCGGGTTTAACGAATAACCAGATTTGCAGGGCAATTACCGGTATCGTTGCCGCAATGGCTACGACACCTGCAAGCATGAAGTAAATCCAAATAATATCACTCGGTCCCAATACCATCAGGTCAAAATCGAGATCTTTCACGAACCAATTATAAATCTCCTCAACATAAATAAAACTGGCGATAAAAAAGATGACAAAAGCAACAGCTGTAATGATGAGCCGTTTTCTCAATTCATCGAGATGATCGATGATATGTAATTCTTTATCTTCCAAAGTTGATCACGCCTTCATCTGAAAATCCGTATCTTTGTTACAGCATAAAGGCGCAAGACGATTGCATCTTACGCCCAGCATTCAATCATTCATGATTTTTTTGTTGTAGCTTCTTATCTTCTTCATAATCACCTTTTGTTAAATCACTCGTGGATTTTTTAAACTCACGAAGCGTTTGCCCAAAAGCACGGCCAATTTCTGGAAGTTTCTTCGGACCAAAGATAATTAAAGCCAATATTAAGATGAGAATTAGACCAGGTACTCCAATGTTCGACATGGATACATCCCCTTTGGTGTTGTAATTAGACCTACTCCGATTATAATACCATTTCCAACCAATTGAAAGGGAACTGGCAATTCGTCATAGAATGGTAACAATTATCGACAGTATGCCCATATACGACTTGGCCGGCAGAAAAAAATGTAAAAACATAGGTATTATTCTATCCTAATTTAACATTTTGTCCATGATTAAATCAATAAGTGAAATAAATTACTGTCTTTATTGACCTCTACGAAAGAGAACCCTTTCTTGTTCATCCTTTGAATGAGCCCTTCATAATCATTTTTATCTTTTAACTCAATACCAACCAGGGCCGGCCCGCTTTCTTTATTATTTTTCTTCGTATATTCAAAGCGGCTTATATCATCATTCGGTCCTAACACCTCATCAAGGAATTCCCTTAACGCGCCAGCACGTTGTGGAAAATTCACGATGAAATAATAAAGCAGCCCTTCATATAATAAGGATTTCTCCTTAATTTCCTGCATACGCCCAATGTCGTTATTCCCTCCGCTGACCATGCAAACAACCGTTTTGCCTTTGATTTGTTCTTTATATAAATCCAACGCGGCTACAGATATAGCCCCTGCCGGTTCAGCGACAATCGCATGCTGATTATATAAATCGAGAATCGTCGTACAGATTTGGCCTGAAGGTACGACAACGATATCTTCCAGGTTTTCCTTACAAAGCTGATATGTCAACTGCCCCACACACTTGACAGCTGCTCCGTCAACGAATGTATCTATGTTTTCGAGTTCAGAAACTTTTCCTTCCTTGAAAGAGTATTCCATCGAAGCAGCACCTTGCGGCTCAACTCCAATGCATTTCGTATTTGGGGAAACCGATTTGAAATAGCTCGATACTCCGGCCATTAAACCACCCCCCCCTATAGCGGCAAATACATAGTCGATTCCATCTTCACAATCATTCAGGATTTCTACAGCCGTTGTACCCTGCCCGGCGATCACCTTTTCATCGTCAAATGGATGGATAAAAGAACGCTCTTCTTTTTCACAACATTCCATCGCCATGGCAAATGCATCATCGAATGTATCCCCGATAAGGATAATCTCCACATTATCCCTGCCGAATAGCTGAACTTGATCGACCTTTTGCCTTGGAGTTGTAGCAGGCATATAAATTTTTCCGTGAATGCCCAATTGGCTGCAAGAAAAAGCAACACCTTGTGCATGGTTTCCTGCACTGGCACAAACCACTCCATTCTTCGTCTCTTCCTCGGTCAGGCTTTTCATTTTATAGTAAGCCCCTCTTAGTTTAAAGGAACGTACGTGTTGTAAGTCCTCGCGTTTTAAATAAACATTACAATCATATTTTTCAGAGAGCCTCTGATTTTTTTGTAAAGGAGTATGTAAAACGATTTCTTTCAGTTCTCTATAGGCAATTAGAATATCTTCCAATTGAATCCCCCTATTCTTAGATGCAGTCTGATTCATAACAATCCCTCATTTCCTTTCTGATGAATTCAATCATTATAGCACTTTACTGTTATTAATGTAATTGATTTTTCTAAAAATTCTTGCTTTTGTTTGTCCCATACCAAAAAAATCCGATTATGGACATTTCCCCATAATCGGATTAGCACTTTATTTTTTTTGTAGAATAATAAAATCATGTGCATATCGATTTTTTTCATCGATGCTGCCTGGGTTTGAGGAGATTTCATCCCATTCATTTTCATCAATCACGGGAAAGAAAGTATCACCTTCAAAGGTTTCATGGATTTCCGTTATATACAGGCGGTCGGTAAAAGGAAGGATTTCCTTGAAGATTTCGGCTCCGCCAATCACGAAGACTTCCTCATCATGGTTGTCAGCGAACATTTTGATTTGTGCAATATCATGTAATACTACGCAGCCTTCCGCTTTAAATTCCTGATTGCGGGTGACGATGACATTTTCGCGGCCAGGCAGGACCCTGCCGATCGATTCAAATGTTTTTCGGCCCATGACGATCGGATGGCCCATCGTCACTTTTTTAAAGTACTGCAAATCTGCCGGTAAATGCCATGGCAGTTTATTGTTATTACCAATCACACGGTTTTGATCCATAGCTACTATCAACGATATCATATGCTAACCTCACCTTTTATATGGGGATGGGCTTCGTAATTTTCCAAAACGAAGTCCTCGAAGCTAAAATCAAAGATATTTTTCACTTCTGGATTGATTTTCATGATTGGCAATGGTTTCGGGTCACGAGTCAACTGCAGTTCCACTTGTTCAAGGTGGTTAGAGTAGATGTGGACATCCCCGAAAGTATGTACAAATTCGCCAACTTCCAAATCACACACCTGGGCGATCATCATCGTTAACAGCGCATACGAAGCTATATTAAAAGGAACACCTAAAAAGACGTCCGCCGAACGTTGGTATAGCTGGCATGAAAGCTTGCCATCAGCGACATAGAATTGAAAGAAAGCATGGCAAGGCGGTAAGGTCATTTCATCCAGTTCCCCAACATTCCAAGCACTGACTATCAATCTTCTTGAATTTGGATTCGTCTTGATTTGTTCGATCAATTCACTGATTTGGTCGATTTGCCTTCCATCCGCCGTTCCCCAAGAACGCCATTGATGTCCATAAATCGGACCTAATTCCCCCTTTTCATCCGCCCATTCATTCCATATGCGCACACTGTTTTCCTGAAGATACCCAACGTTTGTATCACCCTTCAAAAACCATAATAGTTCATGGATAATCGCTTTTAAACTAACCTTTTTCGTTGTAAGTACAGGGAATCCTTCTTTTAAATTGAATCTCATTTGATATCCAAAGGTACTGATCGTCCCTGTTCCCGTACGATCACCTTTTTGCGTTCCATTTTCGAGTACATGCTTACATAAATCTAAATATTGCTTCATGATAAACCACCTTTTCTACTTTCATTCACCTTATTTTAACGTATTATTGCCCAATGTTTAATCTAATTGTTTAATAAAATTATAAGTCTCGGGTGCTTTTTGTCTAAGCAATTGATTTTGTTCATTGTTCACATAAAACATGGCAAACGTTTCTGCAAAGTATTCCTCAGGGTAATTGGAAAAATACGTAATCCCAGGAAACAGCCCATCCACTTCCTTACCCCAAATCTTCAAATAATCCATGTCTTCACGGATTCCATCAAATACTATATTATCAATTGAATGCCCCAGCTCATGCAGTTCCAAATTAACGGAGCCATGCCCGCTTCCCTTGTCACTCGCTCCGATTTTAACCAATACCGTATGTGATCCGCCCATACCAGGCACATCATCCCAAGTTGTTTCTTTATTCAAATAACCACGCGGAGTTTTCCCCTTTAATTTGGCCGCGGATTGATTTTCTGTTATATCACCATCGAATAGTTTGATCCTCACACCACTTTCCGCTGTTTTCACCAAAAGTGAATGAGGCAGTTCATTAATGGTTCCCGCAATTTTAAGTGCTTCCCTTTCATCGTACTCCTCTTCTGGAAATAAAAATATTCTTTGCAATTCTTTATTCCCCTTAAAAAGTTCAGCTTGTCTTAATAGGTTATCTTTGGGTAAATTCCGCCATTTTACCCCATCATCCTTCGCTAATGAATAGGAGAGCATGGAGAGTAAAAAAACAAACAATGCAAATATGGATAACCACCATTTCTTCCTTTTCACACTCTTCTCCCCTTTCTTCACTCCTCATTTATCGTTAAGAAAATATATGTTATTTAATATCTCTAAACCTTTTATACTATTATATTAGTATAACATATTGCCCTAATGTAAAAACTCTATGTTTTTTTGGTAATTTGGGTTTCAATTCATCATGAGAAGAACCATTGATCCACGTTTTTCATATATCAACAATATATAATTGTAAAAGGTTTAAGGTGATCGCATGGAAACCAATAATAAAAAAGTCATCTTGAATGAGGAACGTGAACTTGCTGAAGAAGTCCTTGATATTTACAGTTTAAAAGTGTTTATCATACTCGACCTTTTTCTTTTCTCCATTTTATTGGGCATACTGCTGCATCCGCTCCTGTCTTCTCACTGGCTTAACTTTTTATTTCCTTTGCTTTTTTTCACTACATTTGCCGCCCTCCTTCAAATATTTGATATTTTCCAAAAAAAAAGCTGACATCATTTTTGATGTCAGCTCAGACTGTAGACAAACTCGATGAAAATCGAGTTTGTCTACAGTTTTTTTGGGCTTGTACAAATTTTGACGTTGATTTCCACTTCAGGCACTCGCTTTCCGCGGACGGTCCGGGAGCCTCCTCGGCGCACTTGCGCCTGTGGGGTCTCAGCTAGCCAGTTTTTCGGCAGGAGTGTCGCGAATTCCTTCCCTTCAATGAGGGTTTCATCCATATAAAAAAGTAATACAAGTTTGTTTAATCGCCAGTCTGTATACAGACAATTTAGAAGAAAAGCGAGTTAGCCCAACAAAAAGCTGGCATCATATTGATGCCAGCTTTTTAAATAGTCTCAACCATGTTCCTTGAGCTTTTTCATTTTCTTCAAATGAAACACGATTGTAGTGCCGAAAATCAGTAAAATAAAAGTAAAAAAGATTGCAGGGGGGATTTCGATTCCTGCAACTGCGATCAACATTTTAATAGCAATGAATCCGATAAGGACATATGCGGCGGTTTCCAATTCTGGAACCTTATCTATCAATTTTAGAAATACCCCGGCCACTCCCCGCATCATCAAGACTCCAATCATTCCGCCTGTCAAAAGGACCCAGACTTTTTCACTCACCCCGAATGCGGCCAAGACACTATCGACGGAAAATGCTATATCCATCAATTCCACAGCCGCAACCGTTCCCCATAATGTACCAAACATACGGATCAAGATGCTATTTTTACTCATTCCTTGAATATCTTCATCTGCTTGTTTTTTTCTTTTATCCCTAAAGTATTTAAATGAGAGCCAACCAAGGTAGGCTGCTCCAATCACCTTCACCCACCAAAGCTTAATGAGGAAAACACCGATTCCAATCGCTATAAATCGACAAGCATAAGCACCTAATAAACCGTAAAACAGTGCTTTTTTCCGTTGTTTTTCAGGAAGATGCCTTACCATTACAGCCAATACCAGTGCGTTGTCCGCTGATAGCAATCCTTCCATTAATACGAGCGTCCCGATCAAACCCCAGCTCACCGGGTCGGATAAAACCTCCATCCACATATGCCAGTCAAAAAATTGAGCATACGTTTGCACGATGTTATTTAACAACTCTGACATGATAAAGACTCCTCTGCTACTATAACAGCAAAATTAGAAAACCTTTTAAAATTACATTGTTCCCAGTTATGATATAAACTTACTTTAATTTTAAACACAAAATAAATACGTTGCATGACAACGTATCATTCGATGCTTATTAGAGTATCGTTCCATTTAATCTTACTCTTACACTTAAATAAAATCAACGAAACCAACCGCTATGAGAGCCTTTGTTTACTCGTCCACTCTGGCGGCGTATTTTTATCCCAATAAATTTTCCCGATATTATAATGGGTGGCAAATGAATCATGATAGGTATGATAGTGAAAATCGAACCAATACCCTTCCAGCGGGGGATTTTCCTGCCTGACATGGAATCTGATGATATCCTTGCCGCTGTTTGAATCATAAATATGAAATATTTTCTCGGCCCTGCCCGCACTCGGCTGTTCAGTGATGGTTAATTGCTGTAATTTATCATCTGGAAATTGTGCAGCCATTTCTGCAATGGCTTCTTCCATTTTTGGTAATATGGCCATTTTGAATTCATCGCCAATTTTAGGATTGATCTTTTCGCCAAATTTCATAAATGCATTTTCCTCTGCCTTATTCAGGATATCCGATAAAAACTCTTCCCGGTTGAATTCCTCTTCAAGTTCATTCGAATTCTGCGAAGGAAGATAAGCTAATCCCTCTTCTTCCACTAACCCTTTTTTAGTATCCTTTAGCGAATCGGCTTCCGCTAACCACGCCAGATCTGTAGGAGTAACAAGACCAAACGTTAAAACGGATACTAAAATGACGAGACTTTTCCTGAACCAAACCGCTGCTTTCAACTCACACTCCCCCTCCTTTTTTGTATTGTCTTTATATTTAGTATACTTTTATTTTTTGGTAATTACGAATATATAGTTACCCATGTTTTAAAAATCAAAAAAAAGGATAAATACCTATATAAACTTTTATCAAGCATAACTTTGTAAATAAAAATCAACAATTTTACATTTTAATGAAGGATTTTGACGATATTTGGAGAAATTAATTAGATTCAAGTCTTTTAAAGGAGGGGTCTTATATGGCTTCGACTGCCATGGTGGCTTTATGTCTTGTAACATTAGCATTTTTCGTATATTTATCATTTGCTGATTAAGAATAAATGAATACCTACGAAAAATCTCCTTGTCATTATTCTACAATGACAAGGTTTTCTTTTCACTAAAAACATAAGCCTTCCTTTTGGCAGATAAAAGGACTGAATAATGGAGGAATCATTTTGGAAAACAACAAGGAAAACATAAAAGATAATGATTACAAAAGGGAAACTGCGAAAGGGAACGCCGGAATGGTCGTTACCGCTCATCCCGTAGCTACTTCCATAGGGGAAAAAATATTACGTGAAGGTGGAAATGCTGTCGATGCGGCCGTCGCGATCCAATTTGCCCTAAATGTTGTTGAACCAATGATGACTGGTATCGGCGGCAGTGGTTTTCTTATGGTATATAACGTAAAAGATAAGGAAACGAAAATATACGACGGCCATGTAAGGGCACCTAAAGCCGCTCATCGAGACATGTTTCTTGATGAAAAAGGGGAAGTCATCCCATTTAAAGAAAGATCTATCAAAGCAACAGCGGTTGGCATTCCTGGAATACTGAAAGCTATGGATGAAGCACTCGCCGAAAATGGCAGCAAGCCCTTAGCTGAACTTATCGAACCATCCATTGAATTTGCGGAAAAAGGAGTTCCCGTCAATTGGGTTCTATGCGATGCTCTTAAAAATTTTGAATACCGATTGGGCGATGAAGCGCGTAAGTTTTTCATCCCTAACGGAAAACCCTATCAGGATGGCGATTTGCTGATTAAAGAAAATTTGGCTAATACCTATCGGATTTTACAACGTGAAGGAATTTCCGCTTTTTATGAAGGTGAAATCGGAGAGGGCATCATTTCCTGTATACAGGAACTTGGAGGGTTCATGGACCTTTCTGATTTAAAGGACTATAAAGCTACTATCGATGTACCAATGTATGGGACTTATAAGGATTATTTAATTGCTTCATCAAATGCTCCAAGTGCTGGCGGATTCACTGTCATCCAAATCCTGAAAATATTGGAAAGCTTCCATATAGAACAATATGACGTCCGTTCTTGGGAAAAATATTATTTAATAGCAGAAGCGATGCGTCTGGCATTTACAGATAAAAAAGCATTTCTCGCTGATCCAGAATTTGCCAAATTGCCATTAGCGGGTCTCATGCATGATGAGTATATAGCTAAACGCCGCTCATTCATTAATTTCAAAACAAGAAATAATGCCATTGACTTCGGAAACCCTTGGATTTATGATTCCGTGCAACAAAGGGAAGTCATTCCGCAACCTAATGAAGAAGATATCAGTGAAACGACACACTTCACTGTCCGTGACAGATGGGGCAATATCGCAGCATGCACTTCTACAGTGGAACATCCATTCGGATCAGGCATCATGGTTTCCGACTATGGTTTCATGCTGAATAACGAACTGACTGATTTCGATTCCATTCCAGGCGGCATGAATGAAGTGCAGCCCAATAAACGCCCAGTCAGCTGTAAAAGCCCGACCATCATCTTTAAAGACGGTGAGCCGATCTTGACGTTAGGTTCACCAGGAGGACCAACCATCATCAGTTCAGTCTTACAAACGATCATTAATGTACTCGATATGAAAATGGATTTGAAAGCAGCCATCGAAGAACCTAGAATTTTCACTCCGATGGGCCCTCATATTGAATGGGAGCCTGGAATGGATATGACTAGCAAAGGCCACTTGGAAGCAATGGGCTTCGCCTTTAATGAAGTTCCCCATTCCATAGGGAATGTCCAAGCGATTCAAATAAACCCTGATGGCTCGAACTATGGTGCTGCCGATTCAAGCCGAGAAGGCTGTGCCATGGGTCTGGACGAAACAGATTATAAATCGTGATCACTGGATGGAGATAAAGCCAAAATGGAATTTGGATGTTTTTCTTTTTATTACCTCAAATCCAAATTCCTCAAAGCGGGAGCTGCGGAAATGGTCTTTCAACACGACTCTCTTGCGCGCAACCCGCTTGGCTTCTTTCATTATTTCCACAGATAAATCCTTACCTTCCGCAAAATGAGTCAATCCCCTGATTCCATTCGATTCCTTAATCGTTTCATCAAACATGGGATCGAAATATACGACATCAAAATGATTTTCCGGCAATGTTTTCAAAATTTCGTAATGATCACCTTGCCTGACCTCTATTCTTCTCATCGCAGAAATCATTTTTTCTTCTGCATCCTCCCATGTCTTCAATCCATGGTCCACGAGCAAGGCTAAATATTGATTTCCTTCCAACCCGACAACCTGCCCATGTTCACCCACTGCGAAACTTGCGACAATCGCATCAGAGCCCAATCCCAAGGTACAATCAAGCACAGCGTTCCCTTCATTTATATCTCCGGCAATGAGAAATGGATCACTCTCTCCGCGCATTATTCTTTTTATACGGATCATCGCTAGGTTCGGGTGGAAAAAGAATGGTTCTTTTTCCTGGTATCTGTATAACTCCATCCGCTTTTTACCAAAAACAAGGCAATCTTCTTCATTCTGTTCCGTTTGGATCTCTCCCAGCGATCGTTTTCTTCTGGCTATAAAGGGGATTTGCAATTCTTCAGCTAACCTTTTGGCTAATATCATCGTTTCTTTATCGGCTCTTCCAACTGTTGTGACAAACATGATTCCTACCCCTTCATACTCTCTTAAATTTGAAAAGAATGCCCTGTTTCCAGGACATTCCGCTTCATTACTTATTTACTTGACTGAACGCTGCCAATAAATTTTCCATGATAGCTTCCATTGGCTGTCCTTCTATATCATGGCGTGGAATGAAATGTACGACCTCTTTGTCCTTTAAAAGAGCCATGGATGGTGAAGAGGGTTCTATTCCATCGAAGTATTCGCGCATTTTAGCTGTCGCTTCCTTATCTTGGCCGGCGAATACAGTTACCAAATGATCTGGCTTATTGTCTGCTTGCAGTACGGCTTGAGTAGCAGCTG
Organism: Peribacillus sp. NPDC096448; assembly: GCF_044762675.1. Lineage (NCBI taxonomy): Bacteria > Bacillati > Bacillota > Bacilli > Caryophanales > Bacillaceae > Peribacillus > Peribacillus sp. NPDC096448. The sequence goes on along the minus strand of NZ_JBIWEU010000002.1, from coordinate 23,135 downwards.
GACGGGCTAACCCGGCAGCACATCCGCAAACTGAATTCACGACCACAAGTGTCGTACCTTCTACCGATTCCATGAAGTTTTCAACCGCTTCAGCGGATTCCAACTCATCAAAACCTGCCTGCACAAGTTCCGCGCGCATTGGTTTCACCATTTGTTTCATATATTCATCATATGCCATCGACATAAAAAAACCTCCTTGGTTACAATTCTTCAATTAGTATAATGATACTATATTCTTGAGTGTATATGCAAAAATGACGCTTAAAGATTTGTAAAATTTCATTGTTCTTCACAAAGAAACATGGTGACAGAATCCACTTTCATTCTGCCACCATGTTTTAGTCTTCCTTTTAACTTAAACTTTCATAACTCCGCCTGAGCTGGCATTCGTCACAAGTTTGGAATAACGTGCTAAATAGCCTGTCCTGACCTTTGACTCGAAGCCTTTCCAATTGGCTTTGCGCTTTTCGAATTCTTCATCGGAAATTTCCAATTGGATTTTACGATTATTCAAATCCAATTCGATGATATCTCCATCTTCAACAAAGGCAATCGGGCCTCCCTCAGCTGCTTCGGGGGATATATGTCCAATGCTGATGCCTCGAGATGCGCCTGAAAAGCGGCCATCAGTGATCAAACCGACTTTCGCTCCAAGTCCCCTCCCGACGATTTGGGAAGTGGGTGCCAACATTTCCGGCATACCCGGACCTCCTTTAGGTCCTTCGTAACGAATGACCACTACATCTCCTTCTTTAACCTTTCCAGTGATGATTCCGGAAAGTGCATCTTCCTGGGAATCGAAACAAATGGCAGGACCCCTGTGGTAGCCACCAACTGATGCGTCAACGGCCCCCACTTTTACGATGGAGCCTTGAGGAGCAAGGTTTCCAAACAATACCGCAAGCCCGCCACGCTCAGAATGCGGATTATCTAACGGATGGATTACATCCTTGTCCAATATTTCACAACCGGCAACATTTTCGCGGAGCGTTTTACCTGAGACAGAAAGGCAATCTCCATTAAAAGCACCTGGTTTTTTGAGTAACTCATTAATGACGGCACTTACACCACCGGCATTATGTACATCTTCAATATGATAATCGGATGCCGGTGCAATTTTCGCTAGATGCGGTACGCGGTTAGCTATTTCATTTATGCGTTCCATCGGATATTCAAAACCTGCTTCGTGTGCCAATGCAAGTGTATGAAGAACGGTGTTTGTTGAACCGCCCATCGCCATATCCAAAGCAAATGCGTTATCAATTGCATCAATCGTCACGATATCACGGGGCTTGATATCCTGTTTGATTATCTCCATCAACTGTTTAGCGGATTTCTTAACGAATTCCTTACGTTCTTCGGCTACCGCCAAAATCGTTCCATTTCCCGGAAGCGCAAGTCCTAAGCCTTCAGCCAGGCAGTTCATGGAGTTTGCAGTGAACATTCCGGAACAAGAACCGCAAGTAGGACAGGCAACTTGCTCGATTTCCTGCAAATCTTCTTCATTGATATTACCTGCTTGATAAGCTCCCACCCCTTCAAAAACGGATGTTAATGAAAGAGATTTACCGTTTTTGTCTTTACCTGCTTTCATGGGTCCGCCGCTTACGAATATTGTTGGAATGTTGACACGAAGTGCTCCCATCATCATTCCCGGAGTTATCTTGTCACAGTTTGGGATGCAAACCATACCGTCAAACCAATGTGCCGATACAACAGTTTCCACGGAATCTGCGATGATTTCTCGGCTTGGCAAAGAATAGCGCATACCAATATGACCCATCGCAATTCCATCGTCTACCCCGATCGTATTAAATTCGAAAGGAACACCGCCTGCTTCGCGAATCGCTTCCTTCACTATTTTTCCAAATTCCTGAAGGTGGACATGACCTGGAACGATATCGATGTATGAATTACAAACCGCGATGAACGGTTTACCGAAATCTTCTTCTTTAACCCCTGCAGCCCGCAACAGACTTCTATGTGGAGCTCGATCGACCCCTTTTGTAATCATGTCACTTCTCATATTTGATGTAGACATTTGTTGTACCCCCAATTTCCACTAAATGTTTAATGATTCAGAATAATATAATTTTTAGTATACTCTAAAAATTCTAACATATTTATCTATAAATGCAACCATTCTACACTAAATATCTACAAAAATCATTTTACTAAAATAATAGAGATCAAATTTATATCCTAATATCTTCTGTATATGGAAAGTTAGCCATTTTGAATGGTTTGTAATTCGACCTAGAGGAACCAATGTCAGATGACTTGAAGATTCGCTTAAAAAATAAAAAGGCATGCGGATGATATAATCCGCATGCCTTTTGCCTGGGTCATTTCAAATCACTTGTCATTCGCTTGTCTTGATTCTGTCATTTGCTTCCAAACCGAACCTTTTGCTTCTTCCCCATTTTCTATACGGTCTATGGCCATCTTGACCTGAAGGGCCACTTCGAATTCAGGGTCCTGTTCCGCTTGCTTAAGATAAGGGAGGGTCGTTTCATTTCCCAGTTCGTATAAAAACATCGCCGCCCGCCATCTAACCAATTTATTTTTATCCGAAAGTGATTGAGACATTTCTCCCATCGCTTCTTCAAAGCCAAGATCTGATAAACAATCACCAGCCGTCCGTCTTACCGCTGCACTTTTATCTTTCAATGCTTTATACAAGCTCGGAAGCACTTTTCTATCTTCGATCATACCCAAGTAAACTACCGCGAGCCTTCGAATGGAGACCTTACTGTCGGAGAGTGCCATATCCAATACTGGAATATCATCAACCGTTGGATCTTCCATTTGTTCTAAAGCCTGATAACGCTTTTCCCAGCTTTCGTCATTCAGCATTTCTGCAGTCAATTTAATTTTTGGACGTTTCAAAATTGCTTCCTTCGTATCCACCGTTTCTTTTGCAGCTGCTACTAGCCGATTAATTCGATCTTCCGGATAAGCTGCAATCAGCTCATCCGATACTTCCCTCACGATATCTTCCATATCACCATATCTTACGCCATAATCCTTCCATTTTCGAAGCAGGACTACATTGTCATCTTCTTTTTGGGCAGCGGCAATGCCCTTTATGAAATAATCCGGTAAGGCAAAACGTTTTTCGTGCTGACTATCACTTGCTTTAATTTGCATCGGAATGCCCTTGAATTGTTGAATGGCAACAGTTACTTCACCGTAATGTTCATTTAATGCCGTTTGTTGATTTTGTTCCTCCGTTTTTTCCCCAAAGACCTGACGGATTTGGACCAGGATATCTTTCCAATCATATTTCGCATTTCGCTCAACGGCTAAGAAGTCCGCAACATGATAGACCCCTTTCACTCCCTCGATCGTAAATAAATCCCTTATCAGCTTGGGTGCTTGGTCAGCTTGATCTTTCTTATAATTATTGCTTTTACCAGCCAATAGCTCTTCAGTTAAATTGATTTTCATTGTATTTGGACTGGGTGTTGGTTCTATCGATTTAATTTTCAATGCATTTCTCTCCTTTTACAAGACGTTTCCATGTACTAGATATTATCACATCGGCAACAGATTCTCATGCAATTGAGATTGGCACAAAAAAGACTGATCCAAGTTTGCTCCCTTGGACCAGTCACCTCGCTCATTCTTCTTCCAATTTTTCCGCTAAATACGTCCATCTTTCCATCAAATGGTCTAATTTATCCGTTAGTTCCTTTTCTTCTTCAAGAAGCAGGCGGACTTTTTCAAAATCGCTTCCCGCTGCTGACATTTCTGATGTTATGTCTTTAAGGCGCAGCTCGGCCCGTTCCATGTTCCCTTCTATCTCTTCCCATTCCTTACTTTCCGCATAGGTCAGTTTTTTCTTTTTCTTTTCGGTCCGGTTCATCTGAGGTTCCGGTGCTTTTACTGGCTCGGCCTCTTCCCTCTTTTCTTCCAAGAATTCTGAATAAGAGCCATAATAGAAGTCAATGTCACCTTTATTCTTGAAAACAAGAAGCTGATGGCACGTTTTATCCAAGAAATACCTATCATGTGAAACAGTAATGACTACACCTGAAAACGTTTCTAAATAATCCTCCAGAACGGTCAAGGTTTGCGTGTCCAAATCATTCGTCGGTTCATCCAAAAGCAGGACATTAGGTGCCGACATCAATATGTTAAGGAGATATAATCGCCTTTTCTCCCCACCGGACAGCTTGCGAATTGGCGTCCCATGCGATCCCATTGGAAACAAGAACCTTTCAAGCATCTGTGCAGCCGATATGAAACTACCATCTTTAAGGGCGATTGAATCCGCCGTTTCCCGAATATACTCTATCATGCGCAAATTCTCATCCATATCGACGCTTTCTTGCGTATAGTACCCTATTTTCACGGTTTGCCCTTTTTCCAGGTTTCCTTCATCTATGGATTCCCGTCCTGCCAGGATATTTAACAAGGTTGACTTTCCACTGCCATTATTACCGACGATTCCAATTCGATCACCTGGTTTGAATAGGAAGGAAAAATGGTTGATGATGGTTCGATCACCGAAGGATTTAGAAACACCCTGCATTTCAAGTACCTTTTTCCCAAGACGGGCACCGCTTAATTCCATTTCCAGGTTCTCGGTTTTCTGCTTATCCTTTACACCTGATTCCAATGTTTCGAAGCGTTGGATCCTCGCCTTTTGTTTCGTTGTACGGGCCTTTGCACCTTTACGGATCCAGGCCAGTTCTTTTTTGAATAGACTTTCCTTTTTCGTTCTTTCAGCCGATTCATTCTCTTCACGAATGGCCTTTGATTCTAAATAATCCGCATAGTTTCCTTTGTATTCGAAAAGCTGCGTCTGGGCAATTTCCCAAATCTTATTGGACACACGATCAAGGAAATATCGATCATGGGTTACAAATAAAACGGACTTTTGATATTTCCCTAAATATTCTTCAAGCCAAGTGATGCTTTCAAAATCGAGATGGTTCGTAGGCTCGTCCAAAATCAGTAAATCAGGGGTCTCAATCAAGGTTTTTGCCAGGGCCGCACGTTTTTTTTGGCCGCCTGACAGTTCCCCCAATTTCCTTGAATGATCAGGAAGCCCAAGCTTGGTCAATATCGTTCTGGCATTGGCACTTGTATCCCAGGCACCAAGCGTGTCCATATCCTGTTGCTGTTTTAACAAACGGTCCTGTATCGCGCTATTCTGCGGATCTACCTGGAGTTGAACGAGCGTCTTTTCATACTCTTTAATCAACGAAAATACAGGAGTTGAACTTTCATACATATATTCCATGATCGTCAATTTCTCATCAAAATGCGGATCTTGGGATAGATAGGAAATCGTATAATCATTCGGATGATCCTTCGTTCCTAAATCACTGTCTTCCAACCCTGCGATGATATTCAATAATGTCGATTTGCCCGTGCCGTTTATCCCAACGATCCCGATTTTTTCCCCTTCGGTAATGGAAAAAGAGACATCTTTAAAAAGCAGCTTTTCCCCTTGGGTTTTCATTACATGTTCCATGCTAAAAACTTTCATAATCGTACATCCCATTCCTTATTAAATTCCTTTAAAAAGCCTACCATATATTCATGCCTTTCACTTGCAATCTTCTTTGCTGTACAAGTATTAAGCATATCTTGCAAGCGCAATAATTTTTCATGAAAGTGATGAATGGAAGAGCTTTTGCCATTCCTGTATTCCTTCTTGGTCATATTTTCCCTTATTGGCAATGAAGGATCATACATAAGCTGTCCCTTTTTTCCGCCAAATGCAAATGTCCTGGCTATGCCAATGGCACCAATTGCATCCAAGCGGTCCGCATCCTGAACAATTTCAGCCTCGGTCGAAGGAAGCTCCAACTGCCCTGAACTATACGAAATTGTATTAATGATCTGTTTGATGGCCTCAACACTATCTATATCCAACTTTATTTCATCAAACCAAGCATCAAGCTTTTTCCAACCTCCATCGGCTTCCTGGTTTAATTTATCATCAGGGATATCATGAAGCAGAGCCGCCAATTCAATGATGAACTCATTTCCTTTTCGTTCTTCTTTTGCAATATGTAAAGCCAGCTTACGAACACGATCGATATGGAACCAATCATGGCCGCTGGCATCAGAATTCAATTGGTCATATACATACTTCTCCGTTAACTCAATTATCGTTTGTTTCATTTCACCACTCCATGTCCTTTCTATTTTACCATGGTTCTCAATAATGGTGTGCTTTAATCTTCATTGAACCAACTGATACCAATCGTCTGTTCACCGGTATGCACCCCGATGGCACTCCCAAGTGGGGATACATGGGTCAACACATGAGGAAATTCTTCGGAAATCATCTTTTTCCATCTTTGTGCCTGCTCCGACACTCCGCCATATAATATGGTGCACTCTTTTACTTTTCCCGCTTCGACTGATCTGCGAAAATCAGTGAAGATCTGTTTTTCCGCTTTTTTAAGGTTCCGGGGTTTAGATTTAGTATGGAGCAAACCATTTTCGATTGAAATGATGGGTTTAAAGCTCAATAGGCTTCCTAGAATATACTGTGCGTTTGTTAACCTGCCGCTTCGATGCAGCTGATCTAAAGACCCTATTAATACATAGGTTTCATGGTTATCCGCATACATTCTCGTTTTGACGAAAGCCTCATTGATGGAATCGCCATTATCAATATAATGCATGAGCCGTTTCAAGATTAATAGCATTGGAAAGGAAATAAGTAAAGTATCAAAAACGTCAACAGGGATCGTAACCATTTGTGCAGCTTGCCTGCTCGCAGATACGGTCCCGCTCAATTCACTTGAAAGATGTACGGCTATGATTCGATCATAGCGTTTTTCAAGCTCCTTATATAACTCCTGGAATCTGCCGACAGAGGGCTGTGACGTTGTGGCGGTGATTTTTTCCTCACTCATTCGCCGGTATAATTCCTCAGGTAAAAGGTCGACACCATCTTCATATTCCTTCCCATCCATGATGACGACCATTGGAATGACATATACATGTTCATTCAATGATAATTCTTCATCTAAAGTTCCCGTACTATCTGTTACCCATGCAATTCGTTCCATGGTTTCCCCCCCTCATTTGTTTTTTCTATTATATTCAATATCCCAACCATCTGTCCCCTTTTAAAAACGGATGCATTCAATAAATATCTTACCTCAAAAAAAGAGCCCAACAGAATCTTCCGTTGGACTGATATCATACTTCATAATAATTTTTTTATATCTTCTTCCATTTCCAGAGGTTTTGTTTTAGGCGCAAACCGGCTGACGATATTTCCATTACGATCAATCAAGAACTTTGTAAAATTCCATTTTATCGATTTGGACCCCATCACTCCAGGCGCATTTTTAGTCAGATAGCTGAATAAGGGATGGGCTTCCTTTCCTTTGACATTCACTTTTGCAAACATCGGGAATGTTACACCATGATTCAATTTGCAGTATGAATCGATTTCAAGGTCATCACCAGGCTCCTGATTCAAAAACTGATTACACGGAAACCCAAGAACGACTACCCCATCCTCTTTATACTGCACATACAGACTTTGCAAATCATCATACTGTGGCGAAAAACCGCATTTGCTTGCGGTATTCACTATAATCATCACTTTCCCTTTATATTCCTCAAGCGAGATGGATTCGCCATTGATTTTTTTGACTTCAAATTCGTAAATGGACATGTATGATCTCTCCCTTTAGTATGATGATTCATTTTAACGTATTTAAAGGTAGGTTTACCAACTTTTATCCCTTTCCTATCATCCCGGAATCTTCACTGCTTGGATGGATTGAATCAAATACTCTACCATGTCTTCCAAATCTTCCATTTGCTCTTCTCTTACAAGCCTTCCAAATGAAATTTTATATAAAGATGAAGTAATGGGTTGCATTTTTTTACTGATCGTTTCGCTGGTCGTCACTGAAATGATTCTCTGATCTCCCCAAATTTTTTCCAGGTCGCTCAACAATTGTTCAACATTCACTTCATCAAGCTTTTTGGGAAAAGAAATGAATATATCGACCGTGCAGCCCGAATGCGTATCATCAATAGCTGCATCGAGTAACTCCGAACTTAGGTTCTGTAGGGAAGCGTGTAACTCGATGGCACCGCTAATCGAAATAGGCGCCATTGTTTTTTTCAATTCCATCTCGATCTTATATGATCTGGACATGGTTGAGAGATTCACGATATCATCACGGTTTATGACCAATATATCTCCAATGAAGTCACGATCGTAAACCGCTCCTTCCAAAACCACTTTCATGTTTTCAAATGCTGTAGGATCAAACAATCTCCAAACCCCTCTCCAACTTAAAAGTTTATGTATTCATGATCTTCCCATTTTACCATTCCCAGGCCATTTCCTTCGGGAATTACAAGAATTTATTAAAATAGCTTTTCTATTCAATAATTTTCTATATAATTAAAATATTATGATTTTTGAAGAAGGAGGCTAATCATGCCAATCAGAATTCCGGAACAACTGCCAGCAAGGGAAATTTTAGAACAGGAAAATATCTTCGTAATGGATGAGGAAAGAGCGACCAATCAGGAAATCCGTCCATTGAATATATTAATTTTAAACCTAATGCCAGAGAAAGAAAAAACGGAGGCACAGCTACTGCGTTTTCTTGGCAATACTCCCATTCAAGTAAATATATCGTTCCTGCGCTTGAGCACGCATGAATCAAAAAACACAAGTAAATTTCATTTGGATCAATTTTACAAATCATTCAATGAAATTCGCACGAAGAAATATGACGGCATGATCATTACAGGTGCTCCAGTAGAAAAGCTGGAATTTTCAGACGTTAATTATTGGGAAGAACTGCAGAATATCATGAACTGGTCAAGCGAAAATGTCACATCCACCCTACATATCTGTTGGGGGGCACAAGCTGCCCTGTACCATCATTATGGAATAGGCAAATACGAACTTCCAGAGAAATGCTTCGGCGTATACACCCATGAGGTCCTTGAACCGAATGAAAATCTAGTCCGCGGATTCGATGATTATTTTATGGCCCCACATTCACGCTACACGGATATTGACTATCTAAAATTAGTTAACCATCCTGAATTGAAGGTTCTCGCACAGTCCGATCAAGCTGGGGTACTGATCGCTGCTTCGGTTGATGGAAAAAGAATTATGGTTACCGGCCATTTCGAGTATGATGCAGATACCCTAGGGGAAGAATACAGGCGCGATAGGGAGCGTGGGATCAATACGCAACTCCCTGAAAATTACTTTCCTGATGACGATCCTACCAAGATGCCTCTTCACCGCTGGAAAAGCCATTGCAGCCTGATGTTCTCGAATTGGCTGAACTATTATGTCTACCAATCAACCCCTTATGAGTGGGATTGAAAGGGTAAGAAAAAGAAGCTTTCACTTTGAAGTGAATCGCTTTTTATCGCAGACACATCCGAGTATCATGGGAAACAACCTGAGTTCTGACTCAGGTTGTTTGTTTCATGATTCCTTATTACCGAAATATACCTCTTCAAAAGGCTGGACGACCACAAATCCATGACCTTCGAATTTCATTTGAACGGATTCGCCGCTTCCCCTTCCAAAAAACGACTTCAATGAAACATCCGTTACGAATTCAGGCTGCAATTCCCCTGACCAAGCTACTGTGGCATTCGGGTCCGTATAGACCGGATTCCCCGGTTCCACCATTAAAGTAAGCGGCTCATAATGGGAAGTGAATGCGACCATGCCTCTCCCCTCAAGCCTTACGTTGAACAATCCCCCCGCCAATAACCCGGCAATGCGCCGCATCATTTTTATATCCCATTGAATCCCCGGCTCAAATGCGAGTAAGTCATTACCGTTAACACAGATCGATTCACCATTTAATTGCAAAATTGAAATCTTCTTCCCTTGATCCGCGACGTATAACTTGCCGCTTCCGGTGGCTTTCATCAAGGATGCACCCTCACCGGTTAAGGCTTTTTTAAAGAGTTTACCAAGACCATGCTCCAATATACCTTCCCGCTCGAATTTAATGTCGCCGCGATAAGATACCATCGTCCCCATTTTCGCCCAGATCTGCTTTTCCAAATTAATTTCCAGAATTCGTTCCGTTTCAAGTTCGAATAAACCTTGCCCTTTATCCTGCTGTTTCGTCTTTTCAACGAATTGATCGATTTGATACTTCTCCATCACTGCCCCACCTCTTTTTGAAGGAGGAAAAGCCACATGAACGATACAGCTTGCTTTAATTCCTTTGAAAAATGTTCCAGCTTTGTATAGTCCACCCCTCTTTTTGCAACACCGGTATCAGCCACTGCCTTCCATCCCGTTTCTAAAGCCATTTTTTCAAATTCCCACGGCTGCATGGTATTCATGATGACTTCATCTCCCAATAACCGATGGAAACTGAATTTTTTTCGCGGCTCAGCTGTTGGACCGAGTATTCCAAAACAGACATAACCTCCAGGCTTTATTACGCGTTGAATTTCCTTCATCACCGTTAATGGTTCACCCGTATATTCCAAAGAATTTATGACCATTGCCGCATCCATTTCTTCATCTTCGAATGGAAGATTATAAAAATCCCCTTGAAGGAAAGAAAGTCCTGGTTGTTGAGCGGTTTTCCCCTTTGCAAATTCAATCATCACATTGGATAAATCAACTCCGGTTACTTCAAATCCCGCTTCGGCCAATTTCAAAGAACCAACTCCATCTCCACAGCCTATGTCAGCCACCTTCACTCCCGAAGGTACATATTCAGAAAAGAAAGGAATGATGTTTTTCCGGCTCCCCGTTTCCCACATTTCTTGTGAATTCTTCACCCACATTGGTGCAAAAACATCCCATTCCTTTTTCGACTCTTTATGCCATGTATGTAAATTCATCAGGAATTCCCCCTCCCCTTTTAACCCCTAACTAAATAATAACCTGAGAAAATTTCTCCCGAATCATAATACCAGGGCTTCTTTATAGCTATTCTGCTCATAATCAAAAAATCCTCTTTTAAAACGTCGCTCCCTTTTCACCTTATTTGTAAAACGAACAATGACCGGTTCAAGAAAACGGATGTTTTTCAAAAACATAAAAAAAACTGCCAGCGGCAGCTTATTTTGAATTTTCTTCATTTCTTTTTTGTATCTTTCGTAAATCCTCGACACGGTCAGGAGATTCTTCAAAAAATTCAACCAGGTCTCCAATCCTATCGATGGCATTCCAACTAAGGTGGTGTTCAATCCCCTCTACATCCTGGTAAATATTTTCTTCCTTGACCCCAATCAACCTTAGCATCTGCTCTAAAAGTTCATGACGGTATACGAGCCTTTTACCAACTTTTTTCCCATTTGCAGTTAAAACGAGACCCCGGTACTTTTCATATATCAAATATTTTTCCTGATCAAGTTTTTGAACCATTTTTGTAACAGAAGATGGGTGGACGGAAAGATTTTCGGCAATATCGGAAACTCTTGCATATCCTTTTTCTTCAATAAGTAAATAAATTTGTTCTATGTAATCCTCCATGCTCGGTGTAGGCATTCGGAATCCTCCCATTCAAACGCATATCTAAAAATTTTACTATATAAACGACCCCGAAACAAGAAGATATAAGTCTCAGGGCGCCTTTATTGACGTTTCTTCTCAAGTTTGCTTGACGTTTTGTTCTGTTGGGAATGTAAAACTGATCTTTTTTTCAGCATCGGACCAAGATAAAATGGCATCAAAGGTCTTTTCCCCTTTCTTAAAACCGCTTATCAAATCCGTTTCACCGCTTGCCAACAGCTTTTTTATATTTGCTTGACTAATTTTCTTATTAAGGATTTTTTTGGAGATAGTGAAGTTACACTTTGTTTTTTGATAACTTACACATCCATAGAATTCCCCTTTATCGACAATCTTTGAACCGCATAATTTACAGCTGCCCACAGATGCGGAACTTCTCTTTTTAGAGCCGCTCCGTTGAATCGACTCGGTGTCCAGCCCTTGAAAATCCCAGCTTTCCGATGATTCCACTGCATCGCTGATGATTTTTGCTGACATCCTTTTAACAGCTTCCATAAAGCCTCCAGCTGAAGCCTTACCTTCACCGATTTCCCTTAAGCGCTGTTCCCATTTGGCTGTCATCTCGGGTGAAGCAAGGATTTTCTCCCCAATCGCAGTAATCAGCACTTTCCCTTTGTCTGTCGCAAACACCTGGTTCTTTTTGACATTGATGTATTTACGGTCTTTGAGCATGGTAATGATGCCAGCCCGAGTTGCTTCGGTTCCGAGACCCTCGGTTTTCATCAGCACTTTTTCTAACTCTTCATTATCCAGATGCTTTCCGGCAGTTTTCATCAAAGTGATCAGCTGACCTTCTGTATAACGCTTAGGAGGCTGGGTTTTTCCTTCTTTCACCTTTATGTTTGCGACCTTTCCAGTATCCCCTTTGGAAACGGACGGCAAAATGATATCATCATCATCCTTTTCATTATTTTGGAAAATCACTTTGCGCCATCCCTCTTGAATCTGCTGCTTACCTTTAGAAATGAATTCTGCCCGCTTATCGACAAGCGTTTTAATGGTGGTGTAATCAAAAATGGCTTTCTCATAATGAGCCGCAATCAACCGGCGGACCACCAAGTCATATATATTCCGTTCTTCAGCAGAAAGCCGCTTTGGGTCGGTTACCTGCTCCGTCGGAATAATGGCATAGTGATCAGTCACCTTCTTTTCATTTACAAACCGTTTATTATTCATGATGTTAGGTTGTGGCAAAGGAAACAGTGATTCATATTCTGAAAATCCGCTTAGTTTTTGCAAAATATCTGGAAATGTTTCGGCTTCCCCTTCCGTCACATAATTGGAATCTGAACGCGGGTAAGAAACGATCCCTTTTTGATATAAACTTTGAACTATATCAAGCGTCTGTTTCGGTGAATATTTATAAATCTTGTTAACTGTCGCTTGCAATGACGATAGATTAAATAACAAAGGCGGCTGAAATTCTTTCCTCTCAGTATCCATTTCAGCTATTTCAGCTTCCTTCCCCTTGCAAAAGGCGGCAATTTTATCAGCCATTTCTTTTGTCTTGATTCTCGGGTCATTGTTCTGCTGCCATTTTCCCTGATATTTCTTTCCATCCAGCTTGAAGTCAGCGAACACTTCCCAGAACGGTTCAGACTTGAATTGCTCAATTTCCATTTCCCGCTTCACAATCAAGGCGAGAGTCGGTGTCTGAACCCTTCCAGCTGAAAACACATCCGAAACGCCCCTTTGTTTCAATAAAATACTATACGCCCTCGACGCATTCATACCCACAACCCAGTCCGCGCAAGCTCTCGTATACGCTTCATAATAAAGCGGCCTGGTTTTTTCCTCGCTCTTCAGATTTTGGAATCCCTCATAAATCGCCTTTGGGGTCAAAGAGGAAATCCATAAACGTTTCATCGGTTTATGGACATTGCATAAGTTAACGATGTTGCGTACAATCAATTCTCCTTCACGCCCGGCATCACCTGCATGAATGATTTCATCGACTTCCGGTTTCCTAAGCAAAGTCTTCACAACATTGAATTGCTTTGCCTTTTGTCTGGTCACTTCATATTGAAATTTCTCAGGAATCATCGGCAACGTTTCCATCGACCATTTTTTCCATTTTGAATGATAAGTTTCTGGCGAAACGAGTTGACATAAATGCCCGACGGCCCAAGTTACATAAGCTCCATCGGGAAAAAGTTCATTCGGCATGATTTCTATATAGCCTTGCTGTTTCTTCGTTTTAAATTGAGCCGCTAGCGTTGAACCTTGATCTGGTTTCTCCGCAATGATTAGCTTCATGATCATCTTCACCTAATCCGTTACAAAATATCTTTCCCCTATCATTATACCTTAATTATCACAATCGGCTAGATATGACTTCGTTTTTACTGGAAACATGAAATGATTGCTTGCTTCAGGCTGATGATGAAATCTGTCTTAAAGATTAATAGGCAAATAGAGATTGGCTAATGGTTAGTCAGCATAGATTAGAGGGAATTGAGCTATATACAAAAACAACAAGTACAATGTTGAATGTTCCTTTTCTTGCCTTCTTTTGTAAGACGAAAATGAAGAAATTAAATTTTTTGATATTATTAATACAAAAGCTAAAGGAATTGCATCATCATTAAGCAGAAATTTGAAAAGAAACAACGATAATATTAACTGGATTGCAACACAGCTAATTATTGAACCTAACAGCCCCTTGTATAATAAAGGAACGTTAATTGTCAAAAGAACTAAAGAAAAGCATATTACTTTACAAAATGTATATAACTTCTTTTGTTATTAATTAAAAACAAAAAGATAGCCGAATTACCTAAGGAAAAATACTTAATATAACTCTTACTTATTTTAATTGTATAAAAGAGTTGTTACCTGTTGAATGTTGTGATTATAAGCAATATAGACTAACTCATATAGTCTGTTTAAATGCTTTTGCTATAGCCGGCCTATAAAGATATTTGATTGGTCTAGTGAAGATCTAAAAGGTGCTAGTGGTTCTAAACTCTTAGCTGATGACATCATTGCATCTGTAGAAAAATAATTCTTAAATCCCCCATTTTCAAATATTAAAATGGCCGAAAAATCAAATTGATTTTCGGCCATTCTTATTCCTTTCTTTGGAGGGAACTTTCCAGCTCAGTTCATGTATGTATTGTGTTAAAGCATCTGTTAAAACAAGAATCCACTGTAGCTTTGAAATAAAGATTGATCAAAAGGTCCTCATGAACCCTCATATTCGTAAATAAATACAATCCATTTTGAAAAGAGATTGATCAAAAAGGGTTCTTTTCTAGTGACTTGTTATACAATTTTTATAAAATATTTGATTATTTTAGTGTCATTATAGAACTAAACCAGCTAATAGGATGTCAATATCTTTCTCTAAAATTTTCATTCCCTTATGATATACTATTTTTGTTCATGACAAATAACCCTCCAAAACCCTTTTGGAAGGATTTTTCTCTGTTTCACAAAATCGTTAATCAGGCTAAATCTAGGAATGCTTCTTTTCTCTTAATAAAGCGTATATCCAATGAAGCAACTTATTCATACAGGCAACGATTGACACTTTGGCAGGTTTTCCTTCTGATTTTTTCTTATCATAGAATGTTTTAAGCTTTTTGTTCCTTGAACTTCTTATGCCGCAAAGTACGGCAAGATATAGAGAATGACGTAGTCTGCTCGAACCTCTTTTAGTAATACGATTAATGGTTGCCGTAAACTTACCCGAAGAGTGAACACTTGGATCTACTCCAGCGAAGGCACCAGTTTTTTCGGATGATTAAACCGATCGATTTCACCAATTTCAGAGATAATCGTGGCTGCGATTTTTTCTCCGATACCTGGAATCGATTGGATGATTTTATATTCTTCCATTTCATTTGCCAGGGCCACTATACGATCTTTCAACTCAGAGAGGTGTCCCTGGTAATGAAAAAGCAACTCAATATACATACGAAGATTGATTACGTGACTTTGATACACGTTTATTTGAAATGGATTTAAAAACGGAATTAGTTCCCCTAAAGATTGTGTTCTGCTCGTAATGAAGCATTTAAAACACTTCAACAATCAATACGCAAAGATGGTGGAATTTGTATCCTCTCAGATGGAAACAAGGAAAAATTTGAATTGCAACCAGAGTTTTATATTAAAGAATTAAAAATAGTCGGTTCAAGTGATGGTTATGATTATAGAAAACACTCAGAATGGTATTTAAACAGCGTAAAAGAGACTGGCTCCCTTTTAAAAAAGATATTCGAAAGTAAAATAACCAAACAAAAAATATGCCGATGTTTTGAGGAATTGAGTGAAGGGAGAATTAATCCCTTGAAAATCTTGATTGAATATTAACAGACTTACAACATAGTTCGACTACACAACGCTAATTGAACTAAACTGCCCCTTTAGTTCATTAAGAAAAAAAGCCACCAAATGGCAGCTCCGACACTCCACTAACGCACCCGTTAGCCATCCATGAATCGCCAAAATCGGCATTTCACCACAAAGAATGAAAATGGTTAGGAAATGTCAATACTGATACTTAATCCAGTCATCCCTAATCTATAGACTAATTAATTAACGCTCTCCTCTTTTTTTAAAACGATTGAGCAGGGTCTTCTTAAGTATTGTCATTTTTCATTTTTAAAGAAACTTATTTTCTTGGTAGTTTAAGTGCAACCTTTCACATTCTAATTTTTTTGTTATCACAAAGAAAAAAATTGACACATTACTGTTTATGAAAGCATACTGTTATTAACAGTAACTTGTTACCGAAAAAAATTTTCACATTAAAATTAGGAGGTTATATATTTCATGAAACATACAGGGAGACATACAGGTGCATTTCTATTGCTGTTTTTAACAGAGGGAGATAACTATGGAGGGAAACTTCTGAAAAAATGTGAGGAAGAGCTTCCCATCAATCCAATTGATAGTGCCATATTATATCGCACACTAAAAAAATTAGAGGAAGAAGGCGCTGTTGAGTCTTATCTGGATACATCTGATCGAGATAAACCGATAAGGATGTACAAAATCACTACAGTTGGAAGAAGAAAATTAGAAGATTTTCAAATAGATATTGAAGAAAAAATTAAAAATTTAGAGTTTTTTCAAGATAAATATAAAGAATGGAAGGCTCAAAATAATGATTAATGGAATTATTCTATATACTATAGCCATTATTTATTTAGGTATTTCTTTTACAAAAGATAAATATAAAACAAAGGCGGCTTTATTAAGTTCATGGAAAATGTTTCACAATGTTTTACCGGATTTATTAGCTATTATGCTTTTTGTTGGGCTCGCATTATCTTTATTGACGCCGTCCCTTATTTCTTCAATTATTGGCGAAAATTCTGGCTTACTAGGCATCATTTATTCAACACTCATTGGCTCAATTGCTTTAGTTCCAAGCTTTATCGTCTTTCCTCTCGGACATACATTAGTTCAAAATGGTGCTGCTCTTCCACAAGTAGCGGTATTAATGTCGACATTAATGTCTGTAGGACTTACAACTTTATCTATGGAACAAAAAACTTTTGGACGAAGTTTTGCTTATGCACGAAATATTTCTGCCATAATAATGTCTCTTCTATTTGCTTTGATTATTTGGGTGGTGATGACATGAAAAAACTAAAAAGATATCGGTTCTTTTTCATTTTATTATTAGGGCTGCTTCTTATTTCATTTATGAATCAAGCTATCGCTATGACAACAGTTCAATTAACTGGTAAAAGTATTTTGGATATGTTATTCCTACTTCCTCCTATATTTATATTAGTGGGATTATTGGATCAATGGGTAAAGAAAGAATCACTCATTCGATATATGGGTGAAAAATCAGGTATATACGGTGTCTTCTTCACCTTATTATTAGCAACAGTAGCTGCGGGCCCTCTTTATATAGCCTTTCCAATTGCAGTACTTTTATTGAAAAAAGGAGCCAGTGTCCGCTATATAGTGTTTTTCTTAGGAGCTTGGTCAACAGTGAAATTGCCAGTTCTAGTATATGAATTCACTTCATTTGGTCCTAAATTTACACTTATTCACATTTGTTTTGGCCTCGTGTTTTACTATTTAACAGGAATTCTTTTTGAAAAAATTTATGGTCAACAAAAGTTGTTAAAGGCTGATATAACTAAGGAGATATAGATTCAAATCAATAAGTCTTTGAGCCCCTCAATCCCAGATTCTTATGTAGCTGTAGCTTTTTTAATATATAATATTCCATTAGGAGCCGGACTTTTTATTGAAAAACACTACGGAAATAAGTTGAAAATATCTCGAGATTATTCACTTGTCGCTGCTGGACTGGGTTCTAGAATTGTTCATTTTAAAATTTAACTTTTACATAGTAGATGTTTTAGACAACGCACCTCCAAACCTATTTTTGCACAATGCCACTGTAAGCAGAAAAAAAGGCTAACACTATTAAAATGTCGCCTCTTTCGCTTTGGCGTAAATAGTGGAACGGGAAACGCCTGTCATTTTAGCTATCTCATTTACACTTAATCCGTTAGAATCTATTTCCTGATACAGCTTCAAAGCCTTTTTAACGTCCTTCTCGTCCTGCCCTTTCCACCCTTATGTTTTCCCTGTGCCTTAGCACATTCCCTGCCTTCTGCCGTTCTATCCTTAATTAGATCACGTCAAACTCAGAAATAGTCCCAAGCATGGTAAACATTAGCTTTCCTGATGATACACTACCGTTTTATGGATAATTTTCACCACTCAAATTCAGGATTTCCCGACTACAAAAACCCTTAGCTTTATCCTCTTTATGGAGGAAGCTAAGGGTATACTCTATATAACAACTATTTTAAAACTGAGATGGAATCAATATTCACCTCTGTAGAATTTTTACGGGCAACAGGATCTGCCTGACCAGTCCATTCAATAGATAATACGTGCTTCCCTGCAGTTAGTCCTGTTTTACTGAAGATTTCTTCTTTATACTTAGGAGTAGCAGCATACAAGCTATAATTTGCTGATTTTCCGTCCAATGTCACTTTTGCAATTCCTTGTTTGTCATTTTTTAAAGCTTTATAGGATATTCCTGTACCATTAAACACAATTTTCACAGTTGAATCGGTTTGGTTCGTACTTGTGTATGAGCTTGCCGACGCACTTCCATCGGATATTTTATTCCATGTTCCTTCATATCCAAAATATTTACTCGTATTTTCATATGTTCCTGCTCCAATGCCTTCTGTTACAGAAAGAATGTATTTTCCAGCTCCACTAAAAGCGTAGGCATTCAAATAATATGTGCCTGTTTCAGGAGCTGTAAAAGTAAAGGATTCCTTGGATGAATTTGCAATTTCTGAATGTGCTACAATGCCGTTGCTCGAATTTACAGTCTTTGTAGTGTCGTTATACAAATATAAATCAAAGTCCGTCTCGGAATCACCAGTTAGTGTAGCCTTCACCTTTTCCCCTTTTAATAGTTTAATAGAATAAACATCATTTTTATCTTTACTTGCATCAAGTGAAGTACTGATACTTCCTCCTTTCCAAGTAATACCTGGAATATCAGAATCTACATCGAAATTAACTGCTCTCCCTGCATTCACAAGTCCTCCCGTACCAACTTTTCCTGTTAATGAAGACAGCTTTGTAGTGGTTCTCAAGATAGCATCCTTGATTTGAACGGGAGTATATGATGAACGTGCGCTTTTTACTAACGCTGCTACTCCTGTAACATGCGGGGTAGCCATGGATGTTCCATCAAGATATTCATAAGCCGTAGAATAGTCGCCTTCCATACTTGGGGTTGTACTTAAAATACTTTCACCAGGAGCAGCAACATCTACGCTTTTTGCACCGTAGTTAGAAAAACCTGAAAGATTTCCTGTATTGTTAATAGAAGCTACAGAAAGAATGTTAGGCAAATCATAAGCAGCAGGATACGCTGGACTTGTATCCGAGTTCTCTGCAGAGTTACCTGCCGCAGCTATAAATAAGGTACCTGAGTTTTTAATAGCATCCTTTAATGCTTGTGAATGTTCTCCTCCACCCCATGAGTTATTCAAAATCTTTACACCTTTTGCCTTAGCATATTCAATGGCAACAATCGCATCAGATTCGTACCCTCCATATGGTCCGAGAAACTTGAGAGGCATAATTTTCACATTTGGAGCAATACCGGTAACTCCAATTTTATTTGCTTTTGCAGCTATTGTTCCTGCAACATGAGTTCCGTGGAAGTCTTCCTCTCCTCGAATGAACAATTTATTATTTTTATCATAAAAATTCCAGCCGTTTACATCGTCTATATATCCATTTTTATCATTATCGATTCCATCGTTAGGAATTTCTTCAGTGTTTACCCAAATTCTATCTTTTAATTCTGGGTGATTAATTTCGATTCCTGTATCAATCACTCCAATAACAAGAGAGGAACTGCCCTTTGTATTAGCCCATGCTGCTTCCGCACTTATATCAATACCTTTTTTACCAACTTGCCCTAATATTTCCTGTCCAGTATTTTTAAGTCCCCATAGTTCGTTATATAGGGGATCTGTAACTGCTGTCGGTTGATATACATAGTTTGGCTCTACATACTCAACATTAGAAGAAGCGTTAAGTTCTTTTAACACATCTGCCATCTTTTTATTTTTGGAAAATTTCATTACATGTATTCCTTCTTTATTCAATTCTTTTGCATTTGTTAAACCTAAAGTAGTGCTCAGGGATCCTAGACTTTTTATGGAGTAATTCTTTTTAAATTTTACGATAACCTCATTTTCTTTATACTTCTTTGGTTTGTTATTATTAAAATAAGTAAGGATTCCCCTTTTTTTAACTTCGCTACTATCTACTTTTATAATCTCCTCTTGTAAGTTTCCTTCTACCTTTTTCTCATGTTTAACAACTTGAGGAGTATTCGTAGAAGTGGCAGCAAATGTTGTTGTCCCCCCAAATAATAATCCTACAGCTCCGCATATACCTATTATCTTTTTTGGTATTCTCATTCTCTAATCTCCCTCAGTTTTTTTGTTTGCATGATAATAATTTGTTAAGAACAAAAACCTCCAATATCCATTTATTAGATATTTAATTCTCTCGCCAAAAAAGGATCAAATTCAGTGTTTTTCAAATAGAGAACAACTAATTTTTTCCTTTTCTGGTGTTTTTTAACAACTATCCACTAGTTTAATAGATGTGAATTAAATATTCAAGTGTTCATTTAGAAAAAAATGTATATTAATAAGGTGAATGAATAAATAGAAAGGGCATGTTTTGAAAAAAGATGAATCAAAACATGCCCTTATAATATTAAATTGGATTATTCTTATAAAAAAAATCATTTTTTTGTGTTCCTTAATCAACTAACGCACACGATACTTGAATTAGAAATTTAATTAGCTTTTCTTGGTCTTCTTAAAAAATAAATAACCTAAAACACCTAAAATTAATGCTATACCTCCGAAAACAATAACTTGATATATAATATCCCCTAACATAACCTGTTCCTCCTATTCTAAAAAAACATTTCCCTAAATCTATATACGACATTTTTCCTAAAAAGGTTTAAACTGGTAGTTTGACTCTAAAAGTCTTATTAAACTAAACTGCCCCGTTAGTGCCATTAGAACCAAACCGCTGATACAATACCCATGGGTTTGGTTTTTTTAGCTACTTCCTGAAATTGTTAACTAGTTTTGTATGGAGTATACAATAAAATATTGATAGTTAAGAATTCATTTATGGATTTATGTGGTAAAATACAACAAATAAAGAAAGGGTATTGTGCATTTTCATTTGTTGAAATTGGACATCCCTTATAAAAAGGAGAAATTAGATGTCTAAAAAAATATTAATTACTTTTTTATTAATGTTATTGATACTATCAGCTTGTGGCTCCAAAACACAAAATTCTACTACTGAGAGTGTTAATTCACAAGCTGAAACAGTTAAGAACGACGATAAAATATTTTTGAGCAAACATATTGATGATACAGGTGTTAAGGCGGCAATTAAACTAGGACATGGCCAAGTTCTTGATCAAACATTTTATGATAAAAAACATGACATAACAGTGCATTTTAACAGGGTGTTGACGGATGAAAAGGAAACAAAACTGTTACTGACCTATCAAAGTGAAAAAACAAATTTAAAAAAACATTATATTGACCTTTTTGAGGGTGTAAGTTCAATCTACTTGATTGTTGGAGATGAACGAAAGAAGTTAGACAATGTGGGATGGGGAAGTAATTATTACGATAGTAAAGAAAACAAGATGGCTGAAGCCTTATCCTTTGAATCAATCAAAAAATATGAAGGCCAAGACATTCGTTTAGAAATCGAAAATTTGACAATTTGGAATGACAGTGGGAGGGACAGTGTACAAACGACATGGCCACTCGATTTTAAACTCGATCAATCTGCCGTCTCAAAAAGAGAAACCGTAGAAATAAATAGAGAATTCACGTTTGAAAACGAAACATACAAGATTAAGCAGATAGAGTTTTCAGCATTTGAAACAAGAGTAGTTGTTACTGGATCTGACACAAAACTCCTAAAAGATGAAAGTGGAATGCAATACAGAGTAATGAGCAAATTAGAGGATAAATTTCTTAATGCAAGGAAAGTTGATAAAGAATACGGTTATATCGTTGATGATAAAAAATCTGGTGTATTCTTGAAATCTGCTGGTGAAAAAGTTGATCCAGTTTTTAGTAAGGGTGAAGTAGAGGGCGCAGAGGACGAATATATTATGATTTTTGCTCCGGTTATGGATCGTCAAGATAGTATTCTTGAAGTTGGTGATGATATTAAAATACCATTAACTAAATAGGCACTAAGAAAGGGTCTTCGATTTGAAGATCCTTTTTTCAATGCTAATGTTAACTATTCTCTTACATGTAAGATTACTGTACACCAATTAGTACAGTTAGTAGACGCTTAAAATCACCCTTTAAATAATTTTAAAGTTAAAAAACACGATTAGCTATTTGCTAGTCATCTCTTTCACTTTAGCGTAAATAGTGGAACGTGGAACGCCAGTCATTTTAGCTATATCATTAACGCTTAAACCGTTAGATTCTCTTTTATCATACAGATTTAACGCCTTCTTAACGACCTTCTCGTCCTTCCCTTTACGTCCCATATGTTTACCCTGTGCCTTAGCCCTTTTACGTCCCTCAGTGGTTCCATCTTTAATTAGATCACGTTCAAACTCAGCAATAGCCCCAGCATAGTAAACATTAGCTTTCCTGATGGTGCACTAAAATCAATCTGTTCTTTGATGAATACTAAAGCTATTCCACGTTCTTCTAAATCCTTAGCAATCTTTTGTAAATCAAATGTACTCCTAGCTAGTCTGTCTATTTTGTAAACAACCAGCTTGTCACCTTCCCTTAAATAGTCCAACGCCTTAATCAGGTCCTCACGATCACTTTTAGCACCACTTTGTTTCTAAAGAGGTTCCACACTGCCATGCTTTAGAGTGTGACTTCACTTTTTAATTGGATGATTTTAAGGAAGAAATGAGAAATATTTAACCGCACAGTACGAATAAACGGTGTACTAATTACACTAAACTACTCCTTAGCTTCATAAGAAACTCCTATGGCGGCGCTCCTCGCCGCCACCATCTACTACGAAAATCTAAACTCAAAAATAGAGTCTAACCCATTAACCCCTTGAC